>JBBQEF010000427.1:0-3997 GCA_038320445.1 Mycobacteriales bacterium
CACCCCGGGCGACCGCACCGACATCATCGCGGGCACCCTCGCCGCGCACCTCTCGGGCTCCTACCCGGCGGTGGCCGGCCTGGTGCTCACGGGTGGCTTCGTCGACGATGCGGCGCGCCGTCTGGTCGAGGGGCTGGGCGCTGCGAGGGTGCCGGTGCTCGCGGTCGGCTCGGACACCTACCAGACCGCGACGGCCGTCAGCAGTGTGCGCGGTGCCATCGGGCCGAACAGCGAGCGAAAGATCGCGACGGCGATCCGGCTGTTCGACGACCACGTCGACCGGGAGCGGCTGCAGGAGCGGCTGGCCGTCAGCCACTCGACCCGCACGACGCCGCTCATGTTCGAACAGGCCCTGCTGGAGCGGGCCCGCGCCGACCGGCGCCACATCGTGCTCCCCGAGGGCGACGACGACCGGGTCCTCGCCGCGGCCGAGCAGCTGCTGCTGCGCGGCGTCGCCGACATCACCCTGCTGGGCCGTGAGGCCGAGGTGCGCGCCCGCGCCGCCGCCCTGGGACTCCACCTGCCCGGCGCTCGCTTCGTCGACCCGGCCACATCCCCGTACCGGCAGCGGTTCGCGGAGGTCTACGCGGATCTGCGCTCGCACAAGGGCATCGCGCTCGTCCAGGCGCTCGACGTGATGGTCGACTCCTCCTACTTCGGCACGATGATGATCCACCAGGGGCTCGCCGACGGGATGGTGTCGGGCGCGGCGCACACCACCGCGCACACGATCCGCCCCGCGTTCGAGATCATCCGCACCGCGCCGGGGGTGTCGCTGGTGTCCAGCGCGTTCCTGATGTGCCTCGCCGACAGGGTGCTCGTCTACGCCGACTGCGCGGTCGTGCCCAACCCCGACGCCAGCCAGCTCGCCGACATCGCCATCTCCGCCGCCGCGACCGCGCAGCTGTTCGGGATCGAGCCGCGGGTGGCGATGCTGTCGTACTCGACGGGGCCGTCGGGCTCGGGCAGCGACGTCGAGCTCGTCCGGCGGGGCACCGCGCTGGTGCGGGAGCGGGCGCCCGGGCTGCTCGTCGAAGGGCCGATCCAGTACGACGCGGCCGTCGACGCCGGCGTGGCGCGGACGAAGCTGCCCGACAGCCCCGTGGCGGGGCGCGCCACGGTGTTCGTGTTCCCGGACCTCAACACCGGCAACAACACCTACAAGGCGGTGCAGCGCAGCGCCGGGGCGGTCGCGATCGGGCCGGTGCTGCAGGGCCTGGCCAAGCCGGTCAACGACCTGTCCCGGGGGGCGACGGTGGCCGACATCGTCAACACCGTGGCGATCACGGCGATCCAGGCGCAGGTGGCACGGTCATGAAGGGAACCGTCCTCGTCATCAACACCGGCTCCTCGTCGATCAAGTACCGGCTGTGGGAAGTGACCGGGGACGGGAGTGGGCGCAGCCTCGCGTCGGGGCTGGTCGACCGGATCGGTGGCCCGGGTTCCCGGCTCGTGCACCGGGTTCCGGGCGCCGCCGACGACGTCGTCGACGAGCCGATCGCCGACCACGAGGCCGGCCTCCGGTGCGTGCTCGACGCCTTCGCGCGCGGGGGAGGGCTGCCCGCCGACCTGGCCGCGATCGGCCACCGCGTGGTGCACGGCGGGGAGCGGTTCACCGATCCCACGCTGGTCGACGACGCGGTGCTGGCCGCGATTCGCGCGCTGACCCCGCTGGCCCCGCTGCACAACCCGGCCAACGCCCTCGGTATCGAGGTCGCGCGGCGGCTCTACCCGGACATCCCGCAGGTCGCGGTGTTCGACACCGCGTTCCACCGCACGCTTCCCCCGCGTGCCTACCGCTACGCCCTGCCCCGCGACCTCGCCGACCGCCACGGCATCCGCCGGTTCGGTTTCCACGGCACCTCGCACGCCTACGTCTCGCGACGGGCGGCCGCGCACCTCGGCCGACCGATCGACGAGCTCGCGCTGATCACCCTGCACCTCGGCAACGGGGCGAGTGCCGCGGCGGTGGCGGGCGGACGTTCGGTCGACACGTCGATGGGCCTGACGCCGCTGCAGGGCCTGGTCATGGGCACCCGCAGCGGCGACATCGACCCCGCCGTGGTGTTCACCCTGCACCGCGAGGCCGGGATGGACCTCGGGGAGATCGAGGACCTGCTCACCCGGCGCAGCGGCCTGGTCGGGCTCGCGGGGACGTCGGACCTGCGCGACGTGCAGCAGCGCGCCGCCGCGGGCGACGGCGACGCGGCGGAGGCGCTCGACGTGTTCTGCTACCGGATCCGCGGCTACGTCGGGGCCTACGCAGCGGCGCTGGGCCGGGTGGACGCGATCGTGTTCACCGCGGGGATCGGGGAGAACGCCCCGGGGGTCCGAGCGCAGGTGTGCGCGGGGCTGGAGGGGTTCGGGGTGCTCGTCGACGCCGAGGCCAACACCGCCGCCGGTGGGGGCGAGCGCACCGTCTCGCGGCCCGAGAGCCGGGTCGCGGTGCTGGTGGTGCCGACCGACGAGGAGCTGGAGATCGCGGGCCAGGCGTTGAGGCTGGTGACGGCCACCGGCCGGGCCGCCGCAACAGGACCGACGACGCCCCGGCGCTGAGCGGCACCGGGCCGCGGCCGGACAACCCTCCGTGCGCTCTCAGGCGATACGCCGCGGGTCGATGTGAATCTTCGGGCCGGGGCCCGCGTCGAGTGGTCGCCCGCCCGCCAGCACATCGGCTGCCGCGTCCAGGCCCAGCGTCGCCGCGACCAGCGGCCGGGGGTCCACGGCGCCTGCGGCGTAGGCCGCCACAGCGCCCGCGAGGCCGTGGGAGGCGGCGAGGACGCCCACCGCCGTGACGTCCTTGAGCGCGAGTGCCCGCGTGTCGATGGTGCTGGGCCCGCCGGCGAGTCCTATGTAGACGACGCGCTTCCCGGGCTCGACGAGGTCGAGGGCCAGTGCGGGCAGTGCGGCCGAGTTGGAGGCGTCGACGACGGCGTCCCAGGGCAACGCCGGCAGGTCGGCCGCTGTCCAGACGCCTCCGACATCGCGGGTGCCGGCGAAGGCGAGGTGGTCGGCAAGGCCCAGCAGATGGACCTCCGCCCCGTCCGCGCGCGCGAACGCCGCCACGAGCAGTCCGATGGTGCCGGTCCCGAGCACGAGGACGCGGTCGCCGGGCGCGAGCGCAGCCGCCCGCACCGCGCGGAGCGCGTTGCCGCCGGGCTCGACCATGGCGCCCGCCGTGTCGTCGACGCCGTCGGGCAGGGCCAGCAGCGCCGAGGCGGGCACGGCGAGCTGCTCGGCGAGCGCGCCGGGGAAGCCGCCGCGCACGCCGATCTCGACCCGGGCGGCGCACACGTTGTGCCGCCCGGTCAGGCAGCGGGGGCAGCGCCCACACCCGATCATGGTGTCGCCGGTGACGCGGCGCCCGAGCCAGCTCCCGTCCGCACCCGCCCCGACGGCGGACACGACCCCACACCACTCGTGACCCAGCCGGATCGGATAGGCGGCGTGTCCCTGGTGCAGGTAGGCCATGTCGCCGGTGAAGAACTCGACGTCGGTGCCGCAGAGCCCGACGCGGTGGACGTCGACGACGACCTCTCCGGCGCCCGCGACCGGCTCCGGGACGTCGCACACCGCCCCGTCGAGCGGGGCCTTGACCACGAACGCACGCATCGGACCATCCTGTACTCATGGGTGAGCAGCGCAGCGCACAGTGGTACGCCGGAACCGACCGCAACGCCTACATCCACCGGGCCTGGATGCGCCGCGGCCTCCCGGCCCACGCGTTCGACGGCCGCCCGCACATCGCGATCGCCAACACCGCGTCGGACCTGACGCCCTGCAACGCCCACCTGAACGAGGTGGCCGAGAGCGTCAAGCAGGGCGTCTACGAGGCCGGCGGGATCCCGTTGAACCTCCCGGTGGTGTCGCTGGGGGAGACGCTGGTGCGGCCCACGGCGATGCTGTGGCGCAACATGGCCGCGATGGCGGCGGAGGAGATGTTCCGCGCCAACCCGGTGGACGGGCTCGTGCTGCTCGGCGGCTGCGACAAGACCAT
>JBBQEF010000428.1:0-3974 GCA_038320445.1 Mycobacteriales bacterium
CGCGGGCTCGCCACCCGCGAACCAGCCGCGGGCCGGGACGGTGTCCGGGTCGCGCAGGCAGAGCACGACGGTGAGCGGGTGCCACTCGTGCCGGGCGGCCTCGGCGGCGGGCAGGGTGGTCAGCCGCTCGTCCGGCCCACCCAGGTCCTCGGCGACGACGAGCGTGCGCGGCCAGCCGTGCAGTGCGGCGCCGATCTCGGCGGGCCCGGCTCCCGGTGCCGTGAGCACGGCCGTGGCGGCGCGGGCGCGGCAGACGTTGACGGCCGGGGTCAGAGCCCGGCCGTGCGCGCTGACCACGGCGACGTCGTCCCAGGAACGGCCGAGCCGCGCGAACAGCGTCTGCACGCTGGACCGGGCCGGCAGCACGACGGGATCGTGCCCGCGCTCCCGCAGCAGCCGGACGATGCCGAAGAACCCGGGATCGCCGCTGGCCAGGATCACGGAGCGGCGCCCGGCCAGGACGTCGATCGCCGCCTCGAGAGGGCCCAGCTCCACGCGCTCGGCGGCCGGCGGGACCGGCGCGGCCGCGAGATGCCGCCGACCCCCGGCCACGATCTCGGCGCGCGCGAGCTCCGCCGCGGCGCCGGGCGGCAGCGGGCCGCCGTCCATCCCGATGACGGTGAGCGTCGTCACGGGGCCGGCCGTCCTGCGGCCCGAGCCGCGCGCAGGGCCGCCCGCGCCGCGCGTTCGGGCTTGCGGAACGTGTGGAAGTGGCCCGGGTGGTAGAGGTGGCTGCGGGTGCCCGTGGCCCCCAGCGCGGCGCCGACCAGGAACAGCGTCTGCCGCCACAGCTTCCGCTCCTTGCAGACGGCCTCGACCTCGTCGAGCCGGCAGCGCACGGTGATCTCGTCGGGCCAGCTCGTGCGGTACGCGACGACCACGGGCGTGTCGGCCGGATAGCCGCCCGCCCGCAGCTCCTCCACCATCTGCGCCGTGCGGGCAGCCGAGAGGAAGATCGCCAGCGTGGTGCCGTGCCGGGCGAACTCGCGCAGCTTCTCCCCCGGCGGCATGGGGGTCTTACCTCCCTCCAGCCTGGTCAGCACGACCGACTGGGCCACCTCCGGGATCGTCAGCTCCCGCCCGACGGCGGCCGCGGCGGCCCCGAACGCGGAGACCCCCGGCACGATCTCGACGTCGAGCCCCAGCGCCGACGCGGCGTCGTACTGCTCCTGCACGGCCCCCCACAGCGACGGGTCGCCGGAGTGCACGCGCGCGACCACGAGCCGGTCGGCCGCAGCCCGGCGGTAGAGCGCGAGCACGTCCTCGTGCGCGATCCTCGACGAGTCGACCAGCTCGGCGTCGGCACGGGCGTGCTCGGTGATGCACTCCTCCATGACGAGGCTGGCCGCCCAGATCACCACGTCGGCCTCGGCGATGCGCCGCGCCCCGCGCAGCGTGATCAGATCGGCCGCGCCCGGCCCGGCCCCCACGAACGACACTCTCCCGCGTTCCACGCCGGACAGTCTGTGCTGCGCCCGACGCCCGCGTCCAACGCTCAGCGGGCGAGATCCGCCACTGCCCGCACGATCGACGGCCACAGCTCGCGCGGCATGTTGTGGCCCATGCCCGGGAACGTGAGCAGCCGCGCCCCCGGCACCGCCGCCGCGACGGCCCGGCCACCGTCCGGGCGCACGAGCGGATCGGCCTCACCGTGCACCACCAGCGTCGGCACGCGGACGCCGTGCAGCCCGGAGCGACGGTCGGGCGAGGCGTTGATCGCCGCGAGCTGCCGCCGCGAGCCGGTGGCGTCCAGCTCGCGGACGAAGGCGCGGCGACCGTAGCCGCGCAGCCAGTCCTCGTCGAGCGGGTAGCCGGGCGAACCGATGACTCGGAACGTCCGCACCGCCCGCTCCCCCGACTCTTCCGGGGTGCGGGCCGGGCGGGCGGCGAGGGCCAGTGCCGCGGCTGCGGTCGGACGGCCGATGCGCGGCGACGGTGTGGACATCACCGACGTCAGCGAGCGGACGCGGCCTGGGTGCCCGATCGCGAGCGCCTGCGCCACCATCCCGCCCATCGACGTCCCGAACACGTGCGCCGACTCCCAGCCCAGCGCGTCGAGCACCGCGACGGCGTCGTCGGCCATGTCCGCGACCCGGTAGGGCGCAACAGCGTGCGGCACCGCGAACAGTGCGGGCAGCGAGGGGGCGCCGCGGTGCGTCAGGTGGGTCGAGATGCCGACGTCGCGGTTGTCGAAGCGGGCCGGGGTGAATCCGGCCCGGACGAACTCCGCGACCAGGCCGTCCGGCCAGAAGATCATCTGCATGCCCAAGCCCATGATCAGCAGCAGCGGCTCGCCGCCGTCCGGCCCGAGCTGCTCGTAGGCCAGCTCGATCCCGCCGTTCCGGGCCCGCTCGCCGGTGGGTGTCACGCCGCGCTCCGTCCCTCGTCCACAGCCCGGGCCAGCGCGTCCACCGACGTGGTCAGTGCGGTGTCCAGCACCCGCGCCCGGCGCCGCGGGTTCATCAGGTTGCCGCCCATCGCGGCGAGATCGGCGGGGCCCGGCGTCAGCACCGTGACCCGGGTGCCGGTGGCCCGCACCGCCCGGACCTCGGCGTCGAGCCAGCGGGTGAGCACGCGCCGCACGCCGCGCTCCATCCCGGCCACGGGATCGAGCGGCAGGTCGTAGGCGTGGCTCGCCATGGGCGCGAGCACGTACACCTCGTCCAGCTCGGGTGCGCCGGGCCGGGCCAGCAGCCCCAGCGACGTCGACGACGCGATGCCGCCGTCCACGTAGCGGCGGCCGTCGATCACCTGCGGGGTGAACCAGCCCGGGATCGAGCACGAGGCGAGCACCGCCTCCCCTACCGTCGAGGGCGGTCCGCCCGCACGGCCGAAGACGACGCGGCGCCCGCGGTCGTAGTCCACCGACACCACCCACAGGGGCGAGCCCGGCACCCACCCGTCGACGGTGACGCCGAGCCGGTTCTGCAGTGCCGCGACCATCCGGATCAGCGATCCCATCCGGCCCCGGCCTGCGGGCAGCAGCCCTGCCGCCGCGATCACCGGGTTGATCGAGAGCGGCCGCGCGACGGCGGCCGCGACCAGCCGCGGCGACCCGATCCAGGGCAGCGGCACCGGGGGCAGCCCGTCGCCGGACTCGCGCTCGATGGTGCGCATGTCGGGCAGCTCGCCGGCGGCGGTCACCAGGTCGGGCGCGATCTCGGCGGGGGTGGCGCCGCGCTGGTGGGCCAGCAGTTCGTCGACGGTCATGCCGCAGCGCAACGCGGCCCCGAGCACGCTGCCCGCGCTCGTGCCGACGACGATGTCGAGCTCACCCGGCGGGCGGTCGAGCCGTTGGGACAGCGTGTGGAGGGCACCGGTCATCCACGCGGAGCCGAGCAGCCCGCCCGCCCCCAGCACCAGTCCCGTCCTCGTCATGACGCCTCCCACCGTCGGGGTTACCCGACGGTAGCCCTGCGGTCCGCATCAGTCGAGTCATCCGGCTGCCGACCGCGCCGCGGCGACGAACCGCGCCACCGCCCCGGGGTTCCCGGCCGGATGGGTGTGCAGGAACGACGCGTGGACGCCGCCCTGGACGAAGCCCTCGGGCTCGCCGTCCCGCCACGCCCACGCCGCGGTCCCGGCACGCGGGGTGACCGCGCAGCGGTGGAACTCGTGCCCCGACACCCGGGACCCGGCCGGGAAGGCCGAGGAGTCGGCGAGCGCGACGGCGTCGCGGTAACCCAGCGTGAGCCGATCCGTCATCGCGGCCGTGGCGGGCAGCACCCCGCACATCGGCGCGCCGTCCAACGATGTGCAGAGGTAGAGCAGCCCGCCGCACTCGGCGTGCACCGGCGCGCCGGAGGCGGCGAGCGCGGCGACGCCCGAGCGCAGCGCAGCGTTCGCCCCCAGCGCGGCGACGTGCTCCTCGGGGAACCCGCCGGGCAGCACGAGCGCCGCCGTCCCCGCGGGCAGCGCCTCGTCGCGCAGGGGGTCGACGACGACGACCTCGGCGCCGGCCGCCGTCAGCATCT
>JBBQEF010000429.1:0-3895 GCA_038320445.1 Mycobacteriales bacterium
CGGCCGACGAGGCGGTCGCCGCCGCGACCGCGGTCCCGGCCGTCGTCAAGCTCGCCGAAGCCGCCCACCGCACCGAGCTGGGCGGGGTGCGGCTGGACCTCGCCGACGCCGACGAGGTCCGCGCCGCTGCCGCCGCGCTGCTCGCACAGGGCCCGGTGCTGGTCCAGCCCCAGCTCAGCGGCGTCGAGGTCGCCGTCGGTGCGCTGCGCGACCCGGTCTTCGGCCCGGTCGTGATGGTCGGCATCGGCGGGATCTGGGTCGAGGTGCTGGGCGACGTCGCGTTCGCGATGGCCCCGCTGGACCGTGCCGAGGCCCGCGAGCTGCTCGCGGGGCTGCGCGGGTTCCCGCTCCTGTCGGGGGCCCGCGGCACGGATCCGGCCGACCTCGACGCGCTGGCCGACGTGGTCGTCGCGGCCGGCGACCTGCTGTGGGCCGCGGACGACATCGCGGGGATCGACCTCAACCCGGTGTTGGCGACACGGGACGGGGCCGTGGCGGTGGACTGGAAGTTTTCGTCCTGACAGGACGAGAGCCCGCTCACCTTCCTTGGCTGCGCAGGCCGAGGACGAGCACGGCCACGGGCCGTAACGTCGCGACCTATGCTGGTGGGCCCCCAGGACGTGCTGTTGCCCACCACCATGGTCGGCAACTACCCCAACCCGCGCTGGTACGACGGGCACGCGTTCGCGCAGTTCGCCAAGGGCGAGTTCATCCACGACTCGATCAGCCGGGAGGCGTTCGAGGACGCCGTGCTGGCCATCGTGCACGACCAGGAGGAAGCCGGCCTCGACGTCATCGCCGACGGCAAGGTCTACGGCGGTGACTCCCCGTACGCGCAGATCATCTACCACTACTACGAGCGCATGACGGGATTCCGGGCGTCGGGCGGCAGCATCGGCCTGCCGGTGTTCTCGACGCTGTCCTCCCCCGCCGTCGTCGGCGAGGTGACCCGGCTCCACTCGTTCCACATGGCCACGCTCCGGGCCACCCGCAAGGCCACGTCGAAGCCGGTCAAGATCTCCTACGTCGGGATCCAGGTGCTCGCCGCGGCGGCCACCAACACCTACTACGACAGCACCCGCGAGCTGGGGATGGCGATCGCGAAGGCGTTCCACGAGGACTTCGCGGAGCTGGAGCAGAACGGCTGCGACATCATCCAGCTCGACGAGTCGGTGTGGCCGTTCGGGATGGGCGACTGGGAGGTCGACGCCGTCAACGCCGCGATGGACGGCATCGGCTGCCAGTTCTGGATCCACACCTGCTGGGGCAACTACTCCGGCACCCCCGGCCACGCTCCCGCCCGGGCCGCGGCGCTCTTCCCGAAGGTCACCGGCGCGCACATCACCGCCCTGAACTACGAGGTCGGGCGCACCGGTCCCGAGGACCTCAAGCCGCTGGTGGAGAACGGCTGGGACCGGCCGTTCGTCGCCGGGGTGATCGATGTGAAGACCACGATCACCGAGACGGCCGACGAGGTCGCGGACCGCATCCGCGAGGTGCTGGCCTACGTCCCGGCGCAGCGGCTCGCCCTCACCACCGACTGCGGGCTGATCAACCTCCCGCGCACCATCGCGATCGGCAAGCTCCGTGCGCTGGCCGAGGGCGCCGCCATCGTCCGGGACGAGATCACCGGGTCGCCGCCGTGAGACGGCCTGTTCGCCGGGCACCGGGGCCGGTACGGTCGACCACGGCAGCCGCAGGAGGCCGCGCATGACGACATCACTGGCGATGGGGCTCCCGGGCGTCGACCTGGCGCCCGGCGATCACATCTGCGCGTTCTACCGCGGTGCGGCGCAGCGCGACGAGCTGCTCCTGCCCTACCTGCGGGAGGGGCTGCGCGCGGGCGACAAGTGCGTCTGCGTCACCGACGACCCGGCTGCCGACGGCTCCGTGCGGGCGCTGGCCGCCGAGTTCGACCTCGACCTGTCGGTCACCGGCGGGCCGCTGCAGCCGATGCGGTCGGGTACCACCTACCTCGCCGGTGGGTTCTTCTCGATCGATCGCATGATCACGTTCTGGGAGGGCGCCCTGCTCCAGGACGGGTTCGGGTTCGTGCGCGCGGCCGGGGAGATGACGTGGGCGTTGCGCGGCATGCCCGGCGTCGAGCACCTGCTGGCCTACGAGGCCACGCTGAACGCCTTCCTCCCGCGACACCCCCAGGTCGTGCTGCTCTGCCTGTACGACCTGGAGCAGTTCTCCGACGGGCAGGTGCTGCTGGAGATCCTGCGCACCCACCCCAAGGTCCTGCTCAGCGGGCAGCTGCTCGACAACCCCTGGTACGTCGAGCCCGACGAGTACCTGGCGCGGGTGGCGGGACGGTGACCCTCCTGGACACCTCGACCCAGCTCGAACGCGGGCTGCTGTCGAGCATGCGCAGCCTGCTGGTCCTCGGCCAGCTCATGACCGAGGGCGCCGACGAGCACCAGATCCTGCAGCTGGCCACCACCGCCGCCCCCTCGCTGGCGCGGTGCAACGCGGTCTCCGTCGAGCTCGTGCCCGACGCCGGCGGCGCCCGGGATCTCGGCCCCACCGGCGGTCACGTCGACGTGCCCGGCTCCGGCTGGGGGTGGGCCTACCCGCTGAGCAGCTCCGGAGGCCATCTGGGCCACCTCGTCGTCGGGGCGGCGCAGGAGCCGTCGGGCGAGGAGCAGTTCATGCTCAGGGCGCTGGCCCAGCAGACCGGCGGCGCGCTGGCCAACCAGCGGCTGCACGTGCAGGAGCAGGCGACCGCGGCCACGCTGTCGGTGCTCAACGACCGGTTGCGTGGCAGTGTCGGCGCGCTGCAGTACAGCATGGACATCCACACCCGGCTCACCGCCGTCGCCGTGTCCGGAGAGGGCCGCGAGGGCATCGCGCGGGCCGTGCACGAGCTGACCGGGCTGCAGGTGGCGATCGAGGACCGCTACGGCAACCTGCAGGCCTGGGCCGGCCCGAGCCGGCCCGACCCGTACCCGAAGGACTCCGCCGCCTGCCGGGAGCGGCTGGTCTGCCGCGCGAAGCGGGAGGTCCACCCGATCCGGGAGGGTTCCAGGATCTTCGCCATCGCCCATCCGCAGGGCGACACGATCGGCGTCATCGCGCTGCTGGACCCCCACCACCGCGCGGGCGACCAGGAGCTGATGGCGCTCGAGCACGGCGCCACGATCCTGGCGATGGAGCTCGCGCGGGTCCGAAGCCTCGCCGAGAGCGAGCTGCGGCTGCGCCGCGATCTCGTCGACGAGCTGCTGGGCGGCACCGACGAGGAGAGCGGACTGGCCCGCGCGACCGCGCTGGGCTACGACCTGCAACGCCCGCACCGCGTCGTGGTCGTCGAGGGCCGCGGTCGCACCCGCGACAACGACACGTTCTTCCAGGCCGTGCGCCACGCGGCGCGGGAGGAGCCCGCAGGCACCCTGCTGGTGGCCCGCGGAGCCCAGGTCGTACTCCTCGCCGACTGCGAGGCCGACTGGGATGCCCTGCGCTCCTCGGTCCTGCGCGAGCTGGGCGGGGGCCGGGCCCGGATCGGGGTCGGCGAGCGCTGCGAGCGCGTGGTGGACTTCCCCCGCTCGTACCGGCAGGCAAAGCTCGCGCTGCGGCTGCTGGCCGTCGCCGAGTGGGACGACCGGGTGGTTCGTTTCGACGACCTCGGCGTCTACCGGCTGCTCGTCGGGATCGACGATCTCGGCGAGGTGGAACGCTTCGTGAAGCAGTGGATCGGCGAGCTGCTGGCGTACGACCAGCAGCGCGGCGCTGACCTCGTGCGTACCCTCTCGCACTACCTCGACCGGGGTGGCAGCTACTCGGCAACCGCCGCCGCGCTGATCGTGCACCGCAACACGCTGAAGTACCGCCTGCAGCGGATCCGTCAGATCACCGGGCTGGACCTGTCCGACCCCGAGACGTGTTTCAACCTCCA
>JBBQEF010000430.1:0-3891 GCA_038320445.1 Mycobacteriales bacterium
CGGCACAGCAGACCCGGTCTACTCGGTCGCCAATGCCGAGGATGAGATCCCACTCTTCGTCAACAGCGCCAACGCCCAGCTGCGCGTCGTTGAGGGCGGTCGACACTTCCTGAGCGCCTCCGACCCCGGTGAGGTCAACACCGCGACGGTCGAGTTCGTCAACCGCTGGAAGTAGCGGCAGCCTGTATCACGTCACCGAGTTGATCACGGCGATCGGACCCGCCGCGACTGTGCTGGAACCATCACCCCTCCCCCGCTGCCCGGGAGCGAGCGTTCTCGGGCAGGACACGAGCGATCAGCCGACGGACGCCCACCGCCCGCGCCCGGTCGGCGAGAGCGGTGATCAACTGGCTGCCCACGCCCCGCCGGTGCCAGGCGTCGGCCACCGCGACGGCGACCTCGGCCTGCTCCGAATCGGTGGCGGCCCGGATCAGGCGGGCGACGCCATCACCAGGCGCAGGACGATGACCGTGGCCGGGTCGCGCACGACGGTGAAGAACGGCAACCCCGCCGCACCCAGCGGGACGCTCCTTCGACGGACTCAGTGCGAGGGTGCGTGTCATGGAGGCTGGCGTACATCTGCCCCAGATCGATCTGATGGGTGAGGGTCTCTCGTCGCTGCGCATGTTCGAGGTGGTGGACGCGGCACGTGATGGAGGTTTCGTCGCGGTTTCGGCCAACGACCATTTCGTGTTCCCCGTGCCGTGGCTGGACGGCTTCACCGCCCTGTCTGCGGTGGTCGAGCGTTCGGGAGACATGATGCTGGCCACCACTTTGTCGCTGCCGTCGCTACGGGGACCGGTCCCGGTCGCCAAGGCGCTGGCCGCCCTCGATGTTCTCTCGGGCGGTCGCGTGATCGCCGGCCTGGGCCCGGGGTCATCACGGGGTGACTATCGCGCGCCGGGGATCGGTTTCGACGAACGGTGGGCTCGCTTCGACGAGTCGGTGGCCATGGTCAGGGCCTTGTTGGCCGGGGACCCGCCGCCTGAGGGGCACTACCACTCAAGACCCGAACAACCACTGCAGCCACTGCCCGTGCAACGCCCGCTGCCGAGCTGGCTGGGCAGCTGGGGATCGCCAACGGGTCTGCGGCGCGTTGCCCGTCTGGGCGACGGTTGGCTGGCCTCGGCGTACAACACGACCCCCGAAGCGTTCGTCGACAACGCCGCAGCGCTGGAGGGCGAACTGGACCGAGCGGGCCGATCCGGTGACGTGTTCCCGCATGCGCTGGTGACGATGTGGACCTGGGTCACTGAGAGTCGCGCGGAAGCGGACCGGATTCTTGCCGAGGTTCTGGCGCCGTTGCTACGCCGCGACCCTGCGGAGTTGCGCGGGAGAGTCTGTGTCGGCCCCGCGCAGACCTGCGCAGAGCTCCTGTCCAGCTACGCCAGGGCCGGGTGTCGACGGGTGCACTTCTGGCCCATCGGCGCCGATCGTCGACAGGCCGATCGTCGACAGATCGAGCTGATCGCAACCAGGGTGATGCCGTATGTGCCCGCATGAAAGCTCCAGACCCTTGCCGGCTGTGGCGTCGCGATGCGCCGAGACGCGTGGGTAACGGTGGCCGAGGCGGTGGCCGCGCAGCGGGTGGACCGGTCGACGATCATGCGATCAAGCAGGTTCGACGCCACCTTGACCCTCGCTCGGCCAGTCGGTGACCGGCGCGCGCGGTCCGGCTGTGGTCGTGTGCATCTGTTCTCCCGTTCGATGAGGGCTACTCTCACCCGCCGGATTGCAAGCGGCTTGCAGTCGAGGGGGACGCCGTGCGCTTCGGATACTGGGCCCGCTGCAGGTCGGTCACAGCTGGCGGAGGAGGTGGCCGGCCGGACCACGTCCCGGTTCACCGACGGGGTCTGGCTCGTCGAGCTCGCCCGGCTCGGTACCGGCGGGCCGGTGGCTCACGGTGGCGGGCGCGTTGCGCGTCCAGCAGCGCCACGGCCTGACGATCGAGCAGAGCGTCATCGAGTACCTGAGCACGCGCCGGCTGCTGCTGGTCCTCGACAACTGCGAGCACGTCCTCGACGCGGCGGCACGGCTGGTGGAGGACGTCGTGACGCGGTGTGCGGACGTGACCGTGCTGGCCACCAGCCGCGAGCCGCTGGGCGTGGCGGGCGAGCAGCGGTGGGCGGTGGAGCCGCTGCCGGCCCCGGACGCGAGCACCCTGTTCGTGCAGCGGGCCCGGACCAACCGGCCCGACTTTCCGGGCCGACGACGAGACCCACCGGGCGATCACCGAGATCTGCCGGCGCCTCGACGGGCTGCCGCTGGGGATCGAGCTGGCCGCGGCCCGGATGCGGGTCATGAGCGCCGCGGAGATCGCGCAGCGGCTGGAACACCCCATCCTCCTGTAGGGCGGGGTCCGCGGCGCACCTGCCCGGCAGCAGAGCCTGGAGGCCACGATCGACTGGTCCTACCGGCTGCTGTCGGAGCCGGAACAGCGGTTGTTCGCGCGGCTGTCGGTGTTCGCGGGCGGCGCCGACCTCACCGGCGTCCACGGGGTGTGCGCCGACCCGGGCATGACCGAGGACGACACCCTCGACCTGATCACCCGACTCGTCGACAAGTCGATGATCACGCCCGTGATCAGCGCCGGCCGGTCGCGCTACCGCATGCTGGAGACGCTGCGCGCCTACGGCCGCGACGTGCTCGGGTCGCGGGCGCGGCAGTGGCAGCGCCGGCACGCGGAGTATTTCGCGGGGCTGGCACAGCGTGCGGCCGCCGACGAGCAGGGCGCCGACGAGCGGTCCTAGGTCGAGCGGGTCCTGCCCGACTACGACAACCTGCGTGCCGCGTTCGACCGCGCGGCCGAGGACCGCGACGTCGACCTCGTGCTGCGGCTGGTCACGTCCCTTCCCGAGCTGGTCTCCGTGCGTGTCGGCTACGAGTCGGCCGGCTGGGCGGCACGCGCGCTCGACCTCGCGCCGCCCGACCACCCGCTGTTCGCTGCGGCCGCGGGCGCCGCGGCCCGCGGGGCCTGGGGCGAGGGGGACTACCCGCGGGCCCGGTCGCTGGCCGCGCGCGGCCGGTCACGCACCCGGGCGGGGCACCGGGCGCCATCGCCTACCCGGCCGACGTCCTCGCGGACGTGGCCCTCTACGAGGGCGACGTCGACTCGCGCTCACGCACTACGACCGGGAGGTCCGCCTCGCCCGACATGCCATCGACCCGATCCGGCTGGTGTGGACGCTCTTCTACGTGGCGGTGTGCCACGCGGTGCGCCGCGAGCCGCAGCTGGGCGTCCCCGCCGCGCAGGAGTCCCTGAAGGTGGCGGAGGCGACCGCCAACCCGACCGCGCTGTCGATGGCGCGCGACGCCCTCGGGCTGGTGCTCCTCAACCTGCGCTACGTCGTGCGGCTGCTGGTCCGGCTCGGCGCCGACCACGAGGCCGTCGTCCTGCACCACTGCCTCGTCGCGACCGGCCGACCCTCGCCACTGGACCCGGCCCGGCTGCCGGCCGTCGACCCCCCACCGGCGATGCCCGCGGCAGCGATGTCCGGGCCGGCGGCGGTGGCCTACGCCCGGGCGTGCCTGGCCCGGTTCAGCTGACCCTGTAGCCGGTCTGCAAGCGGTCTGCAACGCCGCCCCCGCAGTGTTTTCACCCTCAGCCCAGGCGCAGCGCTCCTGACAGACCGTTCGGGTCCGCAGCGCCACCCTGGGGAAGCCAACGAACAGAACCGCTCAATCAGGAGGCACGATGAGTACTGTCGAGAGCACTGCCGTGGACAACGGCGTCAATGTCGCGGCGTTGCTGGGTGCACGGGAGATGCTGGCCGCGACGCCGGCGGCGGCCCAGTTCCGGTGGCGCGCCCACTGCGAGTGGATCAACGGCACGCACAGCCGCACCACCGTGCACGACTTCTTCGGTCTGGGTGCCGAGCACACCCACCGGGC
>JBBQEF010000431.1:0-3891 GCA_038320445.1 Mycobacteriales bacterium
CCGCTGGGGCGCCTGCGCGGTGGTGCTCGGTCCCGGCCCCCACCGCGACGCCCTGCGCGAGCTGGCCACCACGCTGATCGGCCGCGAGCCCGACACCGCCGACGGTGTGGACCTGTGGCGCGCCGTCGGACGGCCCGGGTACGGCCGGTGATCGCCGGGTCGGTGCATCGGCGGCCGGATGCGGCCGGGAACGCACCGATCCGGTGATCACCGCCGGTCAGCGCCAGGCGAACACCGGCTGCTCCAGGTGCGCCACCCGCGTCGGGCGGCCGTGCAGCACCACCTCGCGGAACTGGTGGAGCACCGCGCCGGTCGGGGCGTGTACGAACCGCCCGAACAGCGGCAGCTGGATCACCGGCGCCCCGGACTCGGGGATCGTGATGAACCGCGGCTCGACGTCGATCGCCGCCACCGGCACGCGGTGCAGCTCGCCGACCTCGGCCGGGTTGGGGACGAGCTCCGCAGCGGCGCCCGCCCACAGCACCACCGGGGTGATCACGTAACCGGACCGGGTGGCGTAGTCGTCCAGGAGGCCCAGCTCGGCCTCGGGACCCAGCGCCAGGCCGAGCTCCTCGGCCAGCTCGCGCCGGGCCGTCGCGCCCGGTGTCTCGCCCGGCTCGGCGCGGCCGCCGGGCAGCGCCCACTGGCCGGGGTGGCCGCGCAGCGAGGTGGCCCGGCGGGTGAGCAGGAACGTCAGGCCGTCGGGTTCGGGCACCAGGGTGATGCCGACCGCGGAGCGTTTGAGGTCGGGCCGGTCGGCCGCGCGGCGCTCGAACCGGCGGAGCGCCGCCGTCACGTCCTCGGAGTCCACGCAGCCGATCGTGCCCCACCCGGCGATCGCGCGCTTCCCTCGTGCGCGGTAAGGCGTGCTCTGGCAACACTTACCGCGCACAGGAGGCGGCGCCTACCCTGCCGCTCGTGACGGTCGGCTACTCGGGCACCCCGCTCCCGCGCAAGCTCGGCGTGACCGGGACGGGCCGGGCGCTCGTGCTCGGCTCACCTCCCGGCTTCGAGCTGGGTGCCCCGCACCACACCCGCGCCGGCCGGCCCGGTTACGAGGTTCAGCTGCTGTTCTGCCCGGACGTCGCGGCGATGCGCAGGCGCTGGGCGGGTGCGGTGTCGCGCAGCACCGAGCGCGGCGCGATCTGGATCGCGTGGCCGAAGAAGGCCTCGGGCGTGCCCACCGACCTCACCGAGGACGGGGTGCGCGAGCACGCCCTGCCGCTGGGGTGGGTGGACGTGAAGGTGTGCGCGGTGGACGCCACCTGGTCCGGCCTCAAACTCGTGCGACGGCTCGGTGCGCGGAGCGGGTGACCGGCCAGTCGGGATCCGCCTCGGGGTCCGGGCCCGCCCGCACGGCGTCCTCCGACGGGCGCAGCACGGTGCGGACCACCACCGCGCACAGCAGCGCGACCAGCGCGTCGCGCACCACGACGGTGCCGAGGAACCAGTCCGGGGGCAGGCCCTTGTTGGCGGGGGTCAGGTAGTAGAACATCCGCGGCACCCACACGAGCGCGTCCACGAGCATCCAGGCGAGCAGCAGCCGCCACCGGGGCAGGGCCAGCACGGCGAGCGGTACCAGCCACAGCGAGTACTGCGGGCTCCACACCTTGTTGACCAGCAGGAACGACGCCACCACGAGGAATGCGAGCGACGCGAGGCGCGGCGCGCGCGGGGCCTTCCACGCCAGCACCGCGATGCCCGCGCAGCACGCGACGAACAGCACGAGACTCACCGCGTTGAGCACGACGGGGGCCTGGCCGTCGGCGAGCGGCCCGTCGAACCCGGACCATCCGGTGAAGTAGCTGACGACGAAGTACAGCGAGTCGGGGTCGGCGGGGCGGGTCTGGTTGAGCCGGAAGAACTCCCACCAGCCCCGGGTGAAGGCCCAGGCGACCGGGAGGTTGATCAGGACGAAGGCTCCGACCGCCGACCCGATCGTCGACGCGGCCGCGCGGATGTCGCGGCGCCGGACCCCGACCAGCAGCACCGGCAGCAGCAGCAGCATCGGGTAGAACTTGAACGCCCCGCCGATGCCGAGCAGCACCCCCGCGAGCACGGGCCTGCGCCGCGCCAGCGCCAGCATGCCGCCGGTGGCACAGGCCACGGCCAGGGTGTCGAAGTTCGTGAACGCGTGCACGATCACCAGCGGGGACAGCGCAACCAGCGCCGCATCCCACGGCCGGGACCGGCGCATCGACCGCACGGCCCACACGGTCACCAACCAGGCCGCGGCCAGCCAGACCGCGGTGATGTCGAAGTACACGACCACGGACAGCGCGGTGGGCAGCGACAGCCGCGTGGCCAGCCACTGCCAGGCGTCGGCGGTGCGGGCGTTGGCGTACTGGAAGAACCCGGTGAGGACCGGGTACTCCATGTAGCGGACCTTCTCGTCGGCGGTGCCCTCACCCTCGATCCAGGGATCGCGGTAGGGGACGGAGCCGCTCGCGACGCCCTCGATGCCGTAGAGCGGCACCGTGTCGGAGTAGCACATCGAGATGTACTGGCGGTCGTTGCGCCAGTCGAGCTGCGGGCCGGAGCCGGTGTCGTACTGCTGCAGGCAGTTGGCCTTGCCGAGGTACCCGAGCGCCAGCACGGCCACGGCGAGCAGCAGCACGACGCGCAGGGGCGTCCAGAAGCGGCTGCGGCCGATGAGCGCGTGCCGGCCGAGCGGGCCCCCCACAGCGCGGCTGGCCGAAGCCACGAACGGATCGGTCCAGGTGGGGACGACGCGTGCGGGTGGTCCGGCCCCCCGACCGGTGGTGGTCACCCGCCCGAACGACCGCGACCGGCGGTGAGCAGAGCTGCGAACGGGCCGACTCCCGGCGGCGCCAGGGCGGCCGGGGTGTCGGAGTTGTTGCCGCCGGAGTTGTTGCCGCCGGAATTGCCGTTCTGTTGCTGCTGCTTCTTCTTCTTCTTGGAGTTGCCGCCGGAGTCCGATACCGCGGTCGGTTCGACCGTCGGGACCGCATCGGCGGTGGCGGTCGGCGTCACCGCGATCGGCGTGCCGAGCGGCTCGAAGTCGGAGAACTGCTCCTCGGGCGTGCTCTTGAGCGCGGCGTTCATGAAGTCCTGCCAGATCGGGCCGGCGATGGTCCGGCCGTACGCGGGCCTGCCGGCCTTGGTGCGTACCGGATCGCTCTTGTCGGTGCCGACCCAGACGGCCGTGGACAGCGACGGCGTGTAGCCGACGGTCCAGGTGTCCTTGTTGTCGTTGGTGGCCCCGAGCTGGACGGTGCCGGTCTTGGCGGCGACCGGCCGGCCCCCCGAGAGCGCGATCGACGACGTGCTGGCGACGTCGATCATGGACTCGGTGATGTTGCGGGCCACCTGCTGCGACATGGCCTGGTTGCCGGCCGGGGCGGCGCCGCTGCGGTCGAGCAGCACGCGGCCGTCGGCAGCGACGACCTTCTGCACGATGTACGGGGCCCGGAACACACCGTCGGCGGCGAACGTGGCGTAGGCGGACGCCATGTCGATGGGGTGCACCTCCTGGTCGCCCAGCGCGATGCCGCCCTCGGCGGTGGCGCCGAGCATGTCGGCCGGGATGCCCGCCTTGTGCGCGGCATCCACCACGGTGGCCGGCCTGACCTGGATGCCCATCTGGTAGAAGACCGTGTTGATCGACTCCGTCATGGCCGTCTTCACGGAGCACTGCCCGCAGCTCTCGCCGTCGGAGTTGTTGACCTTGCGACCGCCGAGGACCTGCCCGGACGAGCCGTCGTAGACGGTCCCCAGCCCGATCCCCAGGTTGGACTGCAGGGCCGCGGAGAGCACGAACGGCTTGAACGACGACCCGGGTTGGCGGACGGTGTCGCCCGCGTAGTCCTGACCGACGCCGTTCGACCCGCCGTAGTAGGCGACCACCGCCCCCGTGCGGGGGTCGACCGA
>JBBQEF010000432.1:0-3851 GCA_038320445.1 Mycobacteriales bacterium
CGGTCGTACCGGTGGTCGAGGCGGTGTTGGACGACGTGCACGCGGCGGCAAGGGTCAGGCCCGTCGCGACGAGCGCGGCGGTCCAGAACGGGCGGTGGGACATGGCGACCTCCGGGGTCCGCCCGGGTGGGCCCCGGGTTCAGAGGCAAGTACGCACACCAGCTCCGGAGGGGTTTTCGCAATCGCGCGGCTCCGGGCTGAGCAGCGGCGTGACGGCTCGCTCAGGCGCCGAAGGTCCCGGTGCACATGGTGCCACCGTGCTCGTCGAGCACCGCGACCGAGGTCACCCGTTGGGCGTCCACCCCGAGGTGCGTGCTCCACATGTCCTTGCCGGGCTTGAGGGCGAACGGGCCGAGCTCCTGGCTCTGCCCGTCGCGCAACGTGATGCGCAGGCGGTACTCGCTGGGCTCCGGCTCGGCGGAGGCGTCGTCCCAGGCCGGGAGGGCGATGAGCACCGTGTCGGGGTTGGTCGCCACGTCGACCCGACCGACGCGGCTTCCCGCGGGGGTCACCATCGCGGCGGCCCGCACGAACTCTGCGTCGCTGGTCGCCCGCGCTCGCACTCCGAGGCCGCCGGCGAGCACGAGGGCGATGATCACGGCGGCCGCGATGCCGATGGTCCGCCCGCGATGCGCACGACGGGCCGCGCCGCGGCTGGGTGCGCCCGGTCGCGGGTGGGCATCGAGGTTGTGGACCGTCGCTCCGGTCACGGTTCCGTCGCTCGCGTCGACACCGACGACCGGCGTCGGCGTCCCCGTGCTCCCCGGCCCGGTCGCGGCGGGCGCCGCCAAGGCCTCGAGGACGCGACCCTCGAACCCGGGGGAGGGCTCGGCCTCGGGCACGGCGACGAGCAGATCGTCGATCAAGCGGGCCAGCCCGTCGACGTGGTGGCGGCACGCGGCGCACGCGTCGACGTGGGCGACCGCGTCGGCCCGAGCGGGGCCCTCGAGCAGTCCGAGCGCCAACTCCTCGGCCACGAGGTGCAGCGCCGCACACGGTGGGGGCTGATCGGCGGCGGTCACCGGGCTCCCTCCTCGGCGTTGAGACGATTGCGTACCCGCGTCAGGGCCGTGCGGATGCGGGTCTTCGCGGTCCCGAGGGGGATCTGCTCGATCTCGCTGATCTCGAGCGCCGTGCGCCCGCCGTAGACGGCGAACACCAACGCCCGGCACTGCTCCTCGGGCAACCGGGCCAGCTCGGCGCGCACGCGCAGCACCTCGCTCGCCGTCACCGACGCGTCGCTCGGATCAGGCAGCGCCGAGCGGACCCGCAGCAAGAGCTCGTCGTTGAGCTCGACCGCCCGCACCCGCTCGGCGCGCATCCGATCGATCGCCGCGTTCCGGGTGATGCGCAGCAGCCACGGCAGCACTGCGCCGCGGGCCGGGTCGTACACGCCGGCGTGGCGCCACGCCCGCACGAAGGCTTCCTGCGCGACATCCTCCGCCAGGCCGCGGTCGCCGATGACCGCCAGGGCCGTGCCATAGACGCGCTGTTGGAACCGGCGCATGAATGCCGCGGCGGCCGCCGCGTCGCCGGCGGCGAGACCGGCGAGCAGTGCATCATCGGAAACGGTTCCCACGTCCTCCATACGTACCCCAGGCCGGGCGGGATTGCGTGATCAGGGCGGTCGCCAAAAAGACGTGGGCCCGCCCCGTCCCGGGCGGGCCCACCTCTGCTTGGGAGCTCTTGGCGATCAGCTGCGCTGGCGCACCCGCAGCGTGGCGACCCCGACCGCCACGAGCAGCAGGCCGAAGGCCGTGAGCCCGAGTGGGTTCGAACCCGTCACCGGCAGCGTGCCGTTCGTGGCGGTGGTCCCGGCCACGCCGCTCTGCTGCGCGTTGGTCCCGGCGCCGCTTCCGGAACCCGAGCCGGAGCCGGAGCCGGAGCCGGAGCCGGAGCCGGAGCCGTCGTCGCTCCCCGAGCCCGAGCCGGTCGTCGTCGTGGTCGTGGCGCCGTTGCCGGGCTGGGTGGTGGACGTCGTGGACGTCGTGGAGGTCGACGTGGTCGTCGTGGTCCCGGGATCGCCGGCGGGGTCCACGATCACCGCGACGTGGGCCATGCAGCTCTGCCCGGCGGTGTCCACGGCGAGGTAATCGAACGAGTCATCGCCCGTGAAGCCCGCCGCCGGCGTGTACTGCAGCCGGGTCGGGTCGGCGTCGAGCTGGATCGACGCCCCGTTCTTGGTCGGCAACGGCTCGTCGGCGGTCGGTCCGGGCAGCGTCAGCGGCGACGGGTCCCCTTCGGGGTTCACGTCGCTGTCGTTGGCGAGCACGTCGATCGTCACCGGGGTGTTGTGGCCGGTGTGGGCCTCGTCGTCGGCGCAGATCGGCTCACGGTCGCGGACCTCGGGCTGGTCGGCGGGCGGGGCGACGATGTTCACCGTGGCCGTGCCCACCGAGCAGCGACCTGCGAGCGAGCCGGTCGTGCGCCCGTCGGCGCCATAGGGCACCTTCGGCCAGAGGGGGAAGGCAAGGTGGTGCTGATCGCAGAGCTCGTAGCCGATCTCCACCGGACCGGTGGCGTCGTCGACCGGGTCGAACGAGAAGCCGCAATCGGCGCCGATGGTCACGGCCTCGACCTTGGCCGGAGCCGACACCGACACCGGCGTGGTCGTGCAGACGAGGTCGTCGTTGTCGGCATCGCTGTCGTTGAGCACCAGCGACTCGCCGCTCAGCTGCTCGTCGGCCTTCACCTCGTAGACGTCGTCTCCCGCGGCCGGCGCTTCGTTGCCGAGCACCTCGATCTTCACGAGGCCGGTCCCGCAGGCCGGGGCGGTGTCGTAGTCGGGGTTCTGCTGTGCGGGGTCTTCGCACACCTTGTAGGTGAACGAGACCGGGCCCGAGAAGCCGTCGGCAGGAGTGAACTGGATGCTTCCGTCCGCCTTCACCGAGGCGGTTCCCTCGTTCGCGGCGGGGCTGGTCTTGAGCGCCACCGCGGCGGTCGGCATCGTGGGCTTGGGCCCGTTGCTGTCCGTGTCGTTGTCGAGCACCGAGATGACCACCGAGTACGGCCCGATGCCGTCACTCGCGTACCCCGCATCGACGACGTCCACATCGGTGACGCCCTTGGGTGGGGAGAGCACACCGAGCTGCAGGCCCTTGACGTTGATCGTCGCGTCGGCGTTGCGGCAACGGCGGGTGGCTGAGCCGCTGAGGTCGCCGTCGGAGAAGCCGGCGAGCTTCTGGATGCCGGTACCCATCTCGGCCATGGCGAAGGTCGGGTGCGTGTCGCACACCCGGTAGGTGAAGCCGACCTCGCCGGTGAACGCCGGGCTCGTGTTGTTCCAGTGGAACGAGCAGTCCGCGGCGAGCATCACGGTGCCCGCCGCCGGGAACGGGGCGCCGACGAGCGTGGTCGGGCAGCTGACCGGATCGTTCTCCGGGTCATCGGCGTAGGGCGCGAGGTCGAAGTCCTTGTCCTCGCCCTGGTCGGTGCCGAAGTACGCATCAGCCGCGGTCGGAGCGGTGTTGGGGGTGACGGTCACGTTGACGGCCACGACCTTCTCGAGCCCGTCCGACTTCTGACGCAACCGGTAGTGGAACAGGTCCGGCCCGGCGTAGCCCTGCTTGGGCTGGTACTCGCACGAGTGGCCGAGATCGGCGAAGTCGGTGCTGTGCGCCGCGTTCTTGATCGTGCCGCACTTCACCTGACCGCCGTGCAGCGACTCGGCGCTCCAGTCCGAGATCCCGACCTGGTTGAGGTTGCCGGGGCCGCCCGCGATGTTCGGATCGTCGTCGTTGGCGAGCACCGGGATGCGGAAGCGGTGACTGCCTCCGGTGGCATCGTTGCTGACGAACTGGGTGTAGCTGGCGTTGACCTTGGCGCTGTCGGCCACGCCGACCGGGGAGAGC
>JBBQEF010000433.1:0-3837 GCA_038320445.1 Mycobacteriales bacterium
GCCCGCCAACGCCAGGAGCTGATCCTCGACGAGGTGCGCACCACCGGCGGTGCGCGGGTGTCGGAGCTGGTCGAGCGGCTCGGCGTGTCCGACATGACCGTGCGCCGCGACATCGACGTCCTCGCCGGGCGCGGCCTGGTCACGCGCGTGCACGGCGGCGCGACCGTGGCCGGGAGCAGCGTCGACGAGCCGGGGTTCGCGGCGAAGTCCGGGCTGCACACGACGGCGAAGAAGGCGATTGCTGCCGCGGCGGCCCGGCTGATCGAGCCGGGCGCGTCGGTGGCGCTGTCGGCCGGCACCACCACCCACGCCGTCGCCTCCGAGCTGCTGGGGGTGCCGCGGCTGACCGTCGTCACCAACTCGTTGCGGGTGGCGGAGGTGCTCTACGAGGCCGGCCGCGACGACCTGACGGTGGTGCTCACCGGCGGTGAGCGCACGCCGTCCGACGCGCTGGTGGGGCCGATCGCGGTGGCCGCGCTGCGCAGGCTGCACGTCGACTGGCTGCTGATGGGCGTGCACGGGATGGACGCGGAGGCGGGCTTCACCACCCCGAACCTGGTGGAGGCCGAGACGAACCGGGCGCTGGTGGCCAGCGCGCGCCGGATCGCCGTGGTGGCCGACAACTCGAAGTGGGGGGTGGTGGGGTTGAGCACGATCGCGACCCTCGCCGAGGTGGACGTGGTGGTGAGCGACGACGGCCTGGAGCCGGACGCGCGCAAGATCCTGGAGAGCAGCTGCGGAAAGGTGGTGCTCGCGGCATGAGCGCCTCCGGCACCCGTGCGCGCACAACGCTGTTCCCGCAACGTTTTCCGCGCACGACCGAAGTGGGCACCTCCGTGCAGGCGCCGACCAACGTCGCGGCCCCGATCCCGGCCGCGCCCCCGATCGAGGAGCACTCGGCATGACCGTCCGTCGCACCCCGGCCCGCATGGCCGACGGCCGTGAGCTGTACTACTTCGACGACGTCACCCCCACCCGCGAGGTGCTGCCCGACACCCGCGACCTGCCGATCGTCGAGCACGGATCGACGATGCGCTTCGACGTGCTCACCGGGGAGTGGGTCACGATCGCCGCGCACCGCCAGAACCGCACGTTCATGCCGCCCGCCGACCACTGCCCGCTGTGCCCGACACAGCCCGGCCGCGAGCCGTCGGAGATCCCGGCCCCGTCCTACGACGTGGTGGTGTTCGAGAACCGCTTCCCGTCGTTCGCCCAGACCACGGCGGTCGACGTCGAACCGAACGTCGACGGCAACACGCTCTGGCCGCAGCGTCCGGCCACCGGGCGCTGCGAGGTGGTGTGCTTCACCAGCGACCACAACGCCGCCTTCGGGTCGCTCCCGGTGAGCCGGGTGCGCACGGTGATCGAGGCCTGGGCCGATCGCACCGCGGCGCTCTCGGCCATGCCCGGTGTCGAGCAGGTGTTCCCGTTCGAGAACCGGGGCCAGGAGATCGGGGTGACGCTGCAGCACCCGCACGGGCAGATCTACGGCTACCCGTTCGTCACCCCGCGCACGGCGGCCCTGCTGACCCGGGCGGCCTCGCACCGCCAGCGCACGGGCCGCGACCTGATGGGCGACGTCGTGGACTCCGAGCGCAAGGCCGGCAGCCGCGTCGTGCTCGACGGGGAGCACTGGACGGCGTTCGTGCCCGCCGCCGCCCGCTGGCCCGTGGAGGCGCACCTCGTGCCGCACCGGGCGGTGCCCGACTTCACGGCACTGGACGGCGACGAGCGCGACGAGCTCGCCGTGATGTACCGCGACCTGCTGCACCGGCTGGAGCGGTACTTCGGCGAGCCCGCCGAGCTGCCCTACATCGCGGGCTGGCACCAGGCGCCCATCCACACCGGCCGCGACCTGACCCGCCTGCACCTGCAGCTGTTCTCGCTGCGCCGCGCGCCCGGGAAGCTCAAGTACCTGGCCGGATCGGAATCCGGCATGGCGGCGTGGGTGAACGACGTGGCCCCCGAGCAGATCGCCGAGCGCCTGCGCAGGGCTGGATGAGCTTCGCCGGCCTGTTCGGCCGGGAGCCCGACGGCCGTTGGGCCGCGCCCGGCCGCGTCAACCTCATCGGCGAGCACGTCGACTACGCCCAGGGGATCTGCCTGCCGTTCGCGATCGCGGAGCGGACGGTGGTGGAGGTCGCCGCCCGCCCGGACGACGTGCTGCGGTTGCACAGCCCGGCCGAGGGCACCTGGGAGGGCCGCCTCGACGACGTCGGCCCCGGCTCTCCCACGGGCTGGGCCGGCTACGCGGCGGGGGTGCCGTGGGCGCTGCGCGCGGCCGGGCAGCGCGTCGGCGGGTTCGACCTGCTGATCACCGACACCGTGCCGCTGGGGGCCGGGCTCTCGTCGTCGGCGGCGCTGGAGTGCGCGACGGCGCTGGCCGTCGACGACCTGTTCGGCCTCGGGCTCGGCGGGTCGCCGACGGGCCGGCGCACGCTCGCCGCCGCGTGCGTCAGTGCCGAGAACGACGTGGTGGGCGCGTCGACCGGCGGGATGGACCAGGCCGTGTCGTTGCTGGCCACGGCCGGGCACGCGCTGCTGCTGGACACCCGTGACGGCACCACCCGGCAGGTGCCGTTCGCTCCCGCCGACCACGGGCTGCGCCTGCTCGTGATCGACACCCGCGTCCGGCACCACCTGGCCGACGGCCAGTACGGCGAGCGCCGCGCCGCCGTCGAGAAGGCGGCTGCCGCGCTCGGCCTGGGCAGCCTGCGCGAGGCCACGACGGCGGACCTGGAGCGGCTCGACGGCGAGCTGCGGCGGCGCGCGAAGCACATCGTCACCGAGATCGCCCGCGTCCGGGACGTCGCGGCGATGCTCGACGCGGGTCGGGTCGCCGAGATCGGCCCGCTGCTGGACGCCTCGCACCTCTCGCTGGCCCGCGACTACGAGGTGTCGTGCGCGGAGCTGGACCTGGCCTGCGAGGTCGCACGCGCGGCCGGGGCCCTCGGCGCCCGCATGACCGGCGGTGGCTTCGGCGGCTCGGCCATCGCGCTCGTCCCGTTCGGCCGGGTCGACGGCGTCACGGAGGCGGTCCGCGAGGCGTTCCGGACGGGCGGCTACCAGCGCCCCGACATCCGGGCGGCCGAGCCGTCCGCGGGCGCACTCCGGCTGTCGGGCAGCCGTCCGCCACCCTAGAGTCCTCCGCATGGCTGTCACCGCCGATGATGTCCTCGACGTGGTGGCCGCTGCTGTCGCCGCCCTGCGGGTGGGAAGCGGCGGCGACTGGTGGGGCCCGGCGGGCGACCTGGAGTGGGACTGCTGGGAGACCACCGAGCACGTCGCGGACGACCTGTTCTTCTACGCCGCGCAGCTCGGTGTCCCCGGCTATGGCGACCACCTCCCCCTGGAGGCCTCGGCGCGGACACCCGGCGGCGAGGACAACGCGATCCGGGCCGACCCGGGCGCCGGGCCGGAAGGGCTGTTCGCCGTCCTCACCGCGGCCGGCGCGGTGCTGGCCGCGATGGTCCGGGCGGCACCGCCGGGTGCGCGCGGCCACCACTCGTTCGGGCCCGCCGACGCCGAGGCCTCGGCGGCCATGGGCGTGCTGGAGACGCTCGTGCACACCCGCGACGTCCCCGCCGCGAGGACTGGCGCTGGACCAACGACGGGCCGGTGGCCCGCCCGGCACATCGGACTTCGAGGCGGACCACGCCCGCATGGTCGCCGCGGGCGTGACCTTCCTGGAGGAGCCGCGCCGCGAGCCCTACGGCACGGTGGCGGTGTTCACCGACCCGTTCGGCACCACCTGGGACCTCGTCGAGCACTCCTGACAGCAGCTCACCTACACGATCGCGTCGAGGTCGGCGAGGACGTCGGCGGGCAGCTCCAGCG
>JBBQEF010000434.1:0-3824 GCA_038320445.1 Mycobacteriales bacterium
CAACCCCTAAGTGCGGCCGGGGGGGCCAGACCCCCCCCCCCCCCGACCCCCCCCCTGCCTTGTTTACGCCCGCAAGTGCTGTTAAACCCCCCCACGACGGCGTCAGGCGCTGTTGACCCATTCGTCGTCACCATCGGCGAACGACTGGTGTTTCCATACCGGAAGCAATCTCTTGATCTCCTCCACCAGTTCGGAGCAGGTCTCGAACGCCTGCCGACGGTGATCGGCCGCCACCGCACACGCGAGTGCCACATCGCCGATCGCCAGTTTCCCGACGCGATGGCTCACCGCGACGGCGCGCACGCCCGTCGCGCGGGCCGCGACAGCGGCGGCGACCTCGGCCACGATCCGGTTCGCACTCGGGTGGGCGCTGTACTCCAGCCCCCGGACCGACCGACCACCGTCGTGGTCCCGCACCACGCCCGCGAACGTCACGACGGCGCCGGCGGCAGCCTGCTCGACCAGTGCGGCGTGCTCGGCGACGTCGAGGCGCTCCTCGCCCACGGCGGCACGCAGCACGGCCGCGCCCGTTTCCTCCGTCATCGGTGGTCGCCTCCCCGTAGTTGGTCCACGGCGTGCTCCAGCACGCCCTCCAGCACCGACAGACCGTCGCGTACGCCCCCGGTCGAGCCGGGAAGGTTGACGACGAGTGTCCGGCCCGCCACGCCGGCGAGCCCGCGCGACAACACCGCGGTGGGCACCGTCGGCGCCCCGGCCGCGCGGATCGCGTCGGCCAGTCCGGGCACCTCATAGTCCAGCACGGCGCGGGTGACGTCGGGGGTCGCGTCCGTGGGGGAGATGCCCGTGCCGCCGGTCGTGATCACGACGTCGACGCCGTCACCGACCGCCGCCCGCAGCGCCGCACCGACCGGTTCGCCGTCCGGAACGACCGACGGGTCCGGGGTGTCGAACCCACGCTCCCGCAGGAACGCGACGATCAGCGGCCCGCCCCGATCGGCGTAGACGCCCGCCGCGGCCCGGTTGGACGCCGTGACGACCCGCGCCCGCCTGCTCATGATCTCTCCGACGATGCCGACTCCGCGGGAGGAGGTGCGTCGTCGGGCGGCCGCGTCCAGGTGCCGGTCTTGCCGCCGTCCTTGCGCTCGACGCGCACCCCGTCCATCACGGCGGCGGGATCGACGGCCTTCACCATGTCGTGCAGCGTGAGCCCGGCGACCGCGACGGCGGTGAGCGCCTCCATCTCCACGCCCGTGCGGTCCGTGGTGCGCACCGTGGCCCGGACGTGGACGCGGTCGTCGCCGAGCTCGAGGTCGACCGTCACCCCCGAGAGCGCGATCGGATGGCACAGCGGGACGAGGTCCGGCGTGCGCTTCGCGGCCATGATCCCGGCGATGCGAGCGGTGGCGAGCGCATCGCCCTTGGGCAGGCCGTCGCGACGCAGGAGCTCCACGACCTCGGCGGTCGTGCGCAGCGTGCCGGTGGCGACGGCGGTGCGGGCGGTGGCGTCCTTGCCGGTGACGTCCACCATCCGGGCGGACCCGGTGGCGTCGACGTGCGTGAGCTCCACGGGACGAACCCTACTCGAGACCACATCACGGTGATGTGCGTCACATCAGCGCAACCACGATGATCGAGACGTAGGCCACATCCGGCCGTGATGAACAGCCACGACGCCCGTTGGTTAAGCCATTCGGCCCAGTTGCTCCCGGCGCGCCCTCCAGGGCGCGCCGATTGGCTCTCAGAATATCCGCACGTAGCGTTCCGGTCGGCTCTCACGGACGCCCCAGGTCCGAGCGAGCCCCGGCACCGCAGCGCTCCCCTGTCCGGCGGTCCGGAACCCCATTGCCTCACGAACGCCACGTGGGACAGGAACGGTCCGCGGCAGTCCCCAGCCTGCCGGCTCCCCGGGCCGAGCGCAGCGTCGGAGACACACCCATGGCTCGCTACTGCGGCCGGCATCGCGCCCCCAGCACCACCGGACGGGCCATCGCCCGCACCGCCCTCGCCGGAGCCGTCGTCGGCGTTCCGCTGGTGGCCGTGGCCCCTGCGGCCGACGCGGCGAGCGACTCCACGTGGGACCGCGTCGCCCAGTGCGAGAGCACCGGCAACTGGTCGATCAACACCGGCAACGGGTTCTCCGGCGGCCTGCAGTTCACCCCGTCGACGTGGCGTGCTTTCGGTGGCGCCGCGTTCGCGCCGCTGGCCTACCAGGCCAGTCGCTCGCAGCAGATCGTGGTCGCCGAGCGGGTGCTCGCCGGACAGGGCTGGGGCGCGTGGCCCGTGTGCTCGCGCAAGGCCGGGGCCACCGGCCAGCCGGTCACGGTCCGCAACGCTCCTGCCGCAGCAGCGCCCCAGGTCCGGCTGAGCGCACCCCAGCCGGCCGCGGCGAAGCCCGCAGCGGCGCCGACCACGGGCAGCTACGTCGTCCGGCGCGGCGACTCCCTCAGTGCGATCGCGGCGCAGAACCACGTCGCGGGCGGCTGGCAGGCCCTCGTCGCGAAGAACCCGGCGCTGGCCGGGAACCCGCGGCTGATCCACCCCGGGCAGCAGATCACCCTCTGAGGCGGAACCGCGCGAGCGCCTCCGGGGTGTCGACGTCGTCGGGATCGGCGACGTCGCCGCATTCCACCAGCTCCAGCGCCGGGTGACCCGCGAGGTAGCCGCGGGCCCCGGCGTCACCGGTGGCGGACCCGCGCACGCCGCTCCAATGTGATCGTCCGATGAGGACGGGATGCGCAGCTCTCCCGCCGTACGCGGCGCGGCGCAAGATGTCGGGGCCCGGGTCGGCGGCGAGCCGCGCCACCGCCCGGGCCGTGACGCCGGGCAGGTCCACCAGGTGCACGAGAGCCGCTTCGGGCGTCGGATCGAGAGTGGCCAGCGCGTCGAGGCCGGCCCGGAGCGAGGCGCCCATGCCCTCGGCCCAGTCGCGGGCCTCGACCGACCGCACGCCCGGCGGGAGGGCGGCCCGCACCTCCGCCGCCGACGCGCCCACCACGACCAGCAGGGGCTCGCATCCGCCCTCGGCCAGCACGCGCAACGCACGACGCACCAGCGGCTCGCCGTGCAGCTCGACGAGTGCCTTCGGGCCGCCCATCCGGCGCCCCGCGCCGCCCGCGAGCAGCAGCCCCGCGGGCGCGGCTACTTGTTGATCTCTGTGACGGGGTGCTCGTAGGGCACCTTCTCCAGCGGGAACTCGATGTCCCCGAACGGCGACAGCGAGCCCTGCACCGGGCTCGCGAGCTCCGAGACCGGGTGCTCGCCCTCTGGCAGCTCGGGCCAGGTCGGGTCGATACGGCCCTCGGGCGCGGGCTTGGCCACGGTGTCCTCCTAGCGGGGGGCTTCGGTCGCCACCAGTATTCCGTACGAGCGCAAGGCGGTGCACGGACACCGGCGACTACTCTGGATCCGATGCCCACCTCGCTGGTCGACTGGCTGCGCGCCCAGGACGACGGGACCCTGGCCACGCTCCTGCGGCTGCGTCCCGACCTGGCCGTGCCGCCGCCCGCCGACCTGACCGTCCTCGCCACCCGCGCGGGGATCCGGGCATCGGTGCACCGCGCCTGCGACGACCTGGACACCCCCGCGCTCGCCGTGCTGGAGGCCCTCGTGGTCGCCGACGCCGACAGCACGTCCGTGGCGCGGGCCGAGCTGGCGAGGCTGTTGGGCCCGGACCTGCCCGCCGCGGGCCTCAGAACGGCGCTGACGGCCCTGCGGGCGCGCGCGCTGGTCTGGGGAGCGGACGGCGAGCTGACGCTGGTCCCGGCGGCGCGTGAGATCGTGCCGCGGTTCCCCGGCGGGCTCGGACGCGTGGCCACCGGTCCGGCCGGGTCGTCCGAGCTGCCGGCGCTGCTCGCCGCCGTCGA
>JBBQEF010000435.1:0-3824 GCA_038320445.1 Mycobacteriales bacterium
CCTTCGAAGACCCCGACGGTGACGACACTGCGGCCCCACCCGGTCGGCACGGCCTCGAGCCCACGCCAGCGCTCCACAGTGCGGAGCCTACGGAGGCCCGCCCTGGCCGCCCGACCCCCACCCCCACCCCGCGAGTCGGGCCCTGGGTGCGCACGAGCCGCGATCCGAGTCCGCCCGGCAACGTCGCACCGACACCGCATCTCGGGCGCACCGACACCGCGACTCGCGCGCATGCACGCCCCGACTCGCGCACGGAAACGTGCCGACTCGCGGGGCGTGTGGGTCAGGGCGCCGCGGGGGCCAGCACGACGAGCGGGCGGGCCCGGCGTTCCTCGCCGTCGCCGCGCTCGCTCACCAGCGCCAGCGCGCGGCCGTCCGGAGCGAAGACGCCGTAGGTGCCCGCGATGCCGGCCGTCGGCAAGGGCCGGCCGTGGGAGAGGTCGGTGGCGAGCTCGGCGTCGACGTCGCGGCGGGGGAACGCGACCTCGACCGCGGCGTCCAGCGACAGGGAGAGTGACGGGTCGGTCTCCAGCTGGTCGAGGCTGCGCGCGTGGTCCAGCACGAACGGCCCGACGCGGGTGCGGCGCAGCGCGGTCAGGTGACCGCCGACCCCCAGGCCGGCGCCGAGGTCGCGGGCCAGCGCCCGGACGTAGGTTCCGGACGTGCACTCGACGGCGACGTCCAGGTCCAGGAACGGGCCGGGACGGCGCACCGCGAGCAGGCGGAACTCCGAGACCGTCACCGGCCGGGCCGGGAGCACGACCTCCTCCCCCGCCCGCACCCGCGCGTACGCCCGCTGCCCGTCGATCCTGATCGCGCTCACCGAGCTCGGGACCTGCTCGATCGCGCCGGTCAACGCGGCCATCCCGGCGCGCACGGCGTTCTCGTCGACGCCCGACGGGTCGGCAGCCGTCACCGTCTCGCCCTCGGCGTCGTCGGTGGTGGTGGACGCGCCGAGGCGGACGGTCGCGGTGTAGGCCTTCGTGTCCAGCGCGAGGTGGCCGAGCAGCTTCGTGCCGCGGCCGACGCCGCACACGAGCACCCCGGTGGCCATCGGGTCCAGCGTGCCGGCGTGGCCGATCTTGCGGGTGTGCAGGATGCGCCGCAGCCGCGCGACGACGTCGTGGGAGGTGAGGCCCGCCGGCTTGTCCACGACGACGAGGCCCGGCCTGGTTTCGGTCACACGCGGCTATTCTGCCAATCCGCTCGACACCGCCACGCGCGGGTGTGGAGGATCTGGCCCTCAGGGGCCACATCGAGGCGATGGCGGTCGGGTACGTGCTGCCCGACGGTCGCGAGCTGTTCGCGGGGGTCTCCTTCCGCGTCGGCGACGGCGCGAAGGTCGCCCTCGTCGGGCCGAACGGCGCGGGGAAGACGACGCTGCTGAGGAATGGTCGCGGGCGTGCTGACGCCGACGGCAGGATCGATCGCGCGCAGCGGCGGGCTCGGGGTGATGGGGCAGTTCATCGGCTCCATCGCCGACGACCGGACCCTCACCGATCTCGCCGTCGCGCTCGCCCCGCCCGCCGTCCGGGCGGCCGGGGAACGGCTGCGTCGGGCTGAGAGGGCGCTCGACGCCACCGAGCGCACCCAGCTCCGCTACGCCGACGCGCTCGCGGCCTGGGGTGAGCTCGGCGGATACGCACCTCCTGGGACGGCCGCTGACTCCGACCGGCGCGAGGTATTCCTGAGCTACCGCCGGGCAGACCCGCACCGGCCTGCCGATCGGGCCTGACCCGTGGGCGCCGACCCCCACCGGCGGGCCCACACCCCCCTCCCACCCGGACACACCCGATCGACGGGGAGTGCCCGACGACAAGGGGGGTGCCGGCTCCCCCGCCGAGCCCACACCCCCCTCCGTCCCGTCGACGGGGACTGCGCCGGCGCTCCGAGGGCGGAACGTGCTTGCCCGAATCCCGTACCGCGGCGGTCCCCTCAGCGGCGGATCGCACCGGAGACGGCCCAGCGGTCGGAACGGACCCGCACGCCGACCGCCACCAGCCGGATGAGCATGAACGCCGTCAGCCCCGACCAGATGCCGGCGAGCCCCCACCCGAACGCCAGCGACGCCCAGATCAGCGGCAGGAACCCGAACACGGCTGCCGCCAGGGTGGACGTGCGCAGGAACCCCGCGTCGCCGGCCCCGAGCAGCACCCCGTCGATCGCGAACACCACCCCGGCCACGGGCTGCAGCGCCGCGAAGAACCACCACGCGACGGGAACGAGGGCGAGCACCGCCGCGTCGGGGGTGAACACCGGCGGGAGCACGCCGATCAGCGCGGCGAACAGTGCGCCGAAGGCGACGCCCAGCGCCAGCCCGTAGCGCGTCACCTGACCGGCCAGCGCCCGCGCCCGTCCGACCCCGCCCGAGCCCAGCGCGGCCCCGATGAGCGACTGCGCGGCGATCGCGACGGCGTCGAGCACCAGCGCCATGAACGACCACAGCTGCAGCACGATCTGGTGCGCCGCGGCGGTGGCCGCGCCGAAGCGGGTGGCCACTGCGGCGGCGGAGAGGAAGCAGGCCTGGAACGCGAGGCTGCGCGCCAGCAGGTCGCGTCCCAACGCCAGCTGGGCGCGCAGCACCGCCGGGCGGGGCCGCAGCGACGCCCCTTCCCTCAGGAGGGCGACGAGGAACAGCGCCGCCCCGATCGCCTGCCCGATCACGTTGGCCAGCGCGGAGCCGACGAGCCCCATCCCGGCCCAGGAACCGATCCCGTGGACCAGCACCAGGCAGCCGGCCGCCGAGACCGTGTTGGCGCCGAGCACGAAGCGCAGTGGACGTCCGGTGTCCTGGACGCCGCGCATCCAGCCGTTGCCGGCCAGCGTCACCAGCACCAGGGGCGCCCCGAACAGCGCGACGCGCAGCCAGGAGACGGCCCCTGACGCGATCGCCCCGCCGTTGCCCAGCACCCCGGCCACGGGGGCCGCGACCAGCTGGCCGACCACCAGCACGACGAGCCCGACGGCCAGCGCCAGCCAGGTCGCCTGCACGCCCTCGTCGACGGCATCGGCCCGCCGGCCCGCTCCGTGGAGGCGGGCCGCCCGCGACGTGGTGCCGTACGACAGGAAGTTCAGCTGGCTCGTGACCTGGGCGAAGAGCACCCCGGCCACGGCGAGCGCGGCCAGCGGCACGGCACCCAGCCGCCCGACCACGGCCGTGTCCACCAGCAGGTAGAGCGGCTCGGCCGCGAGCACCGGAAGCGCGGGCGCCGCGAGCGCCAGCACGGCACGGGCCGGGATCCGGTCAGACGCCACCGGTGGGCCGCCGGCACACGTAGACGAACGCGGGCGGCAGGTTGCGCCACACCGTTGCGCTGACCAGCACCTCCTCGAACGACCCGCGCAGCGTCCGGCGGAAGCGCCGCGCCGCGCCCAGGGCCATGCCCTGCAGGTAGGCGAACGTGGTGAACGCTCCCGTGCTGCCGATCACGCGGCTGATCTCGCCCAGGACGGCGGCCTGCGTTCCGTCGTCGAACAGCGCCCAGGGCAGGCCGCAGACGACGGCGTCCACCTGGTTGATACCGCGCTCGGCCAGCAGCGTGCCGAGCTCGCGCGCATCACCGTGCACCACGTCGAGCTGGGGATGGCTCCGCCGCAGGTGAGCGACCATGTCGGCGTCGAGCTCCACCGCGAGATGCCGCGAGCCGGGCGGCAGCCGCGCGGCGATCACGGTGCTCACCGCGCCCGTGCCGGGCCCCAGCTCCACCACCACGGGACGGCCCGCGGCCGGGACGACCGAGGCCAGCACCGCGGCCAGGCGGGCCGAGCTCGGGGCCACGGCACCCATCGTCGAGGGATGGCGCAGGAAGGCGGTGAGGAAGGCC
>JBBQEF010000436.1:0-3813 GCA_038320445.1 Mycobacteriales bacterium
GGGGCGCTGTTCGGCAACGGGTTGTACTGCCGGACCGACGACCGCGGCGACCCCGTCATCCAGCTGGCGCCGCCGCTCATCGCCGGGCCCGCCGAGTTCGACGCGATGGAGCAGATCCTGCGCGGGGTGCTGAGCGAGGCCTGGACCAGGTTGTGATCTCGCTGTGACGATTTCTTTGTGGCACGAGCAGGTCGTCGCGGACGGCGACGCGTTGACGCCCCGGGCCCCGTTGGAGGGCGACACCGAGGCGGACGTCTGCATCGTCGGCGCCGGTTACACCGGGCTCTGGACCGCGTACGCACTGCTGCAGGCCGATCCGGGGTTGCGCGTGCTGGTCGTCGAGCAGCAGACCGCGGGATTCGGCGCCAGCGGGCGCAACGGCGGGTGGTGCTCGGCGCTGTTCCCGGCCAGCACCGCCAAGCTGACCCGCGTCCACGGCCCCGGCGCCGCGCTGGCGATGCGGGCGGCGATGCGCGACACCGTCGACGAGGTGGGCAAGGTCGTCGCGCAGGAGGGCATCGCGTGCGACTGGCACAAGGGCGGCACCATCGTCCTCGCCCGCACGCCGGTGCAGCTGGTGCGCGCCCGTGCCGAAGCCGCCGACGCAGGCTCGGAGCCGATCGAACTGCTGGGCGCGGACGAGGCATCCGCGCTGGTCGGGGCCTCGGGCGTGCTGGGAGCGACGTTCACGCCGGACTGCGCGCGCATCCAGCCGGCCCGCCTCGTGCGGGGGCTCGCGCGGGCCGTCGAGCAGCGGGGCGGCCGGATCGTCGAGGGCACGACCGCGCTCTCGGTCGGGCCAGGGCGGGTGGTGACCGACCACGGCGTGGTCCGCGCCGCGGCCACCGTGCGCGCGGCCGAGGCCTGGAGCGCCCACCTCGCTCCGCGGTCGGTGGCGCCCGTGTACTCCCTGATCGTCGCGACCCGGCCGCTGCCCGCGGAGTTCTGGGACGCGGCCGGGCTGGCCGGTGGCCAGACGTTCTCCGACCACCGCCACCTGATCGTCTACGGGCAGCGCACCGCCGACGATCGGCTCGTGTTCGGCGGCCGCGGCGCGCCCTACCACTGGCGCTCGCGGATCCGGCCCGGGTTCGACCGCGACGGCCGTGTGTTCGACGGCCTGCGGGCTGCGGCCACCGACCTGTTCCCGGCCCTGCGCCCCGCTGACTTCACCCACGCCTGGGGCGGGCCCCTGGGCATCGCGCGCGACTGGCACGCCGGTGTCGGGCTGGTCGACGGGGCCGGCTGGGCGGGCGGCTACGTCGGCGACGGCGTGGGCACGTCGAACCTGGCCGGCCGCACCCTCGCGTCGCTGATCCTCGGCCGCGACGACCCCCTGACCAGGCTGGCCTGGGTGAACCACCGCTCCCGGCGGTGGGAGCCCGAGCCGCTGCGCTGGCTGCTGATCAACGCGGGGCTCCGCCTGATGACCCTGGCCGACGGGGAGGAACGCCTGACGCGCCGCCCGAGCGTGATCGCCACGAGCCTGTCCCGGGCGCTGGGCGGCTGACCTCAGCCCAGGCGGAACTCCATGTCCGCAGGCAGCTCCTGCGTGTCCATCTGGGCCTTCTGCAGCTTCCCGCCGTAGTCCCAGTTCATGCTCTGCCAGCGGGTGAACTGGTCGAGCACCCACACGCCCGACTGGCGGCTGCCGTTACCCGATCGGCCGTTGCCGCCGAACGGGAGGTGGGCCTCGGCGCCGGACGTCGAGTTGTTGACGCTCACCATCCCGGCCGAGACGCGCTCCCGGAACCGGAACGCGTGGACCGGCGTGGAGGTGTAGATCGACGCCGAGAGCCCGTAGCCGTGCCCGTTGGCCAGCTCGACGGCCTCGTCGAACGTCGCGAACGACGCGACCCCGACGATCGGCCCGAACGTCTCGGTGGCGTACAGCGCGTCCCCGGCGCGGACGCCGTCGACGATGGTGGGGTGGGCGTAGAGCCCGGCCGGGTCGCCGGTGAACCCGTCACGCGGGTTGTCGGCGGTGATCCGGCCGGTACCGGTCGAGCCGTGCACCGTGTGGTGCGGCTCGATCAGCCCGAGGTGCTTCTCGAAGCCCTCCAGGAACCGCTGCGAGATCATCGGCCCGTAGAGCACGTCGGTGGTGGGGTCGCCGATCACCGCGGCGCGGACCGCAGCGTCGAAGCGGTCGAGGAACGCGTCGTGCACGGACTCGTGGACGATCACCGTGCCCAGCGACGTGCAGCGCTGCCCGGCCGTGCCGAACCCGGAGAAGAGCGCGCCCTCGACGGCCAGGTCGAGGTCGGCGTCGGGCATCACGACCAGCGGGTTCTTGCCGCCCAGCTCCAGGCACGGGTTCTGCAGGTGGCGCCCGGCCAGCTCCCCGATGCGCACGCCGACCGCCGACGACCCGGTGAACCCGATCTTCTGCACGAGCCCGGCGTCCAGTGCCCGCGACAACCCCTCGAACGTCGCCGGGCCGTCGGCGAGCACCGTGTTGAGCACCCCCGCCGGCAGCCCGCCTGCCGCGAACAGCTCGGTGAACGCCCGGGCGATGGCCGGGGTGTACTCGGCCGGCTTCCAGACCACGGCGTTGCCGCAGAGCAACGCGGGCACGAGGTACCAGGACGGGACGGCCACGGGGAAGTTGCCGGCCGTCACGATCGCCGCGACGCCGAGGGGCACGCGGAAGGTGAACAGCTGCTTGTCGGGCATCTCGCTGGGCACGGTCTGGCCGTAGAGGCGGCGGCCCTCCCCGGCGAAGAACGAGCAGGTGTCGATCACCTCCTGCACCTCGCCGAGTGCCTCGGCCCGCGGTTTCCCGATCTCGCGGGTGACGAGCGCGGCGAGCGCGTCCTTGTTGGCCTCGACGAGCCGTCCGATCCGCTCCACGACCCGCCCGCGCACGGGCGCCGGGGTGGCAGCCCAGGCGCGCTGGGCGTCAGCGGCGGCGGAGCAGGCGGCGACGACGGTCGACGCGTCCCCGAGCTGGGCGCCGCCGACCGGCTCGCCGGACGAGGGGTCCACCGAGGGGAGCTGCCCGGCGGGGGAGTCGTCGCGCCACGTGCCGGCGATGAAGCTGCCGGTCGTGCGCGGAGAACGTTGTCCTGGCGACGTCTTCCGCGCACGGGCGGCGGAGCCGCTCACGCGGACACCGCCCGCGTGATCGCCTCGACGGCCAGCGCGAGCTCATCCTCCCCGATGGTCAGGGCCGGGCGCAGGCGGATGCCACGCTCGCCGCTGCCCAGTATCAGGACGTGATCCTCGTGCAGCCTCCGGAGCACGGCGTTGCGCTCGGCGGGCGTGGGCAGGTCGAAGGCCACCATCAGGCCGCGTCCCCGCACGTTGTCGATGCCGGGCACCGCGCGCAGGTCGTCGAGCAGGCGCTTGCCCAGCAGCCCCGCGCGCTCGACGAGGCCGTCGGCCTCGATCACCTCGAGCTGACGCCGCGAGCGCACCATGTCGGTGAGGTTCCCGCCCCACGTCGAGTTGATGCGCGACGACACCCGGAACACGTTGTCGGGCACCTCGTCCACCCGGCCGCCGGCCATGATCCCGCAGACCTGCACCTTCTTCCCGAACGCGACGATGTCGGGCGTCACGCCGAGCTGCTGGTAGGCCCACGCGGTGCCGGTCATGCCGCAGCCGGTCTGCACCTCGTCGAGGACGAACAGTGCGTCGTTCTCCACGCACAGCGACTGCATCGCCGCCAAGAACTCCGGGCGGACGTGGTTGTCGCCGCCCTCGCCCTGGATCGGCTCGGCGATGAAGCACGCGATGTCGTGCGGGTGGGCGGCGAACGCGGCGCGGGCCTGGGCGAGCGACCGCTCCTCGGCCGCGATCACGGCGGGG
>JBBQEF010000437.1:0-3798 GCA_038320445.1 Mycobacteriales bacterium
TGCTGCGCAGCCCGGACTTCGGCGTCGTCGGCGGCCCGGCCGGACGGACGCCCGCGGTGTTCCGGTACGCGATCAAGGCCGGCGGACGCGGCCCGCTGGGCCCGGCGGAGCCGCCGTCGATGCTCACCACCGACGCGCCCGACCACACCCGCTACCGCAAGCTCGTCTCACGCGCGTTCAGTGCGAAGGCGGTGGCGGGGCTCCGCGCCCGCACCGAGGAGATCGCCACCGGGCTGCTCGACGACCTGGCCGGCCGAGGCGACCGCGTCGACCTGATCGACGACTACGCGAGCCTGCTGCCCGCCACCGTGATCGCCGAGATGCTCGGCGCGCCCGTGGAGATGCGCCGGCAGTTCCTCGAGTGGGGGGCCGGAGCGGCACTGTCGCTCGACGCCGGGCTGACCTGGAAGGAGTTCTCCCGGTCCGAACGCGACATGCAGGCCATGCAGGACTGGACGGTCGGCCACTTCGCGCACATCCGCCGCAACCCCGGCGACAACATCCTCTCCGCGCTCGTGCACGCCCAGAGCGAGGACGGGAAGCTCACCGAGGACGAGCTGACCAGCATCGCGATGCTCCTGCTCGCGGCCGGGTTCGAGACCACCGTCAACCTCATCGGCAACGGCGCCGCGCTGCTGACCGCGCACCCGGACCAGCTCGCCGTGCTGCGCGAGGACCCGTCTCTGTGGCCACGCGCCGTCGACGAGATCCTGCGCCTGGACTCGCCGGTCCAGATGACGGGACGCACAGCCGTGCGCGACACCGTGGCCGCGGCCGAGCCCTTCCGCGCTGGGCAGATCGTGATCGTGCGGCTCGGCGGCGCCAACCACGACCCGGCGAAGTTCCCCGACCCGGGGCGCTTCGACGTCACGCGCGCCAACGCGGGCGAGCACCTCGCGTTCTCCAGCGGCATCCACTACTGCCTCGGCGCGGGACTGGCGAAGATGGAGGGCGAGGTCGGGCTGCGCGCGCTGTTCGGCCGCTTCCCCGGTCTCGCGCCCGCGGGCCCGCCGCACCGCCGCCCCACGCGCGTGCTGCGCGGGTACGACGCCATGCCGGTCCGGTTGGCCGCACACGACCGGATGTCGTCCGTCGAGTAGGCGGCTCCGGGTGATCGCTACGCTCGCCGCATGTCACCCACGGCCGGCGAGCACCTCGCCGACGCACAGTTCGTGCTGCTCACCACGTTCCGCAAGGACGGCCGGGCGGTGCCCACGGCCGTGTGGGTGGCACCGCTTCCCGACGGGCTGGGGGTGTGGACCGGCGCCGACTCCGGCAAGGTCAAGCGCGTCCGGCGGGACGGCACCGTCACGCTCGCCGTCTGCGACCGGCGCGGCAGGCCGACCGGACCCGCCGTGGAGGGCACGGCCCGGGTCCTCGACGCCGAGGGCACCGCGCAGGTGCGGGCCGCCGTCCGCCGGAAGTACGGCCTGCTCGGCAAGGCCCTCACGACGATCAGCCGGCTGCGCCGCGGAGCAGCAGGGGCGGCCGGAATCGCGATCACCCTGACCTGAGCCCGCCCTGGTCAGCCGGCACGCAGCAACCGGCTCGCCGGGATCCAGCCGGCCAGCGCGTCGAGCATCGCGCCGGCGCCCGCCGCGATCTCGTCGTTGGGCGTGAACGTCCGCGCGTCCCCCTCGCCGGAGATGTGCGTGGTGACGAACGGGATCGGCACGGCTGCGACCATCACCGGCATCGACAGCGCGGCCAGCACCGGCTTGAGCTGCGCCACCGCCCGGATGCCTGCGCCCACACCGCCGTAGCTGACCGTGCCCACGGGCTTGTGCTGCCACTCGTGGAACAGGAAGTCGATCGCGTTCTTGAGCGCGCCGTTGAAGCTGTGGTTGTACTCGGGCATCACGAACACGAACGCGTCGGCACGCTCGACCGTGGCGCTCCAGGCCCTGGTGTGGTCGTGGGTGTACCGCCGCATCCGTGGGTGCACCGGCTCGTCGAACATCGGCAGGCCGACCTCCGCGAGGTCCACCACCTCGACGTCGAACCCGCCGTGGCCGGCGGCGACCGTCTCGATCCAACGGCCCACCGGCAACCCGACGCGGCCGGGGCGGGTGCTGGCGATGACGATCTGCAGGAGGGGGTTGCTCACACGTTCGATCATCCTCCGCCCATCCCGACCGGGCCGTTCGGGATGGCGGTCGCCACGCTCGTCGCCGATGCGACAGTGATCAGCTCAGGGCGGCCAGCGCGGCCTCGGCCTGGGTCTGCAACGACTGCAGCCGCGCCGCGCCGCCGTCGGGCTCGTCGTCGCCCATGACGCCGCCCGCGTACCGGCTGTAGACACCCGCGCCGATGCAGGCCGAGCGCCATCGGGCGAAGGCCACGTAGAAGTCCAGCTCGGCGACGTCGCGGCCGGAGCGCTTCGCGTAGCGGGCCACCAGCTCGTCGCCGTCCGGGTAGCCGTCGACCTGGTTCGGGCCCGCGATCGTCGGCGGCGCCTGATCGCCCGGACGTCCCCACGACGCCATCAGCCAGCCGAGGTCGGCGAGCGGGTCGCCGAGGGTCGCGAGCTCCCAGTCGAAGATCGCGAGCACCTCTCCCCGGGCGGAGAAGGCGAGGTTGCCGGGGCGGTAGTCGCCGTGCGCGATCCGGACGTCGGACGGCGGCAACCCGGCGGCGCGGGCCACGAGCCGCTCGTGCGCGGCGTCGACCGCGGCGAGATCGGTCACCGCCGACTCGTGCACCTGCCGGTGCCAGCGCCGCAGCTGCCGCTCCAGGTAGCCGCCCGTTCGGCGAAGGTCGCCGAGCCCGACGGCGTCGGGCTCCACCGCATGCAGGTCTGCCAGCACGTCGATCGCGTCCAGGCCTGCTGTGCGCCGGGGCTCGCCGCGCGCGAGCCGATGCCCGGACTCCACGTCGCCGAGCACGTCGCCGTCGACGAACCCCATGAGGTAGAACTCGGCGCCGATCACGCTCGCGTCGGCGCAGTAGGCGACCGGGGTCGCCACCGGCACCGGCGTCGGGGCGAGCGCGGAGATGAACCGCCACTCCCGGCTCATGTCGTGGGCGGTCGCCAACACCATCCCGGTGGGCGGGCGGCGCAGCGCCCACAGCGTCCCCGCCGCGTCGGTGATCCGGTAGGTGAGGTTCGAGTGGCCACCGGAGATGCGCTCGACGGTCACCGGGCCGTCCACGTCCGGCACCGCGGATCGCAGCCAGTCCGACAGCGGCCCGACGGGAACGGCATCGTTCATGGGCCCATTCAAGTGGGCAGGGCCGGCTTGACGCGAGCTGCGGGGCATGACTGACTTCGCGCGACACATCGACGTTGATGGAGGCCACCGTGGACGACACCAGGACTCAGCAGGTCAGCGGCACGATCCCCGCTTCGCCGGAGGCGGTCTTCGCCCTCCTGTCCGATCCCGCGCGCCACCCCGAGCTCGACGGCGCCGGCATGGTGCAGCGCCTCGCCGCCGGGCCGAGCCCGGTCACGGGAGTCGGCGACGCGTTCGTGATGGACATGAAGCAGGACGGCATCGGTGAGTACCAGATGCGCAGCGAGATCACCGCGTTCGAGCCCGGCCGTGCGATCGCCTGGGCCCCCGCCATCCATCCGGAGGGCGCGCTCAGCCATGTCATCGGCGGGATGGACCCGAGCGGTCACGTCTGGAGCTGGGAGCTCGCCCCCGGCCCGGACGGCGGCACCGCGGTGACGCACACCTACGACTGGAGCGGCGTCCAGGACCAGGAAGCACTCGGCCTCTACCCGCGCGTGACGGAGGACCAGATGCGCGCCAGCATCGCCAGGATCGCGGACACGCTGGGCTGACGGTCCGGCCC
>JBBQEF010000438.1:0-3758 GCA_038320445.1 Mycobacteriales bacterium
CGGCGGGCTCGCCCTCCGGTCGCGATGGCCGGTGTCACCGCCACCACGAGCGGGCGGCTGCCCCTGCACGTTCGGGTTCGGGACCTGGACCTGCGGCTCGGCGTCCACCGTGATGCCGTAGTCGGTGGCGATGCCGGCCAGACCGTCGGCGTAGCCCTGCCCGACGGCGCGCACCTTCCACAGCCCGCCCCGCCGGTAGATCTCGACGCACAGCAGGGCGGTCTCCGCGCCGAGGCCGTCGGGCTCGAAGACGACGAGCAGCGTGCCCGCGACGGCGACGTCCATCCGCAACCCACCGAGCGCGCCGAACGTCGCGGGCCCGCGGCCGTCGAGGCTCGCGGTGACCACCACCTTCTCGATGGCGGTGTCCACCTCTTCCGGCACGACGTCGACGCCGGCCCGGTCGTAGCGCACGCCCGGCGCGGTGGGCTGGTTGTAGAAGACGAAGTCGGCGTCACCGCGCACCTTGCCCGACGCCGTCACCAGGAGTGCGGAGATGTCGACGGGCGAGCTGGCCGTGACGCGCACCGCGACGGGGCCGGGAGGCAGCGGCGCGTTCGCGCCCTTCGGAAGGGTCTGCACGGCTGCGATCCTGCCAGCGGACGCCGCGCGGCGGGGAGTTCGGGCCGCGTCCGGTGGACCGGTCACGCGGCCGGGAGCGGCTCCCGCACCGGCAGGGCGGCCGCCGCCAGCAGCGCGAACCCGACCGCGTAGCCGAGCATCGCCAGCGCGCCGTAGGGCGAGAAGATGTGGAACCGGTAGAACGCCCACGCGGCCACGAGCAGCACGACCGTGCCGGGCAGGACGCGCAGTCCGTCCCGCGGGAACAGCGCGACGGCAGCCAGTACCGTCGACGCGGCCAGGCACCACACGCCGATGTGGCCGAGCTCGTCCCCGACCGCGAAGAGGTCCAGCACGGCCTGGCTGCCGCCCAGCCGCTCGGTGACGATCCCGGCGCTGATGCCGGAGATCGTGTCGAGCGCGGTGTAGAGGCAGGCGAACAGGTAGGCCGCGATGCGGGCAGCCCACGCCACGACACCGCGCTCACCGCGCAGCACCAGCCACATGGCTGCGGCCAGCAGCGGGAACAGCGGGATCAGCGGGATGTGCAGCTGCCACCACGCCATCGCGGTGGTCTCGTCGAGGAACGCCGGGTGGATCAGCCCGAACCCGGCCAGCACCAGCCCGGGCACCGCCACCAGCGCCACGGTGACCCGCCGGTTCATGCGGTGACCGTGTCGGGTGCGTCCACCAGCGCCATGCTCATGGGCCGAATGCTAGGGCGTGTCGGCTCCGCCCCGCGTGACCGCGTCGCCGTCGGTGCCGGGCGGGCTCACGGGTGTGAGCATGGCAGCCTGGGTTCATGGCGCGATACGAGTACCGGGTCCTGCAGCTGCGCGAGTCCCTGATCGGCGGCAAGCTCTCGGCCGAGAAGCTGGAGAAGCTCCTGAACAAGGAAGCCGGGGACGGCTGGCAGCTCAAGGCGATCACCAGCGTGGACGTGAAGGGGCGCGTGGGCCCGGGCGGGGTGGACGGGCTGCTCGTCACGCTGGAGCGGCCGACGTCCTAGTCTTCGCAGGTGGCCGAGACCGTCTCAGAACTGTTCGATCCCGCGGCCTGGCGGGTGGTGCCGGGGTTCGACTTCGTCGACGTCACCTACCACCGCGCGGTCGACACCGGGGCCGTGCGGATCGCGTTCGACCGGCCCGAGGTGCGCAACGCGTTCCGTCCCGGCACCGTCGACGAGCTGTACCGCGCGCTCGACCACGCCCGCCGGACCTCCGACGTCGGCTGCGTGCTGCTCACCGGCAACGGCCCTTCGCCGAAAGACGGCGGCCGGGCCTTCTGCTCGGGCGGCGACCAGCGCATCCGCGGCCGCACCGGCTACCAGTACGCGTCGGGCGACACCTCCGACACCGTCGAGGCCGGCCGGGCGGGGCGGCTGCACATCCTGGAGTGCCAGCGGCTGATCCGGTTCATGCCGAAGGTCGTCATCTGCGTGGTCAACGGCTGGGCGGCGGGCGGGGGGCACTCGCTGCACGCCGTGTCCGACCTGACCCTGGCCAGCGCCGAGCACGCGCGGTTCAAGCAGACCGACGCCGACGTGGGCTCGTTCGACGGCGGGTACGGCTCGGCCTACCTGGCCAAACAGGTGGGCCAGAAGTTCGCCCGCGAGATCTTCTTCCTCGGCCGGACCTACTCCGCCGAGGAGATGCACCACATGGGCGCGGTGAACGCGGTCGTCCCGCACGCCGAGCTGGAGGCCACGGCACTGCAGTGGGCGAAGGAGATCAACGGCAAGTCGCCCACCTCGCAGCGGATGCTCAAGTACGCGTTCAACCTCACCGACGACGGGCTGGTCGGCCAGCAGCTGTTCGCGGGCGAGGCCACCCGGCTGGCGTACATGACCGACGAGGCGGTGGAGGGCCGGGACGCCTTCCTGGAGAAGCGCGCCCCGGACTGGTCCGCCTATCCCTGGCACTACTGAGGGCGGGAAGGTGTGCGCTCTGCGCCAGGATGATCGGCGTGAACCGCACCGCAGCGCCCTGCGGAGGGCCGGGACGTGCGGACGATCACGATCACCGGAGGGGCACCGGTGACCGGACCGCAGGTGGTGCCGCTGGACGGCTCGCCCGAGCGGGTCGGGGCGCTCGCCGAGGCGATCGCGGCCGCACTCGGTGGGGGGCTCGACGGGGGGCTCGGCTCGGGGGCGGCGGTGCTGCCCGTCGGGCCCGGTGCCCCGGTCCCGGCCGCCGGCCGGACCGGCGCCGCCGTGGTGATCGCGACGTCCGGGTCCACCGGCGAGCCCAAGCTCGTGGCGCTCTCCGCCGCTGCGCTGCGGGCCTCCGCCGAGGCCACGGCCACCCGGCTGGGCGGGCCGGGGCGCTGGTTGCTCGCCCTGCCCGCCGAGCACGTCGCCGGGGTCCAGGTGATCGTGCGGGCCCTGCTGGCCGGGGCCCCGCCGGTGGCCCAGGACCTGCGGCCGGGCTTCCGACCCGACGACTTCGCCACCGCGACGGCCGCACTGGGGGGCGGTCGGCGGTACACCAGCCTCGTGCCCACCCAGCTGCTGCGCGTGCTCGACGCCGGCGGCGCGGCGCTCGACGCCCTGCGCGGCTACGACGCGGTGCTCGTCGGCGGGGCGGCGCTGGAGGCGGGGCTGCGGGCCCGGGCGCTCGGCGCAGGCGTGCGCATCGTCGCGACCTACGGGATGAGCGAGACCTGCGGCGGCTGCGTGTACGACGGGGTGCCGCTCGAACGTGTGACCGTCGATCTGGACGGGGACGGCCGCGTTCTGCTCGGCGGCCCCACGCTCGCCGACGGCTACCTGGGCCGCCCGGCCGAGACCGCGGCCGCCTTCGTGGACGGCCGCTTCCGCACCGGTGACCTCGGCCGGTGGCGCGAGGGCCGGCTGGAGATCCTCGGCCGCGCCGACGACGTGATCGTCACGGGCGGCGAGAAGGTGGCCCCGGCCGCGGTGGAACGCGTGCTGGCCGCGCAGCCCGGCGTGCTGTCGGCCTGCGTCGTGGGGGTGGCGGACCTCGTGTGGGGCCAGATCGTCGTCGCCGCCGTCGTCGGGACGGCCGCCGCCACCGCCCTGCAGGCGGCCGTCCGGTCCGAGCTGGGACGGGCGGCCGTCCCGCGGCGCGTCGTCTTCGTCGCGGAGATCCCGGTGCGCGGGATCGGCAAACCCGACCGCGCGGCGGTCGCCCGACTCGTCACCCGGGCCCACCCGCAAGGGTGACCTGCAGCCGTAC
>JBBQEF010000439.1:0-3751 GCA_038320445.1 Mycobacteriales bacterium
AGTAGGCGAGCCACGACCCGAACGCCTCGTTGGGTGGCATGTCCCCGGTGGGGAAGCCGTGGTTGCAGGCGACGTAGGCCGAGGCGAACCCGGGCCGCTCCGCCACCAGCCGCAGCGCGACGAGCCCGCCCCAGTCCTGCCCGACGACGACCGCGTCGTCGAGGCCGACGGCCGTGACGAACTCCGACAGCCACTCGACGTGCGAGCGGTAGCTGTAGTCGGCGGTGTCGGCCGGCTTGTCGGAGCGGCCGAAACCGACGAGGTCGGGGGCCACCACCCGCAGGCCGGCGGCCACGAGCTCCGGGACGGTGTGCCGGTAGAGGTAGGACCAGGTGGGCTCACCGTGCAGGAGCAACACCGCGGGACCGGAGCCGGTGCCCTCGTCGAGATAGTGCATGCGCAGTGGCGGGCCCGACGCACCCACCTCGACGTAGTGCGGGGTGAACGGGTAGTCGGGCAGGTCGGCGAAGCGGTCGTCCGGGGTTCTCAGCACGTCCATCGGGCCGACGCTAGGCAGCAGCCCGCCCCCCGGGCGATACCCGGCGAGGGCCATCCGGCCCCGGCGCTCGGCCGCCCGGGGTCAACACCGGTCCGGCGGCGGCAGGCGGCACCCCGCGCGCGGCCGACCGGACCCGAGGGGTTCAACGCGTCGCCGGATTGACCCCGCCGAACGGTGCGGAGCGGACCGGGCGGAGGCGACGATGCGGGCCGCAACCGATCCGGGTCGAGCAGATGGGACCAGACATGGGACGTTTCGATGACAAGGTCGTGTTCGTGACAGGTGGGGCGAAGAGCCAGGGACGGTCCCACGCCCTCGCCTTCGCGAAGGAAGGCGCCGACATCGTCGTGTGCGACATCGCCCGGCAGCTCGGCACCATTCCGCACTCGATGGGCACGCAGGCCGATCTCGACGAGACCGCCCGCATGGTGGAGAAGCTCGACCAGCGCTGCGTCGCGATCACGGCCGACGTCCGCGACACGGCACAGATCAACGGCGCGGTCGAGCGGGCCGTCTCGGAGCTCGGCAAGGTCGACATCCTGCTCGCCAACGCCGGTGTGCTGTCGCTGACGACCGTCGCCGACATGACCGACGAGCAGTGGAGCGAGGTCGTCGACACCGACCTCATGGGCGTGTTCAAGGCGATGCGGGCGGTGATACCCCAGATGGTCGCGCAGAACTACGGGCGGATCATCGCGACGTCGTCGATGGCCGGCCGGACCGGCCTGCCCACCGTCGCGCACTACTGCGCGGCGAAGTGGGGCGTGATCGGCCTGGTGAAGTCCGTCGCCCGCGAGGTCGCTGCCAACGGCGTCACGGTGAACTGCGTGTGCCCCACCAACGTCGACACCGACATGATCCACAACGGGCCCTTCTACGGCCTCTTCGCCCCCGGCGTCGACAACCCCACGAAGGACGACGTCATCCCCGGGTTCACCTCGCTCAACGCGATCCCGGTGCCGTGGATCGAGGCGATCGACATCTCGAACGCGATGATGTTCCTGGCCTCCGACGAGGCCCGCTACATCACCGGGGAGGCCCTGCACGTCTCGGCGGGCTGGAACGCCTTCAACACCGCGTGACGACGCAGCTCCCCCGGCAGGCCGGGCTGGACATCAAGCAGCGCTACCTCGCGGTCCGCGACCTCGTCGTGGGCCGCGAGGAGCAGGTCCGCAGCGTGCTGGCGGTGCTCGCGGCCGGCCGCGACCTGCTGCTCGAAGGACCGCCGGGCACCAGCAAGTCGACGATCCTGCGGGCGATCACCGGCCACTACGGCATCCCGCTGGTGTTCGTCGAGGGCAACGCCGACCTCACCCCGCAGAAGCTCATCGGGTACCACGACCCGGCCCAGGTGATGCGGCACGGCTACCGGCCGGAGGACTTCGTGGCCGGCCCGCTCCCGGACGCCATGCAGCGCGGCGGGTTCCTCTACATCGAGGAGTTCAACCGCGTCCCGGAGGACACCCTCAACGCGCTGCTGACCGCGATGGCCGAGCGCGAGCTGACCGTGCCGCGGGTCGGCCGGATCGTGGCGCTGGACAGCTTCCGGCTGGTGGCTGCGATGAACCCGTTCGACAACGTCGGCACCACCCGGGTGAGCGTCTCGGTCTACGACCGGCTGTGCCGGCTGGCGGTCGGCTACCAGACCGCTGCGGAGGAGCGCGAGATCGTCGCGCTGCGCAGCGGCCGGGACGGCGCCGGACCGGAGGTGACGGCGCTCGCGGTCGACGTCGTGCGGGCCAGCCGCGACCATCCCGACCTGCGTACCGGCTCGTCGGTCCGGGGCGCCATCGACCTCGTGCTGGTCGCCAGGCAGCTCGCCGAGATCCACGGTGTGCCGCTGGCGAGACCCGACATCGACGGCGTGTTGCACGAGGCCGCCTGCCTGGCGCTCTCCAGCAAGATCGCGGTCGTCGACCCGGCCGAGCGGACGCCGGAGGAGGTCATCGGCGAGCTGGTGTCCGAGCGGCTCCTGTGACCGTCCTGATCGGACTCCGAGCCGAGCGCCGGGCGCTCGTCGCCGCCCTGCGAGCCGGCCGCGACGTGCTGGTCGAGGGCCCGGCGGGAACCGGGAAGTCGTTGCTGGTGCGTACCGCGGCGGCGGCGGTCAGCGGCGGCGTCGTGGTCGTGGAGGGCAGCGCGGCGGTGACCACCGGTGCGTTGCTCGGGCACCACGAACCCGCCGAGGTGCTGCACTCCGGCTTCGCCGCCGCGAGCTTCGTGGACGGCCCGCTGCTCGTCGCGATGCGCCACGGATGGCTGCTGCACCTGGAGGAGGCCAACCGGCTCCCGCCCGACACCCTCAACCTGCTCCTCGCGCCGCTCGGCGAGCGCCGCATCGCGGTGGCGCGGGTCGGGACGGTGGTCGCCGCACCGGGGTTCCGCGTCGTCGCCACGGTGAACGACGACGATCCGAGCGGCACCCGCCCGCTCGGCCGTGCCCTCGGCGAGCGGCTCGTGCGGCTGCGCCTGGAGCACCAACGGGCCGAGGAGGAACGGGCCGTGGTCCGCCTGCACGCACCCGGCGCACCGGCGTGGCTGGTCCGGGCCGGGGTGTCGGTCACCCGAGCCACCCGGCGGCACCCCGACCTGCTGCGCGGCGCCTCGGTCCGGGGCTCGATCGACCTGATGCTCGTGGTCCGCGAGCTGGCCGAGCTCGAGGGCGTCGACCTGCACGTCCGGAACGGGCCGGCGCGCGGCACGATCCTGCGGGCGTGCCTGGTGGCCCTGTCCGGGCGCGTCACCGTGCGCGAGTCGGCCGGACGCAGCGCCGAGGACGTCATCCGGGAGGTGTGGGAGGACGAGCTGACGCTGCGGGTCGCGGCGCCCGCCGGACCGACGACCACCGTTGCCGTTCCGTCGATCGTGGTCCGCCCCGGCGGCCCCCGGCCGGCACCGGACCAGGCGCACGGGCCGGGCCCGGTGACCACGGTGGCGCCGGGCCGGGATCTCGCCGCCGAGCCGGGCGGCATGCCGCTGACGGCCGGCACCCGTCCCGGGCGGGCGGCCACGATGGCACCCGACGGACCCGGGGGCGCCGACGTCGCGTCGTCCCCGGCGGCGGCGCTGACCGACCCGGAGCTCGACGACCTCGCGGAGATCGCCACGGGCACCCGTGGCCGGGCGACCCGGCGCGGCAGGCGGCGCCGGCTCGCCGGCGCGGATCCCCGTCAGGCCCACCGGCTCGCCGTGCAGATCATCGTGCAGCGCGCCCGGCTCGCCCCCGCCGGCAGGCGGGGCACGGGACGCTTG
>JBBQEF010000440.1:0-3744 GCA_038320445.1 Mycobacteriales bacterium
GTGCCGCGTTCACCGGGCGGCTGCCGGTGAGCTTCGCGATCGTCACGCTGGTGGTGCTCGCCGTGCTGTTGCTGGGCTGGCGCGGGATCTCGCTGCTCGTGGCGCGGCGCGCCCGGCAGCGGGTGCCGTGAGGTTCGTTCAGGCCCGGACGGCCTTGCGCGGCCACCCAGCCGCCCCGATGGCCGCCCCGAGGTAGGGCGCCGGGCCGAACCGGCGACGGCGCCCGCCGGGAGCGCCACGAGCAGAGCGGGGAGCCCGCCGTGCCGCCATCCGGGGAACGACGTGACGGCATTCGGCGTAGCGGCCATGAGTCGAGGACAGCGCGGCGTCCGATCGGCGCCCGACCTACACTGGCGTCATGTCCGCCCGCACGCTGCTGACCCCGGGAACCGTCTCGCCCACCCGTCCCGTCCCCGCGCACATCCCGCGCCCGGAGTACGTCGGGAAGAAGTCGCCGTCGCGCAGCACCGACCCGTGGGTGCAGGAGCCCGAGGTGATCGACGCCATGCGCGTGGCGAGCGTGATCGCGGCCCGCGCGCTGCGGGCCGGCGGGGAGACCGTGGCTCCGGGCGTCACCACCGACGAGGTCGACCGCGTGGTGCACGAGTACCTGGTCGACCACGACGCCTACCCCTCCACGCTGGGCTACAAGGCGTTCCCGAAGTCGTGCTGCACGAGCCTCAACGAGGTGATCTGCCACGGCATCCCGGATTCCACGGTGATCCAGGACGGCGACATCGTGAACATCGACGTCACCGCGTTCATCGGCGGCGTCCACGGCGACACCAACGCCACGTTCCTGGCCGGCGACGTGGCCGAGGAGGACCGGCTGCTGGTCGATCGCACCCGCGAGGCCACGATGCGCGCGATCAAGGCCGTGCGCCCGGGGCGGGAGCTCAACGTGGTCGGCCGGGTGATCGAGTCCTACGCCAGGCGCTTCGGCTACGGCGTCGTACGCGATTTCACCGGCCACGGCATCGGCCGCAGCTTCCACAGCGGGCTCGTGGTGCTGCACTACGACGAGCCGAGCGTCGACACCGTGCTGGAGGAGGGCATGACGTTCACGATCGAGCCGATGATCACGCTCGGCGGCGTCGACTACGACATCTGGGACGACAAGTGGACGGTCGTCACGAAGGACCGCTCGCGCACCGCCCAGTTCGAGCACACCGTCCTCGTGACGTCGGACGGTGCGGAGATCCTCACCCTGCCCTGAGTGCCGCGCCACCCGTCGCGCGACCGCACGTCGTATCGTCGTGGCATGGCGAAGGTCTTCGATCGCATCGACGACAGGATGGCGGCCTGGATCGCGGCCCAGCCGGTGTTCTTCGTGTCCACCGCACCGCTGGCGGCCGACGGGCTCCTCAACGTCTCACCCAAGGGCACCCGCGGCACGTTCCGGGTGGTGGACGGGCACACGTTCGCCTACCTCGACCTCACCGGCAGCGGCGTGGAGACCATCGCCCACCTGCGGGAGAACGGGCGCATCTGCGTGATGTTCTGCGCGTTCGACGGCGGCCCGCGCATCGTGCGGCTGCACGGCACCGGCCGGGTCACGTTCGCCGCCGACCCCGCCTTCGACGCCCTTCTGCAGCCCTTCGGGGACGCCGGGGCGAGTCGGCGCCCGCAGGCCCGGGCGGTGATCACGGTGGAGGTGACCCGCATCGCCGACGCGTGCGGCTACGCCGTGCCGCGGATGGAGCTGGTGGAGGAGCGGGACATCCTCGACTCCTGGGCCGAGACGCGCGGGCCGGACAAGCTCTCCACCTACCGCGCCGCCCGCAACGCCGAGAGCCTCGACGGGCTCCCCGGGGTCGTGATCCCGGCCCGTGCGACGCCGGGCCTGCCGTGATCAGAGCGCGCCGAAGATCTCCTGGAGCTTGCGCAGCGTGTCGCGGATCGACGTCGCGTTCCGCTGCGGCATCCTCGCCAGCTCGATCCCCCAGCGCACGGGGGAGCGGCGGTAGTCGAACGTCTCGGTGATGCGGGTGCCGCCGTCGACGGGCTCGAGCTCGTAGCGCCAGCGCGCCCGCGCGGGATGGCACCACGCGATGAGCCGGTCCGGCTCGAACTCGACCACCGTGTTCGTCACCCGGTAGCCGATCTTCATCCTCATGTCCATGCCGAACCGGTCGCCCAGCTTCAGCGCGTCGGGCCCGGACACCGCGGCCCGCACCGAGCCCGAGCCGTCGAACTCGTGGTGCCGGTGCGGGTTCGCCAGCAGCGCGAACACCTCCGACGGCGGCGCGGCGACCGCCGTCGAGGCGCTGACCGTGCGGCCGTCGATCGTGGCGATCTCACTCATGCCGAGTGCTCCTCGACCGGGAATCGGGGCGGCGTGATCACAGTGCCGCCTTGTGCGCGCGCAGAATCTCCAGCGCCTCGTCGGCGTGCGTGTCGAACTTGGACTCGCTGGCGACCGTCTCGATGATGCGGCGGTCCTGCCCGATCACGAAGGTGATGCGCCGGGTGTGCAGGCCGCCCGGCAGGAACCAGCGGTACGCGCCGAGCTCCTTGGCGACCGCGTGGCCCGTGTCCGACAGCAGCGGGTAGCCCAGCGAGTGGGTCGAGGCGAAGATGCTCTGGGCCGTCTCCCCGTCGCTGCTGATGCCGACGGGCTGCGCGCCGACGGCGGCGAAGTCGGCGGCGAGGTCGCGGAAGTGGCAGGCCTCCTGCGTGCAGCCGCCGCTGGAGGCGATCGGGTAGAAGAACAGCACGACGGGCCCGTCCTCCAGGAGCGTGCTGAGCTTGCGGGGGGAGCCCGTCTCGTCCTGCAGTTCGAAGTCGCTGACCTCGTCGCCCGGCTTCATGTGCGTCCTTCCGGTGGGGGTTCTCGATGGCCGTTCGCGCGCGGGTGCCGATCGGTTCAGGAGACCGGCTTCTTCGGCGGGAGGGGGATGAACCCGCTCGTGCGCTTCACGTAGTCGACGTAACCGGGCCTGCGCTTGCCGATCGACGACTCCAGGAGCGCCGCGCCTGTGCCCTTGGCCAGCAGCCACGTCATCAACGCGGCGCTGACCAGGCCGATCAGGCCTGCCGCGTGGTGGAACGACAGCAGCGTGAGCCCCCACCAGACGGCTGCGTCCCCGAAGTAGTTGGGGTGGCGGGTGTAGCGCCACAGGCCCTGGTCCATCACCGCGCCCTTGTGGGCCGGATCGGCCTTGAACCGGGCCAGCTGCGCGTCGCCGACCGACTCGAAGAGGAATCCGGTGGCCCACGACAGCACACCGAGCACCGTCACGACCACCGACAGCGCGCCGGACGCGTAGCCGTACTGGCCCAGCTGCACGGGCAGCGACACCACCCACATGATCGCGACCTGCGGCAGGTAGACCGACCGGACGATGTGCACGACCGGGTTGCCCGAGGCCTTCGCCAGAATCGCGACGTAGCGGGGGTCCTCGTCCTTGCCGCGGTTGCGGCGCTCGATGTGCCAGGCGAGCCGGAAGCCCCACACGCAGGTCAGCGCCGTGATCAGCAGCTGGCGCCAGAGGTCGCCGTTGCCCAGTGCGAGCAGCAGCGAGACGATCGCGACGATCGCGAAGCCCGCGCCCCACACCACGTCGATGCCGTCGTGGCGGCCGCCGCGGACCCGCACGGCGACGACCAGCGCCGCTCCGAACAGGACGACGACGACGACCGCGGTGACCCAGAGGTTGGTCAGCGCGGCGCCCCAGGGGTACGGGCTCACGACGTCATCGTGTCGGTTCGGCGAGAATCTCGCGAGCCGACCCGTTCGCGTTG
>JBBQEF010000441.1:0-3722 GCA_038320445.1 Mycobacteriales bacterium
CCCCGGTCGGGCCCTACCAGCTGCAGGCCGCCATCGCGGCGGTCCACGGCGGGGCGGCCCGCGCGGAGGACACCGACTGGCCGCAGATCCTCGCGCTCTACGACCTGCTGGCCGGCCTCACGCCGGGACCCATGGTCACGCTCAACCGCATCGTCGCCGTGGCGATGGTGCACGGTCCGCGCACCGCGCTGGCCGAGCTCGGGGACGCCGGCCCCGTCGACCACCACCGCGTCGACGCCGTCCGCGCGCACCTGCTGGAACGGGCCGGTGATCGCGACGGGGCCGCTGCGGCGTTCCGGCGGGCGGCGCGCAGGACGTCGAGCGTCCCCGAGCAGCGCTATCTCGAGTCGAAGGCGATCCAGCTGAACCCCGCGGCCGACGGCGGGTTCGCCTGATCAGGGGAGGGTGACCACGATCCGTGGGCAGACCGAGCCGGACCGGCTGGTTCCGCGACCGGACGCGCCGGCCGGACCGGCCGGTGCCACGATGGCTCGTAGTACCGACACCGCCCACTGCGAGGCCACTCCGTCGACCACCTGGGAGCGAACACGTGACCGCACAGCCCTCTGACCCCGGCGGGCCGGACGAGGCAGCCTTCGCCGCGCTTGGCGACGAGGCCTTCGTGTCCCTCAGCACGTTCCGCAAGACCGGCGAGGCCGTGGCGACGGCGGTGTGGATCGCCCGCGACGGCGAGGCGCTGATCGTCACGACCCCCGCGGAGAGCGGCAAGATCAAGCGACTCCGCAACGACCCTCGTGTGGAGATGCGGCCCTGCAGCCGTTTCGGGAAGGTCAAGGAGGGTGCGGTCGCCGTCCGCGGCACCGCCGAGATCCTCGGCGCGCAGGCGTCCGCCGGACCCCTGGCGGGGGTTGTCCGCCGGAAGTACGGGCTCGAGTACCGCATCATCATGGCCGTCGAACGGCTGCGGGACCGCCGGCAGAAACCGCGATTGCTGCTGCGCATCACCAGCGCTTCCTAGACCCCGGCGGGCCAGCCCGACAATCACCCCGCCACACGCACCGGACGTCGCCTGGCATCCCGTTGAGTGCCCGGCCGGTAAGGGGTCGTTGCACGTCGACCTCGTGACCCCCGGCACGCCCCGGCCGTGTCCGGCCTGTGGCCCGAGCCGCCCCGGCGCCCGGTCGCCGCTCAGATGTCGAGGCGCGGGAGCGTGGGCCACCGGTCGGAAGCCCAGGCGGGCCAGCTCTCGAACGGTTTCGGAGGCGGAGGGGGTGAGCAGCCTCGGAGCTCATCGGTCGTGGGTGGCGTGAACAGGGTACGGAACCGCTCGTGATCGTCGAGGGTCATCTCGAAGGTCTCCTCCGGAGCCTCGCGCCACCGCGCCGTTGCCCGCCTTCTGCGCTCATCCTCGGGAAGAGTCATGTAGTGCAGCTCGAACTCGGCGCCGGCGAGGTCGGCGATCGCACGGAGGGCGTATCGCTCGTTGCCGGACCAGCAGCCGAAGTCGAGGACCACGGACAAGCCCGCTCGCAACACCTGGTGGGCAACCCAGATGAGTCGGCCTTCAAGAACGTCGCGCTTGCCACCGAAGTCGGCCCAGCGGACCCCGAACAGAGGCGTCATCCACTCGTCGGGTGTCAGCCGCAAGGCACCGCTGGCCCGCTCCAGCTCGCGAGCAAGGGTCGTCTTGCCGACCCCGGGCAAGCCGACCGTGAGATGCAACGTCGGCCTCGAGCTCATGAGCATCACCTTGCCCGCAGTGCTGAACAGGGCGCCATCGGGTTGCTGCCCGCCGGTGCGGACCCGAGGGCGCCGCGGCCGCGCCGGGCACCCTGTCGAGGGGCCGGTGCACCCCACCGACGCCGGTAGCCGGCCGAGTAGTCCTCGATCAGCTACACCGAGCGCCTGCTCGACGGCGGCAGCTCGGGTGGCTCTGCCGTGCGACGGAGTCGACACCGAATCCGTTCCCGAGCTGCGCGGCCGGGACGGGCTGCGCGTGAGCTGAGCCTGTCACCGCAAGTCATCGGCAGTGTTGCCGACTCTGCGTCCGTTGCTGTCACCAACCGCTGTCACCCGGCCCGCACGATCGTCGATCAGGCCGGGACCTGGTCGGGGTGACCGGATTTGAACCGGCGGCCCCTCGCTCCCAAAGCGAGTGCGCTACCAAGCTGCGCTACACCCCGTCGGGTCCCAGTCTAGGGCCTGGCGGGCACCGCGGATCGTTCGAGGTGGTGAACGGTGCCCGCCCGTCGACCGGTCAGCCCGAGTGGCGGACCGTGAGCAGGTACAACACGACCGTCGCAGCGGCCTCGGCCTGGTCACCCTTGGTGGTGTTGGACTGGACGTAGCTGCCCGTCTTGAAGTACCAGCCCGAGCCCGACAGGGCGACGTCGACCTTCTGCGTGCCGTTGTAGGAGATGCGCACCCTGCCGTCGGCCGCGACGATCGTCACGTCGTAGGGCGTTCCGAGGACGTAGCGCGGATCCAGGGTGACGTCGGTCCGTCCGTTGTCGTACCGGGCGATCAGCCGGCTGCCCTCGAGCCTGATCTGTACGACGTCGTCCTTGCTGTCGTGGATCTGCGCGGTGACCACCTCCGGCTTCGCCGTCGGCAGCGCCGTCACGGCCTGCCGGAGGCTCAGGGTGTGGGTGCCGCTGGTGTTCGACCAGGAGGCCTTCGCGGTGCCGTTCATCTCGCGCAACTCGCTGCGCGGGTACGTGCTGTGTGCGGTGGTGACGCCGCCGGCGTTCGCGGTGAAGGCGACACCGCGCGCGCTGCTGTCGAGGTGGAACCAGCTGCTGCTGTAGCGCCGCAGGTCAGGTTGGCGAACCGTGTCCGGGTGGGACTTCCGGCCGGTGGGCAGCGTGAGGTACCAGCCGGTGAGGTCGAGCAGGTCGCCCGGTGTCGTCGCGGCCACGCCGCCCGGTGTCGTCGCGGCCACGCCGCCCGGTGCGCAGCCGCCGTTCGAGTCCGGGCCGAAGCCCAGACGCTGCAGCTCGTTCCGGAGACCGGCGACCGACGCGTCGTCGACCGTGGCCAGTTGACGGGCCAGCTGTGCCGCCGACGTGGTCCAACCGCAGCTCCCGGCTTGTGAGGGGGTGGTGAAACCGGTGAGGGTGGTCAGCGCGAGCGCGACGCACAGGGCGGTGGTCGACGTGACGAATGCGGAACGCATGGCGCCCTCTCGGGTCGGTGGTCTCGGGTCAGGGGGCGGGTCGGACGGCCCGCCCAGCGCCGTGATCGGCGCAGCAGGGCGTGGGATCGGGGACCTCGAACGGCGCGAGCAGGCCGCCGGCCGCCGCCGCGACACGCAGGGTCATCAGTCCGTCGAGCCACTCGGGCCGCACGAAGCTGCGGGTGTCCACGAGAGCTGCCCCGGCCACGGGAGGTGCGAGGACGGCCACGACCCGCTCGATCGCACTCGTGGCGATGATCTCGGCAACGGTCCGCACCCCGGTCAGGTGCTCCTGGCCGGGGTAGCGGACGAGACGGCCCGAACGCCGCTCCCGGTGTGCCGCGGCCGCCTGGGCAGCGGCTGAGCCGGTCCCGGCGGCGACGGGTGCGAGACCAGCCGGGAGCAGGTCGCGTGCGGCCGGGTCGGCCAGGTCCAGTGACAGGACGACGTGCGGTCCGCCGACCCGGGTCAGGTGGGTGCAGGCCATCCGGACGAGGCCCGGGCCCAGGGTCAGGGCGACGGCGGCCAGCGCGTGCTCCGCGGAGGACGCGTCCGGCCAGCCGCCGTCCACCCCGATGACGGTGTC
>JBBQEF010000442.1:0-3657 GCA_038320445.1 Mycobacteriales bacterium
TGATCGACACCACGTCGAAGCCGTTGACCGCCGATGATGACCGCAGCCCGGCGCAGCGGCAGGCCGAGGCGTTGGCGGATGCGTGCGGGTACGTCCTGGATCATGGTTCCAGCGTCGAGGTGCCGGCCAGTGGTGGTCGTCGCCCGCACCTCAACGTTCTGGTGCAGTGGGAGGATCTGCAGCGCCGCGCCCAGGCCGCGGTGCTCGACTTCGGGGGCACGCTGTCGCCGGCGTCGTTGCGGATGCTGTGCTGCGACGCGAACGTCATCCCGATCGTGATGAACGGCGCCGGTCAGCCGTTGGATGTCGGGCGGTTGAGCCGGACCGTCCCCGACGGTGTCCGCCGCGCGGTCGCGGCGCGGGATCGGGGTTGTGCCCGGTGTGGGCGGCCGCCGTCGTGGACCGAGATCCACCACATCGTGGAGTGGCAGGCCGGTGGCCCGACCAGCGTCGGGAACTGCGTGATGCTGTGTCGGGTGTGTCACCGGCTGGTTCACCACGCCGGCTGGGACGTCCGACTCGTCGAAGGGGTTCCGGAGTTCTACCCGCCGCCGTGGGTGGACCCGCTGCGCCGGGCCCGGCGACGACCACCACCGATCACGGCACCCGCAGCCTGAGCGCCCCATGGTCGGGCGGCTGAAGGAGACCGCCCAGGTGTAGCAACCCGGGACGGTGTTGATGACGTGTCGGCGTGGCCGAAGGTGGTCCTCCGGGCGGAGTGGGTGTGTCTGACCGACCCCTGCCTGCAGGCTGAGCGTGGGATGTCACCCTGCGGGTCGGCCCAGGCCCGGGTCGCCGAACAACTCGGGGTGCCCGGCCCATGTGAGCGGGAACGGCGCGGTCCGGTGGATGGACGCGTCCACCGGCGTGGCCGCTGCGCTTTTCGTCCTGCTCGGGATGCTGACCGGCAGCGCGCTGCGCGCGATCGCGCGCGTCCCCCTCGTCGGAGGTCAGGTGTCCGGGTCGGCGGACAGCGTCGTCACGACGGCGTTCGGTCGGGCGGCGAGCAGGCGGGCGCGGCGGTACAGGTACTGGTCGCCCTCATCGGGGCTGCCATCGCACTCCTGACGTCTGCGTCCACCGCGCGGGTGCTGCGGGGCGCTGTTCGCGTCACCGCACGGCGCGAGCCCGTGCTTCTCGCCCAGCTCGCCCACCGCGCGCTGGACTGCCTGCCCCGTTCGGCAGCTGCTTCTGGGCTCAGCCGATCCCTGGGGCGACCTCGTGGCCGGACGTCACCGACCACCGGCCCCCGCGGGGTCCGGCCCGGTCGTGAGGGGCTGCCGCCTGGAGACCGCGGCCGACACGAGGTCGGTGACGGCCTGCTCCACCACGGGGCCCGGCTCGGCGCGCCGGATCCGACGTCCGTCGAGCTGGTGGAGCCGGATCGCGATCACCGCTTCCTGCTGGGGAGCGATCCCCAGCAGCGCGGGCGGCAGTCCGGTGAGTCCGGCCAGCCTCGCCGGGTCGCGGACCTCGTACGTCTCGCCGATTCCCAGGACGCTCCACCCGGTGAGGGTGCCGAGGTCGATGTCGTCGACCTCGAACGCGACCACGTCCCTGCGGGCGGCGCTGAGGGCGCCGCCGGCCCGGAAGACGACCTCGTCGTGGTCGAGGACGTAGGCCACGGGCTGTGCGGCGGGCATCGCCGCGGCGGTGAACACGACGCGCCCGACCGTCTCGCCGGCCAGCAGCCGCAGGCACTCGTCGCGATCGATCGCGACGGACTGGGTGGGCACGGCCATCATGGGCATCGTCGGCCTCTGTTCCGTTGTCGTTGATCCCACGATGGCGGGCGGGTGGTGCCCCATACAGAGGACAACGTCCCGTCCCGGGGTGCCGGACACCACGCTGCGGGCGGGCTCAGCCGCCCCCGGGAGCGGGTGACGGGTCGACGACCTCCACGGAGATCAGGGTGACGCCGAGGTCGCGGACCTTGGTGAGCAGCCCGTGCAGCTCCGCCTGGTCCGCGACGAGTCCGGTGAGGCTCGTCGAGCCGTCGCTCTCGTGTGCCAGCGCGAGGTCACCGAACCAGCCGGACCAGTGGTCGTCGAGGTGTCCCTCGACCCGCAGCCGGTAGCCGGCGGGTGCCCGCCGCCGGGTCCTGGGGCTCCGACCTCCACCGCGACGCCGTTGCGACGGCGGCCCCGGTGCCGGCGGATGACGTACTCGGCGACCGCGAGGTTGACGCCCCAGCCTGCGCCCAGCGCGAGGTCGGTGGTGAGCTCGCCGGTGCCGAAGACCGCCCCTCCGATGCCCTGGGTGAACACCTGGGTGCCGGCGCCGAGGGCCAGCGCGTAGGCGCGTGTCATCCACGCCCGGTGGCGGGCGACGTCGCCGCGGCGGATCGCCGTGAACCCGAGGACGATGCCGGCGGCCATGCTCGACCCGAACGCGAGCCGGAACACGTAGGCGAGTTCCCCGGTGCCGGGCTGGCGGGGGTAGAACAACGTCATCCAGAGCGCCGAGAACGCCACGGCGAGGCCCAGCACCACCACGACCCGTCCGGCCACCCGGTGCCAGCCGGGCCGTCGGCGCCGCAGCGCCGCGGAGAACTGGAGGGCGCCGAGCACCGCGTACCCGACCGCACAGACGATGTGCACGACCACCGGCGCCGGTGAGGCGCTGATGCGGGGGTTCGCCGGGATGAGGTGCGGCCCGCCGAACACCTCGACCAGCCGCAGGGACCCGGCGACCGCGGGAATGACGATGAGGGCGACCAGCGCGAACGGCACCCACCCGGTCGACCGGGTCGGCTCGCGGGTCGTCACGCGGCACCGGCCGGGTCGAGCTGTGGGGTGGCGCTGCTGGGCGCGGGCCGGGCGGCGGGGGTGCGCTGGTCGCGCCACAGCGAGTATCCGAGGCCGATCATGGCGACGGCGGCGGGAATGGCGAACAACCTGAAGTTGACCTGCGGCAGCAGGGGGATCGCGAGGGACGCGACGGTGCCGACCGCGAGGAGCGCTGCCGCCCACCGGGCGAGGATGCCGGCGCGGAAGAGGGCGATGCCGAAGAGGAGGCCGCCGCCGATGTAGGTGATGCCGGAGACCAGGAAGATGGTCGTGAACAGGCCGATGTCACCGGTCGCGGTGCCGCCGATCGCCACGGCGAGGACGTCGTTGACGTAGCCGGGCTCGCTGCGCGCGAGGGAGGGGAGAACGCTGACCCCGATGACCTCGGTGCTCAGCATGAGCAGGTAGCCGGCTCCGAACACGAGGTAGCCGAGCAGCCCGAGCACACCGGTCTGCTTCACCTGGCGCAGGTACATGCCGGTGATACCGGCGAGCGACAGGGCGGCCAGGAGCACCTTCATGGTCTGCCGGACCGTGTAGTCGGTCGTGGTGACGAAAGCGGCGTCCAGGTGGGGGTGGTTGATCTGGACGGCGATGAACAGCAGGCCCCCCGCTACGGCGGCCAGGCCGGCCGCGCGGGTCAGCGTCGTGGTGGTGATGGTCATGTCCGGGCTCCTTCGTTCGGTGATGACCTGAACGTAGGAACCAGGGGGGTGAGGCGGCGTCACCCCACGATGTGACCGGCTGGATGAGATCGCTACATCAAGCCGCGTTCGCGCGCCTGACGGACCGCCGCCCGGCGGTTGGTGACGTCGAGCTTGGTGAAGATGTGCTTCGTGTGCGTGCGCAGCGTGTTGTGGGAGACGAA
>JBBQEF010000443.1:0-3644 GCA_038320445.1 Mycobacteriales bacterium
GGCCCTCGACCAGGCGCAGGGGGCGACCCACCGGGGCGGCGGCGCCGTCCGCGACGAGCGGGCCCGCCGTGCACGCGGCGAGCCACGCACCGGGCTCGGGCCAGGGCAGCGCGGAGACGTCGACGAGCTCGTCGCCCTCGCCGAGCACCGTGCGGCTGACCCCGGCCAGATCGACGCACACCGACCCGAGCCGCACCGCCCGCACCGCCAGCGCCGCGGCGAGGAGCACCTCCTCGACGAGCTCGCCGCCGAGCCGCCCGAGCCGGACGGCGACGTGCACGTCCGCGGCTTCCAGCACGCCTGCGGTGTTGAAGACCGACAACAGCCCCTGGGCCCCGACCGCCACGGCGGGATCGCCGGGCTCACGACTGCCCCACAGCGTGGTGGCCGCGGTCATGGTGCGCCCCCGTGCAGCAGGTCCGACAGCTCCACGATCAGCTCGGGGGGTGGGGCCCAGCCGAACACCCCGCACGGGACGCCGTCGACGACCGGGGTGGCGGGGCCGCACATCCCGCGCACGAACAGGTACAGCGACCCGCCCAGGTGCTGCGCCGGGTGGTACCCGGGCAGCCGCCAGCGCAGGTAGCGGTGCAGCGCCACGCCGTAGAGCAGCGCCTGCAGCGGGTAGTTGGCGCCGATCATGGCCTCGGCCAGCCGCGGTGGGGTGTAGTGCGCGGCCGTGAGCGGCTCGTCCACGCCGAACGGGCCCAGCCAGTTGGTCTTGTAGTCGACCACCACGAAGGCACCCGTGGGCAGCCGCAGCACCGCGTCGATGCTGCCGGTGAGGTAGCCGCGCAGCGGCTGCCCGGACAGGGCGTCCGACTCCAGCGCGGCCGGGTACTCGCGCAGCGGATCATCGGCGGGGAGGTGGCGTCGCAGGACGGGCGCGAGGTCGCCGAGCACCACCCGCCGGGCGCCGGCGTCGTCGCCGCCGGCCAGCGGCAGCTCGAAGTCCAGCTCGGCCAGCCGGTTGCGCGGGGCGATGTCGGCCAGCCGCAGGCCACCGGCGAGCGGACCCAGCGGCGTGCACGCGGCCGGGAGCAGCGCTGCGGCCAGCGTGGCGGCGTCGAGGCCCGGCACGGGGTTGCCCGCGAGCTCGTCGCTGCCGCGTGCCGTGAGCTCCGCGAGGAGATCGGGCGCGGTGAGATCGGCGGCCTCGAACACCGCGTGCACGAGCGTGCCGAACGCGGTGCCGACGGGCAGCTCGGCCATCGGGGAGGAGACGGAGGCGACGTCGGCCGCCGCGGCGGCGAGCTCCGGATCGGCCTCGTCCTCGGTCCCCGGCTCCTCAGGCTCGCTGGCCACCGCCGGTCCGTGGTGGCCCGCCGTGGCCGTCAGGGCCGAGTAGGAGGTGCGGCGCCAGGCGCGGTCGATCTCGCGGTGGAACACGGCGGCCTGCAGAGCCTCGGCCCGTTCGGCAGCCGGGGTGAAGGTGGTGGCGGGCCGCCGCCCCACCTCCTCGACGGCCAGCACCGGCGACGCGAGGCCGCGCAGCGCGTCGAGCGCGGCGGTGTCCGGCGGGACCCGGTAGCTCTGCGCGGGCTCGGTGCCGGGGGCGGGCCGCCCGATCAGCAGCCGGTGCACCGGCGACGCCGCGGTGGTGGTGGACGGTACCCACCACGTCACGACCTGGCTCTTCGCCCTGGTCAACGCCACGTAGAACAGCCGGAGATCCTCGCCGGCCTCCTCGGCGCGGTGCCGGGCGCAGCGTTCCTTCCAGCCCACGCCGCTCTCGCCCCCGACGTCGAGCACGCGGACCGACCCCTCGTGCAGGAGCGGCACCGTGGGCTCCGGGACGAACCGGTCCCACCCGAACGGCACGTACACCACCGGGAACTCGAGGCCCTTGCTGCGGTGGATCGTGATGATCTGCACGGCGGCGGCATCGGACTCCAGCCGCCTGCTGCGCTCGGTGCCGACGTCGACGTCCGCCTCGTCGAGGCGGTGGCGCAGCCAGTCGACCAGTGCGGCCGGGCCGAGGTGCGCGGTGGCCGCGGCGGCGTGCAGCGCCTGGGCGATGTGGCGCAGGTCGGTGAGCAGCCGCTCGCCGTCGGTGCGGGCGAGCAGCCTGCGGGGGAGCGAGGTATCGGCCGTGACCGCCTCCAGCAGCGCCGCGACGCCGTGCTCGTGGAGCGTGGCGGCCCACGACCGGACGGTGGCCCCGAGCGCGTCCAGCAGGTCGTCGGCGCCCGGTCCGCACAGCTCCTCGACGGTGTGGCCGAGGAAGCAGGTGAGCGCCGCGGCCCGCAGCCGGGTGAGCCGCGGCTGCTCGCAGGCCTCGAGGAGCGTGAGCCATTCGCGCGCGACCGGGGCCCCGAACACGCTGGCCGTGCCGGAGAGCACCGCAGGCACTCCGGCGGCGGCCAGCGCCGCCCGGACCAGCGTGCCCTGGCCGTTGGTGCGTACCAGCACGGCGACGTCGCCGGGGCGCCGCGGGCGGCCCTCGACCTGCGCGGGGCTCGCCAGTAGCCCGGCCACGTCGGCGGCGAGATCGCGCGCGACCAGCTCGCGCGCCGGGCCGACCATCGCGAGGTCGCGTTTCGACTGCGGCAGGCCGCCCCGCGGCACCACCCGCAGCCGGAACGGCGTGTCGACCGGCGCGCCGCGCAGCCGCCGCCCGGGATGGGCGGACTCCACGGCGTGCACGGTGATCCGGTCGCCCAGGGCGGCTCCGTTGAACACGGTCTCCAACGCCGTGAGGAGCCCGGCGTCGCTGCGCCGGTTGGTGCCGAGGGTGGCGTGCCCACCCGCCGCCTCGGTGGCATCGAGGTAGCTGACGACATCGGCGCCGCGGAACGCGTAGATGGCCTGCTTCGGATCGCCGATCAGCACCAGCGTCGTGTGGCCGTGGAAGGCCCGCCGCAGGATGCTCCACTGCACCGGATCGGTGTCCTGGAACTCGTCGACCAGCACCACCGCGTAGCGGGCCCGGAGCCGCTCGCGGCCCCCGCGCGCGGGATCGGCGAGGGCGTCGTCGAGGCGGGTGAGCATGTCGTCGTAGGTGTAGCGGCGTCCCTCCCGCTTGCGCCGGGCCACCTCCGCGCGGACGGCGGTGGCGAAACGGTGCCGCACCGCGGCCGTGCTGCCCGGCTCGGCGTCGGCGGGTGCGAGGCGGGCCTGCCCGTCGTGGACGGCACGCCGCGCCATCGCCAGCGCCTCGGAACGGCTGAACGCCGGCGTTCCTCCGGACCGGTCGCCGTACTTGCGCACGTAGAAGTCGTCGACCACCTCCGTGATCAGGTCGTCGATCGACTCCACGAACTCCGCGTCGGCATCGGCGTCGCCCGCCACCCCGAGCCCGGCGAGCATCTGCTGGCAGAACTGGTGGGTGGTGGCGATCGTGGCGGCGTCGAACGCGGCCAGCGCCCGGGCCAGCCGCGCCCGCCGCCTCGCGACCTCGGCGTCGGGCGCATCGGCGAGCAGCGCGGTGACCTCGTCGGCGCCCCGCCGGGCCGCGGCCGGATCGGCCAGCGCGCGCTCGGCCTCGACGAACCGGCTGCGCACCCGCTCCCGCAGCTCGTGGGTGGCCTCCCGGCCGAACGTCACGAGCATGAGCTGCGGCAGCTCGGCGTGTCCCTCCGCGACGTACCGCGCGGCGAGCGCGGCGATCGTGTAGGTCTTGCCGGTGCCCGCGCTGGCCTCCA
>JBBQEF010000444.1:0-3638 GCA_038320445.1 Mycobacteriales bacterium
CGGGTCGCCGGCCGGGACGCCGCCGGGCTGCGCCTGCACCCCACCGACCCGGACACCACGATCGGCCGCGTCGACATCTGGGCCGACCCCGCAACCGCGCTCCCGCTGCGCGTCGAGGTGGCGGCACGCACCGGGCCGTCACTGCTGGTCAGCGAGCTGCTCGAGGTCACGGACGGCCCGCCCGACCCAGCCGACCTGCGGCCCACCGTCCCTCCCGGGACCGAGGCGGCCACCGCCACCGCGGCCGACGTGAGCGGGGCCCTGCGCACCCTCAACGCCGCACCGCCGCCCGATCGCCTGGCCGGGCGCGATCGCGTCCTACTGCCCAGCACGCCGGGCTCCGAGCTGCCCGGCGTCGGGGTCTACGGCACCGGGCTGGCCGGGTTCGTGCTGATCCCGCTCGGCCGCGACATCGCCGACCGCGCGGTCGACGGCGCCACCGCGGCAGGCGGCACCGCCATCGACGTACCCTTCGGACGAGCGGCGCAGGTCTCGACACCGCTGCTGTCGGTGGCGGCACGGTCGCGCGGACGCGGCGGCTCGCTGCTGATCGGCAGCGTCTCCCCCGCCGTACTGAAGCAGGCCCTGCAGGAACTCCCCGCCCGAGGACGGCCCCGGTGAACGTCATCCAGACCGACGCGCTCACGAAGCGCTTCGGCCGCGTCACCGCCGTCGACGGCGTGCACCTCACCGTCCCCGCGGGCGTCCGTTTCGGGCTGCTCGGCCCCAACGGTTCCGGCAAGACGACGCTCGTGCGGATGCTGCTCGGCCTGGTGCACCCGACGTCGGGCTCCGCCGAGCTGTTCGGGCAGGCGATGCCGCGCCACGCCGCAGCGGTCCTGCCGCGCATCGGCGCGCTGGTCGAGAACCCGGCCGCGTGGCCGCACCTGTCGGGCCGCGTCAACCTCCGGCTGCTCGACGCCGCGGGTCGCGGCGGGCGCCGCACCGACCGGCGGGCGCGCGTCGAGGACACACTGGCGCGGGTCGGGCTCGCGGGCGTCGACCGCCGCCCGGTGCGGGCCTACTCGCTCGGGATGCGGCAACGCCTCGGCATCGCCGCCGCGCTGCTGCGTGGCCCCGAACTGCTGCTGCTGGACGAGCCCACCAACGGCCTCGACCCCCGGGGCATCGGCGAGATGCGCGAGCTGCTGCTCTCCCTCAACGCCGCGGGCGTGACGGTGGTGCTGTCGAGCCACCTGCTCAGCGAGGTGGAGGCGTTGTGCACCCGGGTCGGGGTGATGGACGCGGGACGGCTCGTCCTCACCGAGGACCTCGACGTCCTGCGCGCCCCGACCGGCCTGGTGCGGGTGCGCACGCCGGACCCCGGCGCGATCGTCGGCCTGCTGAACGGGCAGGTCGTGCGCCGCGACGGTGACACGCTGCTCGTGCGCTCCACCGACGCCGGGACCCTGAACGCGCAACTCGTCGCGGCCGGGGTGCGTGTCACCGAGCTGGCCACCGAGCGGCGGAGCCTGGAGCAGGTGGTGCTGGAACTGACCGGGACGAGCGCGGATCGGATCGACGCATGATCGGCGTCGAGCTCCGCCTGATGCTGCGCAGGCGCCGGGTGTGGCTGTGCTGGCTGCTGCTGTGCGCGATCCCGACCCTGGTGGCGGTGCTGCTCTCCACCACCAACCTCGCGCCGGCGCCCGGCCAGGGTGGCGCGTTCCTCTCGGCCGTGGTGAGCGACGGGCAGCTGTTCCCCGCGGCCGCGCTGGCGCTGGTGCTGCCGGTGTTCCTGCCGATCACCGTCGCGATCGTCTCCGGCGACGCCGTGGCCGGCGAGGCGAGCTCCGGGACGCTGCGCTACCTGCTCGTGCGGCCGGTCGGCCGGCTCCGGCTGCTCACCGCCAAGCTGATCTCCGTCGCCGCGTTCGTGCTGCTCGCGGTGCTGTTCGTGACACTGACCAGCTACATCGTCGGCGTGCTCGCGTTCGGGTTCGGGCCGGACGCGAGCGTCGGCGGGACCGGCGGGATCACCTCGCTGTCGGGCGTGGTGCTGACCCCCGTCCAGCTCGCGGGCCGCACCGCGGCCACCGTCGGCTACCTGGCTCTGTGCATGCTGGCGATCGGCGCGGTCGGCCTGTTCTTCTCGACGCTGACCGACTCGCCGCTGGCGGCCGCACTGGGCGTGCTCGCGTTCGTGGTGGTGAGCGCGATCCTGCTGCCGCTCGACGCCGCCGCCGGTATCCGGTTCTACCTGCCGACCACCCACTGGCTGGCCTGGATCGACCTGTTCCGCGACCCGATCCTCTGGCGAGCGGTCCGCGAGGGCGCCGGGGTGCAGGTCGGCTACATCCTGGTGGCGTTCGGGGCGGCGTGGGCCAACTTCGCCACGAAGGACGTGACAAGCTGACTCATGGCCGAGCTGCAGTTCGACGAGGCGGGAGCGCGCCACATCGAGCGCACCTACGCCACCCCGGACGTCGTCGCCCAGCGGGCGGCGGTGCTGGAGCTGCTCGCGGCCGCGCCGGGTGAGCGGATCGTCGACGTCGGGTCGGGCACGGGCTACCTGCTCGCGTCGATCGCCGACGCCGTCGGGCCCGGGGGTGCGGCACACGGTGTCGACCCGAGTGCGGCGATGAACGCGCTGGCGGTCGCCCGCACGGCGGACCGCCCGTGGGCGCAGGTGCACGAGAGCCACGCACTGCACCTGCCGCTCGACGACGGGTCGCTCGACGCGGCCGTCTCCACGCAGGTGTACGAGTACGTCCCCGACGTTCCGGCCGCCCTGGCCGAGCTGCGGCGCGTGCTGCGTCCCGGGGGGCGGACGCTGGTGCTCGACACCGACTGGGACTCCGTCGTGTGGCACACCGCCGATCGCGGCCTCCACGCCCGCGTCATGGCGGCCTGGGAGGAGCACCTGGTTCACAGCCGGCTGCCGCGCACGCTGGCGGGGATGGTGCGCCGGGCGGGGTTCACCGTGACCGGGCAGCACGTGATCCCGCTGCTCAACACCGAGCTGAGCCCCGACACCTACAGCGCCAACACGATGGACCTCATCGCCCGGTTCGTCGCCGGACGGCAGGGACTCACCGCCGCCGACGCCGACGCCTGGCTGGCCGACCTGCGGGCCCGGGCGGCCGAGGGCGACTACTTCTTCAGCATGAACCGCTACGTGGTACTGGCCGAGTGCACTGAGAACCCTGTGCCGACCCGCGGCGGGTGGGGGCGCGGAGTCGACCCTGCGCCGCCCTGCGCGGATGACCTGCGTCGTCCCGGCGTGGATGACCCTGCGTCGTCCCGGCGCGGATGACCCTGCGTCGTCCTGGCGCGGCGCCGGCTCCGGCGTGGGACGGGCTGACGGATCGTCGGCCAGGCGGTGCAGCCGACGGAGCGCAGCCAGATCGCGAGCCGGGACGCGGTGAGCGGATCGGCGGCGTCCTGGCTGGCGAAGCGGCCCAGAACTGCGCGCTGGTCACAGCGTCGAGGTCGGCGAACAACCCGACCGGGCCGGTCGGCTCCAGCGGTCACCGGACCCTCGGGTTCGCCCGCATCGCCTGCCGGTGCGCCCACGGCCCGGACGGGACTCCACGTCGCAGCCTGGTGGTGTCCTCGCAGCACGCCGACGCGCTGAATCGCCACCTGACGGGTTGCGAGGTGCGCAGAGGGGCCTGCGGCCGCCGGTGGGGGATCAG
>JBBQEF010000445.1:0-3623 GCA_038320445.1 Mycobacteriales bacterium
ACCGTCACCAGCGGGCCGCAGCTCAGCGTCAGGGTGCCCACCAGCAGCCCGGCGAGGGCGAGGCCGGCGGCGGGGGACCGGTGCGGACCGTGCCGTAGCGCCTCGCTCCAGCGGAGCAGCGCGCCGCGCCGTACCGGCAGCTCGACGAACCGGTAGGACAGCTCGGCGACCACGAGCGTGGCCGCGATCCGCGCCGCGTCGACGAGCCATTCCGGGCCGGGGACGTCGACGCCCGGCCGGGTCAGGACGAAGATCGGCCAGTGGTAGAGGTAGATGCCGTAGGACCGCTGCCCGAGCCACCGCAACGGAGCCCTCGCGAGGACGGCCCCGACGTGGCTGCGCGACCGGGTCGCCGCCGCGATCACCAGCGTGGTGAGCGCGGCGGTGCGCGCGAACCCGCCGTGCCGGTAGAGCGCGTCGGCGAACTCCGACGTCGTGACCAGCCCCACGACGAGCGTCACCAGCGCCGCGCCGCCGAGCACGTCCAGCACGTGGTCGGTGGTGCGCCTGCCCGGCGGGCTCCCGGCCCGGCGCACGACGGCCATCGCCAGCGCCGCGCCGATCAGGAACCCGGTGGCCCGCGTGTCGGTGCTGTAGTAGACCCGGCTGACGTCGTCGGGGTCGTAGAGCGCGGCCATCGCGAGCGTCGACAGCGCGGCGAGGGCGAGCGCGGGCACCACGGCGGCGCGCGGGCCGACGGCCCTCAGGAGCACGACCACCACCACCGGCCACAGCAGGTAGAGCTGGCCCTCCACCCCCAGCGACCACAGGTGCAGCATCGGCGACGGCCGGTCGAAAGCCTCGGCGTAGGGCACGTGCTGGAGCACCAGGTGCCAGTTCTGCACGTAGAGCAGCGACGCGACCGCGTCGGCGCGCAGGTCGGGCGTCGTGGGCCCGAGCACGGCGGTGACGAGCAGCAGGGTGCCCAGCACCCCGGTGACCAGCGCCGGCACCAGCCGCCGTCCGCGGGCCCGGTAGAAGGCGGACAGGTCGACCCGGCCACGGCTGCGGAACTCGGCCAGCAGCAGCCCGGTCACCAGGAAGCCGCTGAGGGTGAAGAACACCTCGACCCCGAGGAAGCCGCCCGTCATCCACGGCAGGTCCGCGTGGTAGGCCAGCACGCCGATCACGGCGACCGCCCGCAGCCCGTCCAGCGCCGGCACGTGGCGAAGACCCGTGGGAGTGGTGGCCCCCGCCTGGCGCCGCGGCGGGATGCGGCGCGGGAGCGCCCGCACGTCGTCCATCGCCGCTCCCCCCCGGGCACCTGACCGGGGTGGACCGTCGCACGGCGGCGCCGGGCGGGCAGGGAGGCGCGCCGGGCCACCGGTGCGGCCCCGTCGAGGTCCGGCTGCGGCGCGCCGCCGTCCCGTTCGGGTGAACAGCACTAACGTGGGTGTCGCCGCCGATCGAGGGAGGGCCGATCCGTGCGAATCCGCCTGCCTCGACCGGTCCGCGACCAGCTGCCACTGACCTGCGCGCTGGTGCTGGCGGCGGCGATGGTGATCGGCCAGCAGTTCCCGCAGGCCCCCGCCGGGCCGGCTCCCGATCCCGTCCAGGAGCAGGGCGGCCGCGCCGCCGCGCGGCTCGCCGCGGTGATGCACCCGCTCGCGCCGGGGGAGAAGCCGCCCCAGTTCGTGATCTTCTCCTTCGACGGTGCCGGCTCGCACGACCACTGGCAGAAGATCATGGCCCTGGCCGGGCCGGCCGAGGCGCGGGTCACCGGGTTCCTGTCGGGCCTCTACCTCGTGCCCGACGCGGAGAAGACCCGCTATCGCGGGCCGGGGCACCAACCGGGGAAGTCCTCGATCGGCTTCGGGGGTTCCGAGGCCGACGTCGCCACGCTCGTCGCCGACCTCGACGAGGCCCGCGCGCGGGGCCACGAGATCGGCACCCATTACAACGGGCACTTCTGCTCCGGCTCCGAACCGGCCGTCGGCTCGTGGTCGCGGGCCATGTGGAACACCGAGCTCGACGAGTTCGCTGGCTTCGTCGCCGCCGCCGCCCGCGACCGCGGCCTGCGGCTCGGCCCGTCCGACATCCGGGGCGGGCGCACCCCGTGCCTGGAAGGCAGGTGGGACGAGGCCGTCCCGGCGATGCGCGCCCACGGCCTCACCTACGACAGCAGCCGGACGTCCAACGGGATCGCCTGGCCGAGCGACGACGGCGGGATCCGCGAGTTCTGGATGCCGATCGTGCGCGTGCCCGCGTTGGGGGGCAAGCGGGTGATCATGATGGACTACAACCTGTGGTTCACCCTCAACGGTGCCCGTGACCAACCCGAACGGGCCGCCGCCTTCACCACCGCCACCCTCGACACCTACCGTGCCGCCTACGACGCCGCGTTCGGGGGCAACCGGGCGCCGCTGGTGGTCGGCAACCACTTCAACAACTGGTCGGGCGGGGCGTTCTTCGCCGCGGTGGAGCAGTTCCTGCCCGAGGTGTGCGTGCGCAGGGAGACGGTGTGCGCCACCTACTCCGAGGTCAGCGCGTGGATGGACCTGCAGACGCCACAGACGCTGGCCGGACTGCGCGGGCTGCCCAACGCGCAGATCCCCGGTCCGGGACTGGACGGCGCGCCCGGCCGACCCTGACAATCTCCCCCAACCACCCCACGGGCGTGCCCGGAACGGAGACAGTGATGGCCGGCTACCAGGAACGGCCCGACACGACGCGCGCGCCGCGGATCAATGTGACGCGGCTGTGGGCCGCCGGCGTCGCCACGGCCGTCGTGGCCGCGTTGATCGGGTTGGTCGGGGTGCTGGTGGTCCGGGCCGTGATCAGGATCGCGGTCTACGCGCCGAGCGAGGCCGGTGCGTTCGGCGACTCGTCGACGGTGCTGTTGTGCGCCCTCGCGGCCATCGCGGCGCTGGCCGCCACCGGGCTGGTCCACCTGCTGCTGCTCGGGACCCCGAGCCCGCTGTCGTACTTCGGGTGGATCGTCGGGCTGCTCACGGTGGTCGCGGTGGTGCTGCCGTTCCTGTCGGGTGCGCCGCTGGCGACCGCGGTGGCGACGGCCGTCATCCACCTCGTGATCGGGCTGGCCATCGGCAGCCTCGTGTCCGGAGCGGCGGCGAGCGCGACCCGGCCGGTCGTGGCCCCGAACCGGGAGTTCGAGATCGACTAGGCCGCGGGACACGGCCTGGCGGCTGCTCGCGCTCGACCGAACGGGTGGCTGACGGGCGCTCGCTGATCCGCGATCATTGGTGGGTGACAGGTACCGACCGATCGATCGTGGCGGGGCAGGCCAGGGCCATCGCGGACGCGTGGTCGCCGCCGGGCGCCCCGGAGAGCTGGTGGCTCACTGCGGCGACGTTCGCGGCGATCGCCGAGGAGGACGTGCTGCTCGACCTCGCCGCGGCGATCCCGACCGACCGGCTTGCCGGCGACCCGGGCGCGGCGGTACGGCTCGACTGCGCCGTCCGGTCCGGCACGCCGCCGGTGCCGCCGGCACTCCCGGTCATCGCCGACCGCGTCGGGATCGACGTCGAGCCGCTCGACGTCGGCGACCCGCAGGTGCTGGCCTGGCTGGCCGCCTGCGTGCCGCCCGAGGCGGGTGCGGTGACCCGGTTCGCCGCCGCGTCGGGCCTGGCCATGGCCGAGGCCGCCCGGTCGGTGCGCGGGAG
>JBBQEF010000446.1:0-3592 GCA_038320445.1 Mycobacteriales bacterium
GCCGAGGGCCGCGCCATGACCACCGACGCATCGAAGCCCGGCCCGGTCGACTACCCGGTGGTCGAGCGCGACGACACCACGATCCGCGCGTTCAAGGACGACGTGCTCGCCCACCTGCGGCTCGGCACAGCCGGAAAGGCCATGGTCGACGTGCGGTCCCCCGGCGAGTACTCCGGCGAGCTGCTGCACATGCCCGACTACCCGCAGGAGGGCGCCGTCCGCGGCGGCCACATCCCCGGCGCGGCGAGCGTGCCGTGGGCCCGCGCGGCCGCCGAGGACGCCACGTTCAAGTCCCGCGCCGATCTCGAGGCCATCTACCTGCAGGAGCAGGGCCTGTCGGCGTCGGACGACGTCGTCGCCTACTGCCGCATCGGGGAGCGCTCCAGCCACACCTGGTTCGTGCTGACCCACCTGCTGGGCTTCGAGAAGGTCCGCAACTACGACGGCAGCTGGACCGAGTGGGGCAACGCCGTACGGGTCCCGATCGCGCAGGGGCCGGAACGCGGATGACGCTGCCCCCGCAGCTCGCCGAGCTGGTCGAGGAGTTCTCCGAGGTGGGGCCGAAGGACCGGCTCCAGCTGCTGCTGGAGCTCTCCCGGGAGCTGCCCGCGCTGCCTCCCCGGTACGCCGACGCGGCCGAGACGATGGAGCAGGTGCACGAGTGCCAGTCGCCGCTGTTCCTGGCGGTGGAGGTCGACCCCCCTGGCGACGACGGGGCCCGGCACGTGCACCTGTTCTTCTCGGCCCCGCCCGAGGCCCCCACCACGCGCGGCTTCGCGTCGATCATGCACACCGGCCTCGACGGCGAGCCCGCCGCCGAGGTGCTGGCGGTACCGGACGACTTCTACGTGGCGCTCGGGCTGGCCCAGGCGGTCAGCCCGCTGCGGCTGCGCGGGATGTCGGCGATGCTCTCGCGGATCAAGAAACAGGTACGCGCCGCAACCACCTGAGGTGCGAACCTCAATTCCTGGTGAAGAACGTTCCGCCGCGGCAGCGCTGCCCCAACACTGTGAGACGTCTCATAAGGACGACGCAGGAGGTGCTCGGTGGTTGTTGCAGCGGCCGGCGACACGTGGGGCCTCAGCGGGCCCACCTTCATCGTCATCTACCTCGTGATCGCCGTCGTGACCTGGGTGGCCACCACCCGGGTCCGGCGCTCGCTCGCCGACCCCGGTCCGACGCGGCCGATCGGCGACCTGTCCGGGCATCCGCACGATGTGGCGTTCCTCAACGGCGGCCACGACCTCGCCGTCACCTCGGCGCTCTCGGCCATGTACCTGCGCGGCATGATCGCCCCGCAGCGTGGCAGCGTCCAGGCGACCGGACGGTTGGACCACCGCGCCGACGAGCTCGAACGCGCCATCCACTTCACGGCCGCCACGGCCGTGCCCCGCGGGCGGCTGCAGTTCCACACCCCGGTGGCGACGGCGCTGACGTCCATCCAGCGGCAGCTCACCTCGACCGGCCTGCTGATCTCCCCCGAGCAGCGCAGCCACATCCGGCGCACCGGGTTCTGGATGCTCGGCGTGGCCGGGCTCGGCCTGGCCCGGATCCTGGCCGGGGTCGCCGGGGGCAAGCCGATCGGCTTCCTGGCCGTCGCGTTCATCGGCGTGCTCGTCGTGGCGCTGGTGCAGCTGGGCCGGTCCCCGCGGCGCACGCGGCTCGGTGACCGCACTCTGAAGCAGCTGGCCGACCAGCACCACGCCCTCGCACCGGCGATGCGGCCGGACTGGGCGGCATACGGGCCCGCGGCGGCCGCGCTGGGCGTCGGCATCTTCGGGGTCGGCGCGGTGTGGGCGTCGGACCCCGCGTTCGCCGACGAGCTCGCCGTCCAGAAGGCGACGGCGGCGAGCGGCGGCGGCAGCACCGACGGCGGTGGTTGCAGCAGCGGCAGCAGCGACAGCGGCGGTGGGAGCAGCTGTGGGGGTGGCGGCTGTGGCGGGGGCGGCTGCGGTGGCTGACCTGGCCGGCGCCGGCATCGGCTGGCGCCCCGAGATCGCCGGGGTGGTCGCAGGCCTCCCCGGGCTGGGCTTCTGCGAGGTCATCGCAGAGTCGCTCGCTCCCGCAGGTCCACCTCGTGGGGTGGTGGACCTGCGGGAGCGGGGCGTAGCGGTGATCCCGCACGGGGTGCGGCTGTCGCTGGGCGGCACCGACCCGGTCGAGGCCGCGCGCGTGACGCACCTGGCGGCGTGCGCCGAGGCGGTCGGGGCCCCGCTGGTGAGCGAGCACGTGTCGTTCGTCCGCGCCGGCGGCCGTGACGCGGGACACCTGCTGCCGCTGCCCCGAACCCGCGAGGCCCTCGACGCCCTCACCGCCAACGTGAGGCGCACGCAGGCCGAGCTGGGCGTCCCGCTCGCGCTGGAGCCGATCGCGGCGCTGTTCGACTGGCCCGAGGACGAGTACTCCGAGCCCGACTTCCTCACCGAGCTGCTCGACCGCACCGGCACCCTGCTGCTGCTGGACGTCGCGAACGTCTACGCCAACGCGCGCAACCGCGGCCACGACCCACGCGCGGTGATCGACCGCATGCCCCTGGACCGCGTCGCCTACCTGCACATGGCAGGCGGCGCGGAGCACGACGGCCTCTACCACGACACCCACACCGACCCGGTGCCCCGCGATGTGCTGGCGCTGCTGGACCACACCCTGTCCCGCATGCCCGCCCCACCCCCGGTGATGCTGGAACGCGACGGCCGCTATCCCCCCGCCGCGGAGCTGGAGACCGAGTTCGCGGCACTCGCCGCCGCCCGCACGCGCCCGCGGGTCGGGGCCTGAGTGCACCCGGATCGGGCCGTGGGTGCGAGCGGGTCGGGACTCGCCGCACGGCAGGCCGCGCTCGTGGCCGCGCTGGTCGCCGGCGGGCCGGTCCCCGCAGGCTTCGACGCCTCGCGGGTGGACGCCACCCGGCGCGCCCTGCTCGGCAAACGGGCCGGTGAGGCCGCGAAGCACTGGCCGCTGCTGGCCTCGTCGCTGGGATCGGACTGGCCACGGTCGTTCGCCCGGACGCTCGACGGCCGCGAACCGGGAGGCGCACTGCGCGACGGCTGGGACGTGGCGCGGGCGCTGCGCGGCGAGCTGAGCCCCGGCGCGGCGGAGGAGCTGGCCGGGCGGGAAGCCGTCCTGCACTACGACGGGGTGTCGGCTCCACGCCCACGCCACACCCCCCGTGCGTGGATAACGTCGTTCCAGCGACGTTTTCCACGCACGGGGCGGTGACGCGGGGCCGTTGCCCGCACCACACCTCGCCTGGTCCGGCCGCACCCATGCCTAAACTCCCCGGTAACCACGCGCCGGAGCACGGGGCTCCCGGACGCACACGAGGAGGCCGACCGTGCCGCGCCTGACCAAGGTTCTCATCGCGAACCGCGGGGAGATCGCCGTCCGCGTCATCCGTGCCTGCGCCGACGCGGGCCTGACCAGCGTCGCCGTCTACGCCGATCCGGACAGGGACGCACCGTTCGTCCGGCTCGCCGACGAGGCGTTCGCGCTGGGCGGCTCCACCGCGGCCGAGTCCTACCTGGTGATCGACAAGCTGCTCGACGCGGCCAAGCGGTCCGGAGCGGACGGCATCCACCCCGGCTACGGGTTCCTG
>JBBQEF010000447.1:0-3563 GCA_038320445.1 Mycobacteriales bacterium
CGCCCAGCTCGCGGACGACACCGACGCGCAGGCCCGTGAGATCCCCGCAGGCGCCGAGACGGGCGGCGTCGACCACGGCCGGGACCGGCGCGTCGATGGACGTGGAATCCAGCGGGTCGTGCCCGGCGATCACCTCGTGCAACAGCGCGGCGTCGAGCACCGTGCGTGCGCACGGCCCGCCCTGGTCGAGCGACGACGCGCAGGCGATCAAGCCGTAACGCGAGACGCCGCCGTAGGTGGGCTTGACGCCCACCGTGCCGGTGAAGGCCGCGGGCTGGCGGATCGAGCCGCCGGTGTCGGTGCCGACCGCCAGCGGGGCCTCGAACGCGGCCAGCGCGGCCGCCGACCCGCCGCCGGAGCCGCCGGGGACGCGCGTGAGGTCCCACGGGTTGTGGGTGACGCCGTAGGCCGAGTGCTCGGTGGAGGACCCCATCGCGAACTCGTCCATGTTGGTCTTGCCGAGGATCGTGATCCCTGCGGCGCGCAGCCGGGAGGTCAGCGTGGCGTCGTAGGGCGGGCGCCAGCCCGACAGGATCTTGGAGCCCGCCGTGGTGGGCATGTCGGCCGTCGTGAAGACGTCCTTGAGCGCCAGCGGCACCCCGGCCAGGGGCGAGGCCGGTGCCGAGCCGGCCGCCAGCGAGGCGTCGACGAGCGATGCGGACTCCAGCGCGGCCTCGGACGCGACGTGCAGGAACGCGTGCACCTCCCCGTCGACGGCGGCGATGCGGTCCAGGTGGGCCCGCGCGACCTCGACGGCCGACACCTCCCGGGAGTGGATCTTCCCTGCGAGCTCGGCGGCGCTGAGGCGGGTGATGTCGGTGGTGCTCACTCCTCCCCCAGGATCTGCGGCACCCGGAACCGACCGTCCTCGGACGCGGGTGCGCCGGCGAGTGCCTGCTCCTGGGTGAGGCCGGGGCGCAGCTCGTCCGGGCGGAACACGTTCTCCAGCGGCACGGCGTGCGACGTCGGCGGGATGTCGTCGGCGGCGACCTCGCCGACACGGGCGACCGAGCCGAGGATCACGTCGAGCTGGCCCGCGAAGAGATCCAGCTCCGCATCGGTGACGGCGAGGCGGGCGAGCTTGGCCAGGTGCGCGACCTCGTCCCTCGTGATCGCGCGGCTACTCGAACTCACTGGTGTCCTCCATGAAGCGATCCCGAACGTCCACCGAGTTTAGGCCGCCACCGCGACGGGGACCCGCACCGGGCGACGGATGTGTCACCACTCTCCGTGCCGACGCTGTGCCCCACGGCTTCGGGCCTGACACAATCCACGGTCGAGCGCCATCGCGCGTCGATTCTTCAGCGAGAGGGCGTGTGGCGTGTCGTACCTGCTCCGGGTGTTGCTCCCGGACAAGCCCGGCAGCCTCGGGGCCGTGGCCACGGCACTGGGCAACGCGGGGGCCGACATCCTGGGCGTCACCGTCGTCGAGCGCTCACCCGGCCACGCGGTGGACGACCTGGCCGTCGAACTGCCCAACGGTCGCCCGCCGGACGTGCTGATCACGGCGGCCGAGTCGGTGCCGGGCGTGGAGGTGGAGTCGGTCCGGCCGCATTCGGGCCAGCTGGACACCCACCACGAGCTGGAGTTGATCGAGGAGATCACCGGGGACCCGGCGCACGGCCTGGAACTGCTCGCCACCGGGGTGCCGCGCATCTTCCGCGCGGGCTGGGCGCTCGTCGTGGCGCGCGACGGTGCCCGGTCCTACCGGCTCGCGCAGAGCCCCGCGGCGCCCGAGACCATCGCGGGTGACCTGCCGTGGATCCCGCTCGCGAAGGCGATCGTCGTCGATCCCGCGGTGCACTGGGTCCCCGATCCCTGGTGCAGCCTCGACACGGAGCTCGCCGCGGCCCCGTTCGGCGCGTCGGCGCAGGCGGTGGTCGTGGGGCGCCCGGGCGGCCCGGTGTTCCGCCCCTCGGAGCTGGCCCGCCTGGCCCACCTCGCGGGGATCGTGACGACCGTGCTGGGCTCGTGACCCGCCCCGCGGAGGCCACGCCCGCGCCTCCGGCACCCGTGCGCGGAAGACGTCGTCGGGACGACGTTCTCCGCGCACGGGTCGCGCAGCGGCCGTGACCGGGGGGCTGGAGCGGCCCTGGGCCCGGGTGCCCGAGTGGGTCGGAGCCGCGCTCAAACCGGAGCTGGCCGGCTCCACCGACGAGATCATCGCGGCCGTCCGCACGGACGTCACCGACTACTCGCGCCCGCTGACCGGCCGGTTCGGGTCGCGCATCACCGAGGGTGTCTCGGTGGCGCTGGGCCAGTTCCTCGACCTGCTGGGCTCCGACGAGCCGCTGGAGGACGTCCGCGTCTACCGCGCGCTCGGGCAGCTGGAGCACCGCGAGGGCCGGACGCTCGCCGCCCTGCAGTCGGCCTACCAGGTCGGCAGCCGAACGCTCTGGCGGCGTCTCGGTGAGAGCGCGACGGCCCGGCAGCTGCCGCCGGAGGTCATCTTCCGGCTGGCCGAGGCCCTGTTCACCTACATCGAGGAGCTCTCGGCGGCGTCCGTCGCCGGGTGGGCGGCCGAGGAGTCGAGCCGGGCGGGATCGCTGCAGACCCGGCGGCACGCCCTGATCGACCTGCTCTCCCGTGCCATCCCGGCCACCCCGGCCGAGGTCGAGCGCGCCGCGGCGGCGGCCGGCTGGCGCCAGCCGGCGCGGGTCGCCGCACTCGTCGTCCAGGACGCCGTGGACGTGGCCACCCGGCTGCCGGCCGCGATCGGGGCCGACCTCGACCCGGTGGGCGTCGTGCTCGTCGCCGTGCCGGAGCGGGTGGGCTGGCTGGACCAGATCCGCACCGGCCTGCGTGCACGGCCCGGCGTCATGGGGCCCGTGGTCGAGCCCGCGCAGACCGCCCGGTCGATCGCCCTCGCCCAGTCCGCCTGGCCGCTGCACGTCGCCGGGATGCTGCAACCCGCGTCCGACGACCCGCTCGCCCGCGCCGACGAGCACCTGCTGGCGCTGCTGCTCGCCGCCGAGCCCGATCTCGCGGCCGACCTGTGCGACCGCGCGCTACGACCCCTCTCGACCCTTCCCGACGGCGCCGCTGCGCGGGCCGAGGAGACGCTGCGGGCCTGGCTGGACGCCCACGGCGACGTGACGGCGACGGCCGCGACGCTGCACGTGCACCCGCAGACCGTCCGCTACCGCCTCGCCGGACTGCGCGAGACCTTTGCGGGCGCTCTCGACGACCCGACGGCCCGCCTGGAGTTGGCCGTCGCACTGCGGGCGGCGCGTCCGATGACGAGCCGCGACGATCATCCGTCGTCGATCTCCGACCAGTCGCCGGAGAGTGTCACGGGCCGCGCGACCTGACGCGCCGTCACCCGTTCGTGGACAGGGCGCTCCGGCCGTCGCAGGTTCGAGGCCGATCCGGATGCGGGATGGTCACCTGGGCCGGGGACGTCGACACGCGTGCGGCAGCACCGGGTCGGACCAACGGTCGTGGGGGGGCAAAACAGGCGGGCGGACCGGTTACGCCCCCGCGGGGGGGGGCTGGGGCGCCCCGGGGGGGGCGGCCGCCGAGAAATAGGAAAACCCACGGGGGGAGGGGGGGGGGCGGGGCCG
>JBBQEF010000448.1:0-3549 GCA_038320445.1 Mycobacteriales bacterium
GCCGTGGGCGGGAGGTGGCGGGCTGGGCGCGTCTTGTATGGTGTGGCGATGTGCGCCGTTTCTTGGGTTCGTCCGGGCTGCACCCTGCCTAGCGACCCCTCCTTGGTCGTCGCCGTGGTCGGCCACGCCACCCCCGCCCGCCTCTTCGAGCTGCTCGCCGACCCGGCCAACCACCAGGACATCGACGGCTCGGGCATGGTGCGCTCGGCGCCGGGATCCGCGCCGGTAACCGCGGTCGGGCAGGCCTTCGTCATGGACATGCGCGTCCCCGGACGCGACTACCAGATGGAGAACCACATCACCGCCTTCGAGGCGGGCCGGCTCATCGAGTGGAAGCCCGGGCGAGTCGGAGCCGAGCCGATCGGGATGCTCTGGCGGTGGGAGCTCGAGGCGGTCGGCGAGGACCGCACCCGGGTGGTGCACACGTACGACTGGTCCGCGGTGACCGACCCCGCCGTGCTCGCGCGGGTGAGCTTCCCGCGTGTCCCGGCCGCCGACCTCGAGCGCAGTGTGCGCCGCCTGGCGGCCCTGGCCTGATCCGATGAGGGTCGGTGTTCCCAAGGAGCTGAAGAACAACGAGTTCCGGGTGGCGATCACGCCGTCCGGGGTCCACGAGCTGGTCCGCCAAGGCCACGAGGTGCTCGTCGAGCATCGTGCGGGCTTCGGCTCGGCGATCCCGGACGAGGCCTTCGCCGCAGCGGGCGCGCGCATCCAGCCCGGGGCGGACGAGGTCTGGGCCGAGGCCGATCTCGTGCTCAAGGTCAAGGAGCCGATCCCGGTGGAGTTCCACCGGATGCGGCGCGGCCAGGTGCTGTTCACGTACCTGCACCTGGCGGCGGACCGCACCGGCACCGACGCCCTGCTGAAGTCCGGTACCACCGCCATCGCCTACGAGACCGTCCAGCTGCCCGACGGCTCGCTGCCGCTGCTGGCGCCGATGAGCGAGGTCGCGGGGCGGCTGGCGCCGCAGGTCGGCGCCTATCACCTCATGGCCCAGGGCGGCGGGCGCGGTGTGCTCATGGGCGGCGCACCGGGCGTGCACGCCGCCAAGGTCGTGATCATCGGTGCCGGGGTGTCCGGCCAGAACGCCGCCGCGATCGCGCTGGGCATGCAGGCCGAGGTGCTGCTGCTGGATCGCAATGTTGCCCGGCTGCGCCAGATCGACGCGATCTACCAGGGTCACTGCCAGACCGTCGCCTCGAACGCCTACGAGGTGGAGCGGGCCGTCATCGACGCCGACCTCGTCATCGGCGCGGTCCTCGTGGCCGGCGCCAAGGCCCCGACCCTCGTCACGAACGAGCAGGTGTCCCGGATGAAGCCCGGCTCCGTGCTCGTGGACATCTCGATCGACCAGGGCGGCTGCTTCGAGGACTCCCGCCCGACGACGCACGCCGACCCCACCTACCCGGTGCACGACTCGGTCTTCTACTGCGTCGCGAACATGCCCGGCGCCGTGCCCCACACGAGCACCTACGCCCTGACGAACGTCACCCTCCCGTTCGCGGTGGAGCTCGCCGACCTGGGTTGGCGCGACGCGCTGCGTATCGACGGTCCGCTGGCGCTCGGGCTCAACACGCACGCCGGCGCGGTGACCTACGGTCCGGTCGCCCAGGCGCACGGGCTGGAGGCCGTCGAGCTCGCGCAGGTCCTCAGCTGACCGGACCGCCCGGAGCCGGACCGCCCGGAGCCGGACCTGCCGGAGCCGGGCCGCCCGCGGCCGGTCCGCTCGACCGGAGCATCCAGGGCTGGCTGGACCATCTGCAGGTCGAGCGGGGCGCGTCGCCCAACACCCTGGTGTCCTACCGACGCGACCTGCGCCGGTACCGGGAGTTCCTCGATGCGCGGGGCATCCACGACGCGGGCACCGTCACGGAGCGCGACGTCACCGACTTCCTCGCCTCGCTGCGGGAGCCCACGGACGACCGGGCCGCCCTGTCGGCGTCCTCGGCGGCCCGCACCCTCGTGGCGGTCCGCGGGTTCCACCGGTTCCTGGCCCTCGAGGGCGAGGTCACGACCGACCCCGCGGCCGCCGTCGCCCCGCCCAGGTCGCCGAGCCGGCTGCCCAAGGCCATCCCCGTCGAGAGCGTCGAGCGCCTGCTCGAAGCCGCGTCACTGGGCGACACCCCCGTCTCGCTACGGGACCGCGCGTTGTTCGAGGTCCTCTACGGCGCCGGCGCCCGGATCTCCGAGGCGGTCGGCCTCGACGTCGACGACCTCGACGTGTTCCACGCCGTCGACATCCACGCCGTCGACGCAGACCGCACCCCGAGCCAGACCCGGTCGGCCTCGGTCCGGCTGCTCGGCAAGGGGGACAAGCAGCGGGTCGTCCCGCTCGGCCGGTACGCGGTCGACGCCGTCCAGGCCTACCGGGTCCGCGGGCGGCCGGCCCTGGCCGCCGCGGGCCGCGGCACTCCCGCCCTCTTCCTCAACCAGCGTGGCGCTCGGCTCTCCCGGCAGAGCGCGTGGGCGGCACTCCAGACCGCCGCCGGCCGGGCGGGGCTCTCCGGGCACGTGTCACCGCATACCCTGCGGCACTCCTTCGCCACCCACCTGCTCGACGGCGGCGCCGACGTCCGGGTCGTGCAGGAGCTGCTCGGCCATGCTTCCGTGACGACGACCCAGATCTACACGATGGTCAGCCCGCAGCGGCTCCGCGAGGTGTATGCCGGGGCTCATCCCCGAGCCCGATGACCTGCCGCTGATAGGGTCCGTCAAGCACATTTTCGGCACATTTCCAGCACGAGATCATGGGGGAGAGCCACCGGTGACCGCAGAGGCGCACCCGCAGGTGTCGTCGTCTCCGACGGCCGAGACGCACCCGCACCTGCCGACGCCCGTCCCGCTCCCGGGCACCGAGAAGGCGGTCGTCGGCGCCCTCGGCCCGACCGGCCGACCCATGCCGGAGATGCCCGAGCCGCCGCCGCTGGCCAGCCACGGGCCGGCCCGGGTCATCGCCATGTGCAACCAGAAAGGCGGCGTGGGCAAGACCACGACGACGATCAACCTGGGTGCCGCGCTGGCCGAAGTCGGCCGGAAGGTCCTCCTCGTCGACTTCGACCCGCAGGGTGCGTTGTCGGTCGGCCTGGGCATCCGCACCAACGAGCTCGACGTGACGATCTACAACCTGCTCGTGGAGCGGCGTCACGACATCCGCGACATCATCCAGCACACCCGCACCGAGAACCTCGACCTCGTCCCCGCCAACATCGACCTGTCGGCCGCCGAGGTGCAGCTCGTCGGAGAGGTGGCCCGCGAGCAGATCCTGGCGCGGGCGCTCCGTCCAGTGCTCGAGGACTACGACGTCATCCTCATCGACTGCCAGCCGTCGCTCGGGCTGCTCACCGTCAACGCGCTGACCGCCGCGCACGGCGTGATCATCCCGCTCGAGTGCGAGTTCTTCGCCATGCGCGGCGTGGCCCTGCTCGTCGAGACCATCGACAAGATCACCGACCGGCTCAACCCGCGCCTCCAGGTCGACGGGATCCTCCCCACGATGTTCGACAGCCGCACCCTGCACAGCCGTGAGGTCGTCCGCTCGGTCGTCGACCA
>JBBQEF010000449.1:0-3541 GCA_038320445.1 Mycobacteriales bacterium
CGGCCGCGTCGCTGGGTGCGGGATGGTGACCGCTGTGCGCGGGAAACGTCGCCAGGGCGACGTTTCCCGCGCACGACCGACCTCCCACGCACGACCCACCGCCCCGGCGCTGTACGACGCCACCGTCACCCACGTGCGCAAGCAGGCGATGGACCGGCGCTTCGGCCACGGCATCTACCTCTGGCTCGTCGACGTCGACGCGCTGCCCGAGCTGCCCCGCTGGCTGCGACCCTTCGCCCGGTTCGAGGCGCGCGACCACCTCGGCGACCCGCGTGCCACCATCCGCCAGAACCTCGACGCCTGGCTCGCCCTCCAGGGCGTGGACCTGCACGGCGGCCAGGTGCTGATGCTGGCCAACGCCCGGCTGCTCGGCTACGTCTTCAACCCGATCACCGTCTACTGGTGCTACCGCCCGGACGGCGGCCTGGAGTGCGTCGTCGCCGAGGTCCACAACACCTACGGCGAGCGGCACTGCTACCTGCTGCGCACCGACGACGCCGGGCGCGCGGAGACGGCGAAGGACTTCTACGTCTCGCCGTTCCTGTCCGTCGACGGCACCTACTCGATGTCGCTGCACGAGCCCGGCGAGCGGCTCACGATCGCCGTCACCCTGCGCCAGCAGGGGGCCACGGCACTGACGGCCACCGTCATCGGCACCCGGCGCCCGGCCACCCCGGCCGCGCTGGTGCGGATGCTGGCGCGCCGCCCACTCACGACCTATCGCACCTCGGCCCTCATCCGTCGCCACGGCATCACGCTGTGGCTGCGCAGGCTGCCGGTGATCCGCAGGCCTCAGCACGTCCCTCAGGAGGGTGTCCAATGAGCGAGCTCGCGAGCGAATCAACGTTACAGCGCTCCCGCGAAGCGTCGACCGAGTGCAGCGAGGGAGTGCGATGAGCACCGAACCGATGACGCCCGTCAAGCGTTCCAACAACCACTTCGTCCCGCGCCCGAACGAGGGCGTGTGGCCGGGCCTCGCCACGCCGCCGCACTCGCTGGCCCGCGCGCGGATCGCCGAGTCGCTGTTCCGGCGCGCGGTGAAGGGCCTGCCGGTGCGGGTGGCATTCCCCGGGGGCGAACGGCTCGGCGCGGGTGGGCCGGACTCGCCGGTCATGCGGATCGTGCGGCCCGGCGCGTTCTTCCATCGGCTCGGCTGCAACTCCAAGATCGGGTTCGGCGAGTCGTACATGGTGGGCGACTGGACGACCACCGACCTCGCCGACCTGCTCACCCCGTTCGCGGCCAAGCTCTCGACGCTGATCCCGCCGACCCTGCAGCGGATCGGCCGCCGCTTCGCCGAGGCGCGGCAGCCGAAGGAGGAGGCGAACACGGTCGAGGGGTCGCGGGAGAACATCCACCGCCACTACGACCTGTCCAACGACCTGTTCGCCCTGTTCCTCGACGAGACGATGTCGTACTCGTCGGCGTGGTTCGCCGACGGGAGCAACGATCTCGTGGACGCCCAGTACCGCAAGATCGACGGCATCCTGGACCTGGCGGGGGTCACCGAGGGCAAGCACGTGCTGGAGATCGGCACCGGCTGGGGCGGGCTCGCCGTGCGGGCCGCGCAGCGCGGTGCGCGCGTCACCACCCTGACGATCTCCGCGGAGCAGGCGAGGCTGGCCGAGGAGCGCATCGCGGCCGCGGGCATGAGCGACCGCGTGCAGGTGCTGCTGCGCGACTACCGCGAGGCCCGGGGCAGCTACGACGCCGTGGTCAGCGTGGAGATGATCGAGGCCGTCGGCGAGGGGTACTGGCCCACGTACTTCGCGGCGCTGGACCGGGTGCTCAAGCCGGGCGGCCGCGTCGGGCTCCAGTCGATCACGATGCCGCACGACCGCATGCTCGCTGCCCGTGGCGACTACTCGTGGATCCACAAGTACGTGTTCCCGGGCGGCCTGATCCCCTCGGTCGAGGCGATCGAGCGCAACCTCGCCGGCCACACCGGCCTGCGCATCGCCGAGCGCCGCAGCCTCGGCCCGGACTACGCGCGGACGCTGGCCAGCTGGCGCGAGACGTTCCTGGCGCGCTGGAAGGACGTTGCGGGCCTCGGCTTCGACGAGACGTTCCGCCGTATGTGGGAGTTCTACCTGGCCTACTGCGAGGCGGGCTTCCGCGTTGGCTACCTCGACGTCTACCAGCTCTCGCTCACCCGCCGCTGAACCCCTCGTGCGCGGTAACGCGCACGGGGCGCCGAAGGAGACCTTCCCGTGCACAGTCCTGTCGCCCCGCAGCTCGTGGCGCTCGTCGAGCGCCTGATCGGTGCCCCCCTGCCCATCCGGATCCGTGCCTGGGACGGTTCGGAGGCCGGCGCCGAGGACGGCCCGGTCGCGATCATCCGGCATCGCCGCGCCCTGCGGCGGCTGCTGTGGAACCCGGGTGAGCTGGGGCTCGCGCGGGCGTTCGTGGCGGGCGAGCTGGACGTCGAGGGCGACATCGCCGACGGCCTCTCCCGGTTCTGGAAGCTCGCCAGGGCGCAGGACCTGGCCGCGCTGAAGCTCACCACCGCCGACAAGCTGGAAGCGGTCGGGGTGGCCGCCAAGCTCGGCATCATCGGCCCCCGGCCGGCCCCGCCGGCGTCGGAGGCGCGGCTGGACGGCGGCCTGCACACCCGGCGCCGCGACCGTGCCGCCATCGCGCACCACTACGACCTCTCCAACGAGTTCTACGAGTTCCTGCTCGACCCGCAGATGGCGTACTCCTGCGGCTACTGGACGCAGGAGACGAGCCCGTCCTACGGATTGGCGCAGGCCCAGGCCGACAAGCTGGACCTGATCTGCCGCAAGCTCGACCTCGGGCCCGGCATGCGCCTGCTCGACGTCGGGTGCGGGTGGGCGTCGCTGCTCATCCACGCGGTGGAGCACTACGGGGTGACGGCCGTGGGCGTGACCCTGTCCGCGGAGCAGCGCGCGTTCGGCATGGCCCGGGTCGAGGCGCTGGGCCTGCACGACCGGATCGAGATCCGGCTGCAGGACTACCGGGAGGTCCCGGACCAGCCGTTCGACGCGATCTCCTCCATCGAGATGGGCGAGCACGTCGGGCAGGACAACTACCCCGAGTACACCGCGCAGCTGCATCGGCTCCTGCTCCCCCACGGCCGCCTGCTGCTGCAGCAGATGTCGCGTGGCGCGGCGGGCAACAACACCGCCCCCGGGGGCGGTGCCTTCATGGAGAGCTACGTCGCCCCGGACATGCACATGCGCCCGCTCGGCGAGACGCTGAACTTCCTGGAGGCGGCCGGACTCGAGGTCGTGGACGTCCACTCCCTGCGCGAGCACTACGTCTGGACGGTCCGGCCGTGGCTGGACACGCTGCAGGACCACAAGGCCGAGGCGATCCGGTTGGTCGGCGAGCAGCAGTACCGGGTGTGGTTGCTCTACCTGGCCGGCGCGGCGCTCGCGTTCGAGGAGAACCGGATGGGCGTGCACCAGGTGCTGATGGTCCGCCCCGACGCGCAGGGCCGCTCCGGGCTGCCCCGCGGGCGGACGTCCGTGCTCGGCCGGGACCCCGAGCTCGACCGCGTCCCGTCCGCGACCGACGG
>JBBQEF010000450.1:0-3490 GCA_038320445.1 Mycobacteriales bacterium
TTGACGGGAAGCTCGGGCCGGTCATCAGGCTCCGGACCGTCCGCGTCCAGGGCGTCGACCAGCTGCACGCCGCGGGCCTGCAGCTCGTTCGGGGTGCAATCCGGGATCCAGCCGGCCAGCTGGGCTTCGGCGCCCGCCCACACCTGCGGCGACAACCGCCCGGCGGCGGGAGAGCCGAGCACCCGGGCGATCACCTCGACGTGGCGCAGGCTCGCCGCACCGGCGTCGAACACCACCGCGGTCGCCGCCAACCGCGGCGCCAACACGGTGCCGTCCAGGCCGGTGCGCAGCCGGACATGCTCGGCCGCGACCAACCGGCGCCGCGCCTCGCACCGCTCCCACCCCACCAGGTCACCGAGCGCGGTGACGGTGGAGCGGTAACCGCGCTCGGCGAACACACCGCGGCGTTCCAGATCGGCCAACGCACCCACGGTGACCCCGTCCAACCGGCGCGCCACACCCTCGCCGAGGGTGAGCACCGAGATCAGCCCGCCGTCACCCGCGCCCGCACCGGCGGCGGCCAGCGCGTCGACCGCCTCGGTGAGGAGGCGGTGTGCGTGGGTGAGCGGGCTGTCCGGCACGTCTCCATCGTACACGAACATGTGTTCGATCGCGAGTGGGTTGCCGCAGATCAGGGGTTGTTTTCGGGCCTGGTTCGGCGCGGCTGTCCGGACTGCCGGCCGGCCTCGGGCACCGTCGCCGTGACCGATCGGTAGCGGCGTCGTCGACCAGGTCCAACACCCACTTCGAGGGTCTCCCTCGGCTCGTGTCGTCGTCACCCGTGCGCTCTTCACCGCCCTGACTGCGCTCGCCGTCCAGATCCGCGCCCTCGAAGGCCGCATCGCCGACCTGTTCCGCGCCCAGCCCGACGCTCCGATCTTCCTGAGCCCGCCCGCACCCAGACCCTGCGCGCCGGCCGGCCGCTCGGCGAGATCGGGGACTGCGCTTTCCCACCCCCCCGACCGCCGGCCGGCCTCGCCGGGGTCGTCCTCTCGGCGTGACACTCCGGGAGAGTGAAGATCACCGCGTTGCGGTGGGCCGCGGACACACCACGCCGCGACGCGGTCTGCACCTTGTGCCGCCGACTCCCGATTCGCGAACAACCCGCCACGCCGCCGCGACCCACGTCCCCGCAGCCTGACCCCGACTCCCTGAAGCGAGGCCGGGTCCAGGCAGCGCCCGGCCCCTGCGGTAGCCGGCCCGCCAGGTGCGGTAGCAGCGCCACCAGGCCGACCGGGCACACCGCCGGCCCGGTCGACCCACACCCGGCCGGTCCCGCGCTGCCCCCTCGACCGCGGCGGCGGGCTCCCACGCACTCCTGCAGCAACGATCAGTTCGAGCGGCGCAGCCGGTCTACACGGGGCAGGACCGGCACCGAACCGGTCCGACACCCACCGGAGGATCCCCATGACCGCCACGTACACCTTCGACGTCTTCGCCAGCCTCGACGGCTACGGCTCCTACGACGCCCCCGGCGACTGGGGCGGCTACTGGGGCAAGCAGGGCCCCGAGCTGCTCGACCACCGCCTCGCCTCGTTCGACGAGAAGCAGCGGATGATCTTCGGGGCCACCACGTTCCGGCAGTTCGTGCAGATGCTCGCCGCGAGCACCGAGGGGTCCGACGTGCGTGATCCGTGGGTCTCCCGGATGCGGAACATGCCGGCCACGGTGGTGTCGTCCACGCTGGAAGGCCCCCTCGACTGGCCTGACGCGACCGTCGTGAGCGGCGACGCCGTCGACGTCGTCGCCCGGCTCAAACAGGAGTCCGACGTGCCGTTGCGCTCGCACGGCAGCCTGTCGCTGAACTGGGCGCTGATGGCCGCCGGCCTGGTCGACCGCATCCAGGTGACGATCTTCCCTGTGATCACCGGCGGGACCGGGACGGACCCGATCCTCGGGGGTGCGGCCGACTTCGACCTCGAACTGCTCGAACACCGAACGCTCGACCGCGACATCCAGGAACTCGTCTACCGGCCCACCCTGCACGTCAGCCAGCCCTGACACGAACACCCCCGACCGATCCGGGCGAGGACTGCACACGCCACGCCGCCCGAGACGGGTCGACAGAGGCTCCCAGGCCGTCAGGTGGCGTCGGCGTCGTGGCGGCGGATGCGTTGCGGGCTGATGCGGGGGACGCGGTCGATCACGCAGCGGGCTTCGAGGTCGACCTTGGTGAAGGTGCAGTAGTTGCGGGTCCGGCCGCCGGGGAACAGCGGGTGGGTGGCGTAGCGCTCCCGGGCGGCGTCGACGACGTCGCGCAGTGCGATCGTGCCGTCCTCGGCGGCGTGCTCGTCGATCATGTCGAGGATGTGGGCGCGCATCAGCTCGTACTGCTGCTCGTCCATCGTCCAGCCGTCGAGGCCGTCGGGGCGGGTCGCGTTGAAGATCTGTACGCGTCCCCGTTCGCGGGCGACGGCGTCAGCGTGCCAGGCCTGCGCGGGAACGGGGCCGCTGTGCGGGTCGCGCTGCACTGCTCAGCCCGTCTGCGCCGGCTCGTTCTCGACGTGGACCTTGAGCAGTTGGAGGTCGTCGACGTGCAGGCGGCGGACCCGGCGTCCGAGCAGTAGCTCGGCGATCTGGCGGGCCCCGGGTGGGAGCGGGGCGGTGGCCCGGAAGTCCAGGTGGACCCGGGTGCGGGTGTCGTCGAGGGCTTCCAGCCGGAAGTCGACCTCGGGGGTCATGTCCCGTCCGCGCGGGCCCTTGTTGCGGAGCCGGTACTCGATCCTGTCCGTCTCGATGCGGGTGAGGCGCTGGCGGCCCTGCTCGACGCCCGCGCGGTCGCGGAACACGATCGCCGAGCCGACCGATCGGCCGTCGCCGTCCACGGCGCAGCTGTAGCCGGTGGCCTTCGGCCAGGCCGACCAGGCCATCAGCCGGTGCTCGTCGGCGATCGCGGCCTGCACCTGCGCCACGGGGCGGTTGACCACGATGCTCTCGGTCCACTCCATCGACCTCTCCCTTTCACTTCACCGATCGAATGATGAGATGATCGAAGCATGCCCGACTCTGATGCGCATCTCGACGGTCCGCTGCTGCACGCCTGCCGCGACCTCGGGCGGGCGATGGACCGGTTCGACGAGGCCGCGTGCGCGGTGCTCGGGCTGGGACGGAGCGATCTGCGCGCGCTGAACCTGCTCGAGCACGGACCACTGGGCGCGTCGGTGCTGGCGCGACAGCTGGGCCTGACCCGGCCCGCGGTCACCGCGTTGATCGACCGCCTCGCCGACGTCGGCTACGTCGCGCGGGTGGCGGTGCCGGGTGATCGTCGGGCGACCGGGGTCGAGCTGCAGCCGGCGACGTGGAAGGCGTTCGCCCAGGTCTACCGCCCGCTCGGGGAGCAGGTGTGGGCGGCCACCGCCGACCTGACCGAGACCGACCGCCAGGCGGTCGTCACCGCCATGACCACCATGACCGGCGCTTTCGACGACGTGCGGGCGCGGATGGCTCCGGCCTGACCGGCCGCACCGGCAGCGTGTGCGGGGCTCCCGCG
>JBBQEF010000451.1:0-3489 GCA_038320445.1 Mycobacteriales bacterium
ACGTTCCCGGCCCGGCTCGAGCGGGGCGCGGGGGTCGCGCCGGTGGGCCGGTTGGGCTACCTCGTGGACATGGCCGTGCACCAGCTCGCCGGAGCCCGGCACGTGGTGCTGGTGGGCGCCCGGTCGCCGGTGGGCTTCTTCGCCTACCCCGGCAAGCCCGGTGACCTGGTGCCGGCGGGATGCGCCGTGCACGAGGTCGTGGCGCGCGACGGCCGCGCGGCCGAGGCGTTGGCCGAGCTCGCCGACCTGGTGGCCCCGGGCACCACGGCGACGCTGTCCCGGGCGCAGCGGCCGGAGCTGCCGACCGGCCCGCTCACGGCCGAGAGCGCGGCCGCCGTGGTCGGGGCGCTGCTGCCCGAGGGGGCGATCGTCGTCGACGAGGCGAACACCTCCGGCCTCGGCCTGCCCGCCGCCACGGCGGGCGCCCCCCGGCACGACTGGCTGACCCTCACCGGCGGAGCCATCGGCTACGGGCTGCCCGCCGCCACCGGCGCGGCGGTGGCCTGCCCGGACCGGCCGGTGTGGTGCCTCCAGGCCGACGGCAGCGCGATGTACACGATCTCCGCGCTGTGGACCCACGCCCGCGAGGCCCTGGACATCACGACCGTCGTCTACAACAACAGCGCCTACGCGATCCTGCGCGCAGAGCTCCGTCAGGTGGGCGCCGAAGGGTACATGACCGGTTACGGAGAGCGAGCACGCGCCCTTCTGGACCTCGGGCGCCCCGGGCTCGACTTCACGGCGATCGCCGCCGGAACGGGGGTCCCCGGCGAGCGGGTCGACACCGCGGAAGCGCTGGCCCGGGCACTCGTCCGGGCCTCGGCGGAGCCCGGACCACACCTCGTCGAGGCCATGGTTCCGCCTCTGGTGCCCTGATGAGCGTGTAGCTTCACGCACACCGGTACATGCATCCGCACGGTCGATCACCGTTCGTCGCCGACGATCAGCGCTTCACCGCGCGAGACCCCGCCCGACCGGGTGAACCCCCCGGTGGCCGGACGTACAGTGCTGGCAGAGCTCACGCAGCGTTCGGCCGCACCTCCACGCGGTGACGAACGGCCGGGCGTGATGACGCGAGCAGGTGTCTGCGGGGTGACCATGACCAGGGCGATCGAGGACATGTCCCTCGTCGGTCACGCCTGCGTCGTGCCGCACAGTGACGAGCACCTGTGGGAGGTCACGGCCGCGTGGGTCGCCCACGGGCTGGAGACCGGCGACCGCGTCGTCTACTTCGAGGACGAGACCGCCGCCCGGGTTCTGGACCGGCTGTCGGACGACCGCGTGTGCGTGCAGGAGGCCCTGTCCGACGGCCAGCTGGTGATCATGCCCACCGAGGCGACGCGCTCCGCGCTCGCCCTGCCGGTGGAGGCGGTCGAGCAGCTCATCGTCGACCAGATCGACCAGTCCGACGCGCTGGGGTGGCCCGGGCTCCGCCTGGCGGGCGAATCGGGCCCCGGCATGCTGCTGCGCGGCGGGCTGGGCAAGGTCATCGCTCTCGAGGAGCGGCTGGAGCTGCTGCTGAGCAAGCACCCCACCACCCGGATGCTCTGCCGCTACGACCGGCGCTACTTCGACGACGACGCCGTACTGGCGATGCGTGCCGTCCACCGCACCGAGCTCGTGAGCCCGGCCGTCTACGACGACACCCTGCTGCGCATCACGCGCACCTCCCCCGCCGCGGTACGGCTCGCCGGCGAGGTCGACCACAGCAACCGGGTCCAGATCCGCCGCCTGCTCGGGAGCACCCTCGACGACGCGCTGCGGTCGCACTCCGCCCCCACCGACATCACGCTGGACCTCGCGTCGCTGAGGTTCATCGACGTCGCGGGGGCCGTCGGCCTGGTCCACGCCGCCGAGGAGTTCCCGAGCACCCACCGGCTCCTGCTCACGGGGGTGCGGCCCCGCATCGCGCGGGTCCTCGACCGGTGTGGCGCCCTGTTCGCCGAACAGCTCGTCGTCACCCCCTACGAGGACCACCGGCTGTGAAGATCACCCGCACCGACCGGCGCGATCCGCTGACCCACGCGGTCGCGTTCCACCGCTCCCGCGCGGACCTGCTGCTCCAGCTGGCCCCGCTCGTCACCGCCGGGCTCGAGCGCGGGGAGCCGGTGGCACTGGCCGTGCAGCCGTCCACGGTGGACGCACTGTCGGACATGTTCGGCAGCATCTCCGGGCTGGTCCAGCTCGCCACGCCGGAGGGAAGCGAGGGCGGCTCCGGACAGACGCTCGCTGCGCGCCGGGCCCGGCAGCTGCGCGAGCTCACCGCCCAGGCCGGGCCCGTCACCGTGATCTCCGAGCACTGGAACCGGTACGACGGCGTCGACGGCGGTTTCTGGACCGAGCTCGACGCCGCCATGAACGTGGCCCTGTCCGACCTGCCGCTGGAGATCACCTGCTTCTTCCCCGAGATGCCGCTGCACCTGGCCATCCTCGACGGCGCCCGCCGCAACCACCCCCTCCTGCTCGTCGGCGGCGAGCAGCGGCGCAACCCGGAGCACCAGCGCCCCCGCGAGGTCCTCGCCGAACTCCCCGCTCCGGCGCCCGTGCTGCTCGGCCCACCTGATCTCCGGCTGGCCTTCGGCGCCTGGCAGCTCAACGAGGTCCGCGACGCCGTCGAGAGTTCGCTGCTCGCCGCGGGGTACGCCAGGAACCGTGCCGAGGACGTCGTGCTGGCGGTGAACGAGGTGGCCACCAACGCCGTCGAGCACGGCACGTCGGACGCCCAGATCAGCGTGTGGACGGCGCCCGACGGCTTCGTCTTCGAGGTGCAGGACGACGGCACGCTGCGCGATCCACTGCCCGGCCTGCGGGCTCCGCACCCGTCCGAGCCCCGCGGGCGCGGTGTCTGGATCGCCCGCCAGCTGTGTGATTCCTTGCACGTCTGGGCCGGCCGCACCGGAACCCACGTGCGGATGCATGCGGCACCGTGACTAAGATCGCAACTCGGCGTCACTCGGACGGCCGTACCTCCGGCAGAATTGTGACGCACATGCCCCTTGGCAGCCCGCAGTCGGAGGAGAACACTTCTCTGCGGACTCGGCGCCACGAGGCTGCACTCGGGTCAACAACGGGCACCACCACTCTTTGGGACAAGAATGTCTGACGATCAGCGACGATCACGGGTCTGCGTGCTCGGCTCGTTCACTCTCACCTGCGGCGGCACCGCCGTCCCCCTGGGCGTCGACCCACGACGGCTGGTCGCCTACCTGGCCGTGCACCCGCGCCCCCAGGGTCGTGCTGCCCTGGCCGCCGACCTGTGGCCCGGCATCTCCGGCGCGGCCGCCGCGCGCCAGCTGGCCGACGCGATCGACGGGGTCGACGTACCGGGGCTCCTGGCGACCGACGACGACACCGTGGCCCTCGCCGCCGACGTCGAGGTCGACCTCGCCGAGGCCATGACCCTGATCCGCGCGCTGCCCGGCATCGCCTCCGACGCCGTCACCGACACCACCGCGCTCGACGCCGACATCCTGCCGTGCTGGACCGCCG
>JBBQEF010000452.1:0-3478 GCA_038320445.1 Mycobacteriales bacterium
CCCGGCGCGGCTGCTTCGGCCCAGGCATGGGGCTTTATCCGTGGGTGAGGTCATGCAGAGAGTCCAGAAGGCAGACCGCACGTCCCGCCGTCGCGCTCTGGCGGCACATCGCCGGTCGGTTGCCCGAGGGTGGTGCCGCGCCGATCGAGCACCAGCGCGGAGGGCTGTGAATGCTCAGCGTCGCCGCCGGTCACGACACGTCCACGTCGTCCTTTCGTGCCTTCGCCGCCGGCTGCGTTACCGCCCACGGATGGCTCGTCGACGGAGACCCAGTCCCGGTGTCGCTTCCATTCATCGGCACCTGTGGGACACCTTCCACGTTCTCTACCCTATGGGCGCTTTCAGCCCAGCACGTCGCTCCGCCCGGCTCGGCCCGACGACGGTCACCGGGCGAGCGCTGGCGACAGCCGCCTTGCAACGGCTGGCGACGCATGACCACAGCCCCCAATGAGCCCACGGCAAGCCCCGGCGCGGCTTGGCACGGCCGGATCCAAGTGAGCCTGATGCGGGCACCTCGGGACGACGGGGTTCGCGGACGTCCATCGACGTGCGGCGTCATTCAGGAACGGCTTATAACCCAGAGGTCGCAGGTTCAAATCCTGCCCCCGCTACTTGAAATCCCTTGTGGAACAAGGCCTCCAGCGATCACTCGCTGGAGGCCTTGATCATTTGCCATCAATTTGCCATCAGAATTCTCCGGCACGAGCACAGATCACTTGGCACGCAAGGGCACTCGCCGGTGCCGCTGCGACCGTCCCGGACGCGTCTGGAACGGCTCTGCCTGCGGCCCTACGGACCGGCCGCCAGCGGTCGTCGCCGATGCGCAGTTCGGGTTGTCCGAGCGTCGGGAATCCTCGACAGTCACGGCACTGGTGTTGGGAAATGCCGACGGAGGTGGTCGGGCATGCCGCGCGCAGGGTCCGGGTTGCACGCCCTTCCACCGGCCTCCAGCCGCGACCTCAGACTGTGACCCGCTTGCGTAACTGCCTCGGGTGTTCGGTGTTCGGTCACCACCGAACACCGAACACGAGTCGCGCGCGCCAGGTGCTGCGGCTGACGTAGCGGGCTCCCTGCCGCCTTGCGCCAGCCGGTAGAAAGCGTCAGAATACTACTCACAGATGCCTCTCAGAGTAGTAATATGACGGATATGAGGTGAGGGCATGGCTCGGACTCAGGCGCCCACCGACCCGATCCTGGGCCGGCTCCCGGCCGCCTTCACCAGAGACACCGCCCGCCAGGCGGGGCTTACGCACACGCTCCTGGACCGCCTGCTGCGCGAGGGTGCTCTCGACCGGTTCGGCCACGGCCTGCTCCGGCAGACCGAGCAGACCGCGGACGCCGACCTCGACCTGCTCGAGGCCGCGCTGCGCGCGCCGGCGGCCACGATCTGCCTGAACTCGGCACTAGCCCACGCCGGGCTCACCGACGAGATCCTCGCCCGCTGGGAGCTCGCCATCCCGCGTGGGACCCACCGCCCGAGCGGGCCGCCTACCGCCGCGTGGCACCAGTTCGCCCCGGCCACCTTCGACCTCGGTCGCGACATGCTGCCGCTCGCACCCGGCCTCGCCATCGGCCTTTACAACGCCGCCCGGTCCATCGTCGATGCGTTCAACCCGCGCACCTCGACCGATCGGGACCTTGCGATCACCGCCCTGCGCCGCTGGCTGGCCACGCCCGCCGCGCAGCCGTCGCAGTTGCTGGCCCTGGCAGCACACTGGCCGAACGCGCACGCGGCACTGCTGCCGGTCCTGCAGGTCCTGCTGTGACCGTCTCCCGCGACACGACGGCAGGTCGGGCCTACCTCGACCTGCGCGCCACGGCGCGTGCCGAGGGCCGCACGTTCCCGAGCTTGCTCACCCTCTACGCACTCGAGGGGTTCCTGGGCCGGCTCTCCGGATCCAGCGACCGCGACACGTTCGTCCTCAAGGGCGGCGTGCTGCTGGCAGCCTTCGGCGCACGCCGCCCGACCAAGGACATCGACTTCCTCGGTCTCGACCTCGACAACGACGCCGAGACAGTCCGGGACCGCATCGCAGCGATCGCTGCGCTGCCCCGCGACGACGGCCTGGTCCTGTCTCCTGCTCACACGCGCGCCGAGCTGATCCGCGACGACGACGAGTACGCCGGCGTCCGGGTCCACCTCGTCTACACCCTCGCGACAGCGCAGCTCGCCTTCCACGTCGACGTCAACGTCGGCGACCCCGTCCACCCCGCACCGCAGGAAATCTACCTGCCCGCACTGCTCGGCGGCAGCATCAGACTGCGCGGCTACCCGATGGTCACGGCCATGGCGGAGAAGGTCGTCACCGCCATGCAGCGCGGTGCCGCCAACACCCGGTGGCGCGACTACGCCGACGTGCTCCTGCTCGCCCGCGACCATCCCGTCGACGGAGCCGACCTGCACGCCGCGCTGACCGCCGTCGCCGCGCATCGCGGCATCGCGCTGTCACCCCTGGGGGATCTGCTTGACGACTACCCGACCATCGCGCAGAACCGGTGGGAGCGGTGGCGCGCGAACCAAGAGACTCGGGACTCCCTCCCCCGAGGCTTCCGGGATGTGCTCATCGTCGTCTCCGGATTCGCCGACCAGGCCTCGTCGGGCGCGGCCATCGCACTCTCGTGGGACCCGACCGCGCAACGGTGGCGCTGAATCGTTCCGCCCGTCTGGGGGCTGCACCAGGCGCACGCCGCCGAGGGATCACCGCTCGGTCGGAGCCCCTCAGCTGGCGAAGGTGGTAGTCGTCGGCGACTCTGTCTTGCGACCTCACGACGGAGGCGCGGGCTGAGACCCCACTCGGAACGCCCGCTCCGGGTCACGCCGACCTGAGCCCGAGGACGTTCAGCCACGATCGGAGACTGCCAAGTCTGCAGTCGGCTGGCTGATGTGAACCAACAACGGGGCAGTCGGGATCTTGATGAGCTTGCCGATGTGCAGGACGGTGGTGGGCCATTCGCCGCGGCGGCCGAGGTCGTAGGCGAGGGATCGGCCGATGCCGAGGACTTTGGCGGCGGTGGGGACGTCGAGGAGGGCGGGGAGGGCGGCGAGCTCGTCTCGGGTCATGGTCGGGTGCTCCGTTTCGGTGGTGTCCCAGGGCGGGATCTGGTGAGTGCTCTCATCTGGAGGTGTGCAGCACACGTCGCCAACATCGAGGTGTTGAGGCAACGGTTCGGTGACGATGCCCGACCGGTTGTCCGCAGGTGTCCGGCTGCTCTCGTTCCGTACCAGTGTGGAGCTCAGATGCCGCGGTAATGGTCGGGTCCGCGGCTGTGGTGAGTGCTGTCGTGGCTGACTCTCATCGGCGTGGTCGGGGTTCGTGGCCGGGCCGCGGCGCGGGCTGCGATGCGGGCGTTGGCGGCCTCGACGACGGGTCGGGGGTCGCGGTCGCCGATGTGCGGATTCGGGTCGCGCAGCTCGGTGTCGGGTCGGGTTGCCCAGGCGTCGTAACGGTCCTGACGGTCGCGGTCGCCCTGGGTGGCG
>JBBQEF010000453.1:0-3474 GCA_038320445.1 Mycobacteriales bacterium
GAAGGCCTGCTTCAGGAACGCCCGTGCCACGGTGCCGAGCACCACCCGCGACGCCGTCTCCCGCGCGCTGGCCCGCTCCAGCACGGGCCGGGCGTCGTCGAAGCCGTACTTCGTCATCCCGGCGAGATCGGCGTGGCCGGGCCGGGGCCGGGTGAGGGGCGCGTTGCGGGCGCGGTTCTCGATCAGCGAGGGGTCGACCGGATCGGCCGCCATGACCGTCTCCCACTTGGGCCACTCGGAGTTGCCGATGCGCACCGCGATCGGCCCGCCCTGGGTGATGCCGTGCCGGACCCCGCCGATGACCTCGAGCTCGTCGGCCTCGAACTTCATCCGCGCACCACGGCCGTGGCCGAGGCGGCGGCGGGCCAGCTCGGCGGCCAGTTCCTTGGTGGTGATCCCGACACCGGCGACCATGCCCTCGAGCACGGCGACCAGCGCGGGACCGTGGGATTCCCCGGCGGTGATCCAGCGCAGCACGGCTCGTATCCTCTCACCCCCCTCCGGCCCCGACGGCCGCGCCCGTCGCGACCGCCCACGCGGCCAGCACCATCGACGGCCCGTGCGGCAGCGACCCGCCGCGGCGGGCCCGGCCCGCGGCCACGAGCACGAGCGCGGCCAGGCCCGTGATCACCGCCGCCAGGCCGGTGGCCAGCACCAGCGCCGCCCAGGACGATGCCGCGAGTACCGCACCGAGCGGGGCCGCGAGCTTGACATCGCCCGCTCCCAGCGCGCGTGGCGCGATCAGGTGCAGCGCGGCGTGGGCGCCCGCCGCAACCAGCGCGCCGGCGGCGCCACGCAGCACGCTCCCGGCTCCGAGCGGCACCAGCAGCACGAGGGCCACCGGCACGGCGGGGAGGGTGAGCGCATCGGGCAGCCGCCGGTGGCGCAGGTCGACCACCGCGACCGCCACCCCCAGCCAGCCCAGCCCGACCAGGGCCGGAAGCCAGGTGCCGCGCACCGCTCCCGCCGCCCACAACGCGCCCGACCCCGCCCAGACGATCCCGACCGCCACCTCGCAGACCGGCACCCGCACCCGTGCGCCCCGCCGCATCCGGGCCAGCGCCCGCCGCGCTGCCGCCCCCGCCCCGATACCGGCGGCCGCGAACACCAGCACCTCGACGAGCACATCGATCGCCTCCCCTCTGACTCGATCGTCCGGCCCGCCGGCGCCGCCGACCACCCCCGGACCCGGAACTGTGGACAACCGGGAGTCGATGTGGACAACACCTCGTGATCCGTCCGAACTGGGGATGCCCGCAGATCGATCACCGAGAAGGTCCGCCGGGGATCGATCACGGCGGCCTCACCGGCAGTGCGGCGGCCGACCGGGTTCCCCACGCCCCGGGCATACCCCGGGCTCGCCGGGACGTTGGTGATCGGTGACAGCCCGATCCCCGCTGCAAGGAGTGGCCATGCCCGTCGTCGACCCCGCCCTGCTCGACCTCTTCGCCGCCCAGCGCGGCGGCACCCTGCTCACGATCAAGCGCGACGGCCGCCCCCAGGCCTCCGTCGTCACGCACGTCTTCGACGCGGGTGCGCATACGCTCCGGGTGTCGATCACCGAACCGCGGGCCAAGACCCGCAACCTCCGCCGCGATCCCCGGGCCGGCTACATGGTCACCTCGGCCGACCTGCGGGCCTACGCCGTCGGCGAGGGCATCGCCGAGCTCACCGCACCGGCCGCCGATCCGCACGACGCGACCGCGGACGCGCTGGTCCGGCTCTACGTCGACATCGCCGGCGAGCACCCGGACTGGGACGGGTACCGCGCCGCGATGGTGGCCGACCAGCGGGTCGTGCTGACGCTGACGCTGGACCACGTCTACGGCTGGGTCATGCCGGCGGGATGACGGCCGCGTCGAGCACCGCGGTCACCGCGCCCGGATCCCCGACGGCCAGCAGCAGGGCGCCCGGTCCGTCGAGCTCCGACCACGCCCACCGCACACCGGGGTCCTCCCCGGCCCCGCTCGGTCCGGGGCGACCGGCGACGATCAGCGTCCCCACCGCGCGGGCGCCTGCCGTGCCGCCCGGTCCGCACAGCGCCGCATGGGCGCCGTCGAGGACGGTGGTGTGTGCCAGCAGCGGCACCCCGCCGACCGTCACACCCAGGTGTCCGCGGTAGCGCCCGCCGGCGCGGCCGTGCCGGCCGAGCACCACGATCTCGCGGATCACCGCGGACGCGCCCGCGCCGAGCTCCGCGCGCAGGCTCGTGTCGAACGCCGCCCCGTCGGTGACGATCACCGGCTCGGGGGCCCAGTCGAACCGGCCGGCCGCGCCGACGGTGATCACCGAGTGCCAGCGCGCGGGGTCCGGTCCCCGCCCCGGCTGCACCAGCGTCGCCCCCGCACTCCGCACGCGGAGCGCGGCGCCCGCACCCACCTGCACGTCCAGCGCCAGTACGTCGCCGCCCAGCGGTCCACCCGCTCCGTGCACGAGATGCACCTGCTCGGCGCCGGTCGGCCGGATCACGACCGGCCAGGCGTGGGACCAGCGGATCCGGGTCCGCCCCCCGTCCCGGTCGGCGGTCAGGGTCGCCGCCGCCGTCACCCCGTCGCGGACCGGCGGTGCCACCGCCGTCACGGACGCCGGGCCCGCACCTGCGCGGTGATCCACTCGACGATCGGGGCGGCGTCCGGCTGCTCCCGCAGCGAGACGAGGACCGTCGGCCTGCCCTCGCGCACCTTCTCCGCGTCGGCGCGCATCACGTCCAGATCCGCCCCGACCAGCGGCGCGAGGTCGATCTTGTTGATCACCAGCAGGTCGGACCGCGTGACGCCCGGGCCGCCCTTGCGCGGCACCTTGTCGCCGCCCGCCACGTCGAGCACGAAGATCTGGGCGTGCACGAGCCCGTAGCTGAACGTGGCCGTGAGGTTGTCGCCGCCGCTCTCGACGAGCACGAGATCGGGGTCGTGCCGGGCCTCGAGCGCCTCGACGGCGTCGAGGTTGGCGGTGATGTCGTCGCGGATGGCGGTGTGGGGGCAGCAGCCGGTGCGGACGGCGCGGATCCGGTCGTCGGGCAGCACGCCGTGGCGGCGGAGGAACTCGGCGTCCTCCTCGGTGTAGATGTCGTTGGTCACGACCACGAGGGACAGCTCGTCGCGCAGGGCCCGGCACAGGGCCGCGACCAGCGCGGTCTTGCCGCCGCCGACGGGCCCCCCGATGCCGATCCGGAGTGCGCCCGCGCGCCCGGCGGGCAGTGGGGCATGGGCGGTGAGCAGGTCGTCACGATGCAAAGAGGGTCGCCTCCGAAGTGTCGTGGAGCTGGGCGAGGACGTCGTGCAGGGGGCTGCCGTCGGCGGGCAGCCGGGTGGGGTCGTCGGCGAGGACGGCGAGAGCGGCGTCCGCCGCAGCCCCGGCGGCCACCGGCTCGGCGGACCGTCCCGCGGCCGCGGCGACGGCGGCCACGGCCAGTGGATCGAGGCCCAACAGCCGGACGGCGGCGCGGCACGCGCCCCCGACCATGTGGTGCTGGGC
>JBBQEF010000454.1:0-3474 GCA_038320445.1 Mycobacteriales bacterium
ATCATCACCGATGCCGCTCGTCCGGGCAAGATCCGGTACGCACGTGTCGCGCGTAGGTCTCGCGACATCTGTTGTGCGAGTCCCGGCGCTGGTTGGGTGGCCTGCGGGGAGGGGCGCCCCACGGCGGGCGGCGGCGGGGACGGGCACACTTCCCTGCCGCCGCCGCACCGGTCCCGGGAGCGCCGACGGCTCGGCGCGCCAGGTCCGCGCACCGGCGCCCGGCTACCGTGCACCCATGCTCGTCACGCGGATGCGGCCGCACACGTCCACGATCTTCGCGGAGATGTCGGCGCTGGCCCTGCGCACCGGGGCGATCAACCTCGGACAGGGGTTCCCGGACACCGACGGGCCGCCGTCGCTGCTCGCCGACGCCGCGGCCAACATCACCGGCGGGCTCAACCAGTACCCGCCCGGCCTCGGGGTCGCCGCACTGCGGACGGCGGTGGCCGAGCACCAGCGCCGCTTCCACGGCCTCGACGTCGATCCCGAGCACGTGCTGATCACCACCGGCGCCACCGAGGCCATCGCGAGTGCTGTCCTCGCGCTGTGCGAGCCGGGCGACGAGGTGGTGCTGTTCGAGCCGTACTACGACTCCTACGCCGCGACGGTCGCGCTCGCAGGCGCCGTCCAGCGGCCGGTGGCGCTCCGCCCGCCGTCGTTCGGCTTCGATCCCGACGAGCTCCGCGCCGCCTTCTCGGAGCGGACGAGGGTCGTGCTGGTCAACACCCCGCACAACCCGACGGGTGCGGTGTTCACCGCCGAGCAGCTCGTGCGGATCGGCGCGCTCGCCGTCGAGTTCGACGCCGTCGTGGTGGCCGACGAGGTGTACGAGCACATGGTGTTCGACGGGGCGCGGCACGTACCGATGGCCTCGCTGCCGGGGATGGCCGAGCGCACGCTGACGATCTCCTCGGCGGGCAAGACGTTCTCCGTCACCGGCTGGAAGGTGGGCTGGGTGCACGGGCCGCCCGAGCTGGTGGCGGCGGTGCGGGCGGTCAAGCAGTTCCTCACCTACGTCAGCGGGGCGCCGTTCCAGCCGGCCATCGCTACCGCGCTGGGGCTGCCCGACGCGTTCTTCACGGGGCTCGCCGCCTCGCTGCAGGGCAAGCGTGACCTCCTCTCGGACGGCCTGCGCGCCGCCGGTTTCACCGTGCATCCCTCGGCGGGCACGTACTTCGTGGTCACCGACGTGGCGCCGCTCGGGGTCACCGACGGCGCCACGTTCTGCCGGCGGCTGCCGGAACTGATCGGGGTGGCGGCCGTGCCGGTGTCGGTCTTCTGCGCCGATCCCGACCTGGGCCGCACGCTGGTGCGGTTCGCGTTCTGCAAGCGCGACGAGGTGCTCACCGAGGCCGTGTCGCGGCTGGCGGGGCTGAAGGAAGCGCTGGCGTCGTGAGGGCCTACGGGTTCACCGCCGTCGGCGGTCCCGAGCACCAGGCGTTCCTCGACGTGCCGGTGCCCGTCCCCGGCCCTGACGAGCTGCTGGTCCGCGTCCGGGCCGCCGGCGTCAACCCCGGCGACTGGCGGCTCCGCGAGGGCGCCTACGGAACGCAGCCGCCCGCGGTACTGGGCCGCGAGGTGGCGGGCACCGTCGAGCAGGTCGGTCCCGGCGTCACCGGGTTCGCCCCCGGCGACGAGGTGTTCGGCGGCTGCCCGGGGATGGTCGGGGGGTGGGCCGGGCTCGCGATCGTGACGGCGTCGTTCGCGGCGCACCGGCCCGACGCGGTGCCGCCCGCGGACGCCGCCGCGCTCCCGGTCGCCGCCGGCACCGCCTACGACACCCTGACCTGCCTCGACCTGCCCAGGGGCGCGACGCTGCTGGTCAACGGCGCGGGCGGCGGGGTGGGCGTGGCGATCGTGCAGCTGGCCCGCGCGCGCGGCATCACCGTGATCGGCACCGCAAGCCCCGGCAAGCACGGGCTGCTCGCGTCCTACGGCGCCGTTCCGGTGGCCTACGGCGACGGCGTGCTCGACCGGCTCCGGGCGTTCGGGAGGATCGACGCGGTGTTCGACCTGGTCGGCGGCCCCGCGCTGCGGACGGTCGCCGAACTCGGCGCGCCGGAGCTCGCCTCGGTGGCCGACAAGGGCCTGGCGCAGCAGCTCGGCGGCATCGAGATCGTGCGCGACCGCAGCACCGCGGTCCTCACCGAGCTCGCCCGGCTCGTCGCCGCCGGGCAGCTGGACCCGCACGTCACCGAGGTCCACCCGTTCGACGACGCGGCCGCCGCGCTCGCGGCCGTGGAGAACGGCCACGCGAGCGGCAAGGTGGTGCTGCAGATCCGGTGACCACCGGGATCTAGCGGGGCGGTTGCTGGGGTGTCGCGGGCGACGCCGTGACCTGCGCCTGTGGGAGCAGCACCTCCTGGCCGGCGGGCAGGCCCGCCTGCACCTGCGTGAACTGGTCGCCGACCTTGCCCGGCGTGAACGGCGCGGTGACGGCGGCGCCGTCGGCACCCGGGATGCTCACGACGCTGCGCCCGCCCTCGGTCCGCACCGCCGAGGACGGCAGGCGCAGCACGTTGTCCTCGGAGTCGACGGTGACGGCGGCCTCGGCGGTCTGCCCGGAGCGCAGCGCGGGGTCGCCGTTGGTCAGCAGGATCGTGGCGTTGTAGTTGACGATGCCCGACGACGGCGCGCCGGTCGGGGCCACCGCCAGCACCGTGCCCGGCGCGGTGAGGCCCGGCACCGCGTCCACCGTGACGTCCACGGTCTGCGTGGCCTTGATCTTCGCCGCATCGGTCTCCTCGAACGGCACCACCAGCTGGTAGGAGGCCACGTCGTTCAGCACGATGAACGGTCCGCCGCCTGCGGTGACCCCGCCCGCGGTGCCGGTCCCGCTCGCCGCGGCGACCTGCGGCAGCGGCGCCCCGCTGCCCGGGGACTGTGCGGTGGTGCCGGATGCGGCGCCGACGAACTCGCCCACCGCCCCGTTGATCGCCGACACGACCCCGCCGACCGGAGCCTTGAGCACGGCGTTGTCGACGTCGCGCTGGGCTCCGTCGAGCTGCGCCTGCGCGTCGCGCACCTGCGCGGCGGCCGACGCGGTGTCCGACGGCTTGTCCAGCGACGCGGAGTCGGCGCTGTTCTGCGCGGTGACGACGCTCTGGGTCGCGTTCGCGACCGACAGCCGGCCCTGTGCGGCGTCGGTGTTCTCCTTCTGCTCGGCGGCGTCGACGGCCGTCCGTGCGGTGAGGACGTTGCTCTCCGCCTGCTGGACCGCGGTCTCGTCGGCGGTGACCGCGGTGCAGGCCGTGCTGGTGGTCGTGCTGGTGCTGCTGGCCGGCTGGATGCTGAGGAGCGGGGCCGCCGCCGTCGAGGTCGGGGTCGGGGTGGCCGGCGCCGGCGTCGGGGCGGTGGTGGGTGTGGGGGTGCTCGTGGACTTCTTGCACGCCGCCTTGTCCGCCCGGAGCTTCTTCTGGGCGTCGTCGAGCGCGTCGTCGGCGAAGTCGAGCTGGCGGCGGGCGTTGGCGGTGG
>JBBQEF010000455.1:0-3403 GCA_038320445.1 Mycobacteriales bacterium
GATCTCGTCGAGTGCGGTGTCCCAGGAGATCCGCTCGAACCGGCCGCTGCCCATCGGGCCGCTGCGGCGCATCGGGTGCAGCACGCGGTCGGGGTTGTAGACCTTGTCCTGGTAGTTGTTGACCTTGACGCACAGCCCGCCCCGGGTGAACGGGTGGTCGGGGTCGCCGCGCACCCCGACGGCCTTGCCGTCGGCCACGGTCACGAGCATCGCGCACGTGTCGGGACAGTCGTGCGGGCACGCGGCACGCACGGTCGTCGTGGTGACGTCGGCGAGCGGCAGGTCGTCCAGCGCGGTCATGGCCTGATCGTCCGCTGGGCCGCCGCCGTCCGGTTGGCGCTGCGTGCCGCGCGTGTTGTCCCCGGGTGACACGTCTCCTACCCTCGGCCGGGGAGGTTCCCATGACCGCGCCAGCCACCACCACGGCCGCCACCACCGAGCGCCTCGACGTCTGGCGGGACCTGATCCGCGAGCACTTCGTCGCCCTCGACATCCACGCCGACCGCGACGACGCGTTCACCGGCCACGTCCGCACCACCGAGCTGGGCCACCTGAAGGTCGCGTCGGTGCGGTCGAGTCCCCAGGCCTGCAGCCGGACCCCCGACCTGGCGCGCCGCGACCCCGAGGTCTACCTGCAGGTCGGGCTGCTCACCGGCGGAGCGGCCCGGCTCGCCCAGGACCGTCGCGAGGCCCTGCTCGGCCCGGGCGACTTCGCGGTGTACGAGACCGACCGCCCGTTCCACTGGGCGCTCGCGGGGGCGTGGGAGCTGCTCGTCCTCACCTGGCCGCGGCGCACGATCGCGCTCGGTGCCACCGCGTCACAGCAGCTGACCGCGCGCACGCTCAGTGGGACCGACGGGCTGGGCGCCATCGTCGGGCGGATGCTGCGTGACCTCGTGAGCGCACCGCCGCAGCTCAGTGCGGCCGGAGGGGTGCGGCTCGCCGACGAGGTCGCGGAGCTGGTCACGACGGTGGCGGGGGAGCGCGTGCAGCCGGTCCTGCCCGGCCGGGCCTGCGACGACCTGCTGCGCCGGATCGACGCCTACGTCGTCGAGCACCTGGTGGATCCCGACCTCGGGCCCGGGTCGATCGCCGCCGCCCATTTCCTGTCCACCCGGCACCTGCACCGGCTCTTCGCCGCCCGGGGGGCCAGCGTGACCCGGCAGATCCAGCGCCTGCGCCTGGAGCGTTGCCGCCGCGATCTGCTCGACCCCCGTGCCGACCACCGTTCGATCACCGACATCTCGCGGCGGTGGGGCTTCACCGACCTCGCGACGTTCAGCCGTGCCTTCCGCGCCGAGTACGGCACGGCGCCCAGCGAGTTCCGGGCCGTCCGCCACCGGTAGCCGGATCGCACCGCCCGCCTACTGTGGGCGGGGTGCAGCCCGCCTTCGGCATCTACGTCCACGTGCCGTTCTGCGCGTCCCGCTGCGGTTACTGCGATTTCAACACCTACACCGCCTCCGAGCTGGCCGGATCGGGTGCGTCGCCGGAGGGCTGGGCGGCGGCGGTGCGTCAGGAGCTCGCGCTCGCCGCCGCCACGGTCGGGGCCCGCCCGGTGGACACCGTGTTCGTCGGGGGCGGGACGCCCTCGTTGCTCGGGGCCGGCCGCCTGGGCGAGGTGCTCAGCGCGGTACGGGACACGTTCGGGCTCGCCCCCGGCGCCGAGGTCACCACCGAGTCCAACCCCGAGTCGACCTCGCCGGAGTTCTTCGCGGACCTCGTCGACGCCGGGTTCACGCGGGTGTCGCTGGGCATGCAGTCGGCGGCCCGGCACGTTCTCGCGGTGCTGGACCGCACGCACACCCCCGGCCGGGCCGCCGCCGCCGCGCGCGAGGCGCGTGCGGCCGGGTTCGCGCACGTCAACCTGGACCTGATCTACGCCACTCCCGGTGAGACCGACGACGACCTCCGTGCCTCGCTGGACGCGGTGCTCGACGCCGGTGTGGACCACGTGTCCGCGTATGCGTTGATCGTCGAGGACGGCACGGCGCTGGCCCGTCGCGTCGCCCGCGGCGAGCTGCCCGCCCCGGACGACGACGTGGCCGCCGCCCGCTACGAGATGATCGACGAGCGGCTCTCGGCGGCCGGTCTGGGCTGGTACGAGGTCTCCAACTGGGCGGCAACGCCGGCTGCGACGTGCCGGCACAACCTCGGCTACTGGCTCGACGGCGACTGGTGGGGGCTGGGCCCCGGCGCCCACTCCCACCTCGCGGGCACGCGGTGGTGGAACGTCAAGCACCCGGCCCGGTACGCGGCGCGGCTGGCCGCCGGCGAGTCGCCGGAAGCCGACCGCGAGGACCTGACCGCCGCCGAGCAGCACACCGAGCGCGTGATGCTCCGCCTGCGCCTGGCGTCCGGGCTGCCCGTCGACCTGCTGGACGAGGCCGGCCGCGCGGCAGCGACGCAGGCCGCCGAGGACGGCCTGCTGGAGCCGGCAGGTGACCGGGTGATCCTGACCCGCCGCGGCCGCCTCCTGGCCGACGGCGTGATCCACAGCCTGCTCGCCGGAGCCCCCGCATGACGGGGGTGTGGTGAGCCCGCGGCGCCGCGTGCTGCTGGCGCTGCTCGCCGCGGCCGTCGTCGTGGCGGCCGCGCTCGTCGGCGTGACGGTGCTGGCGAACCGGGGGCCGTCGGTCGATCCGGCGGCCCGCCCGTCCCAGGACGCGCTCGGTCCCGTGCTGCTCGTGCCGGGGTACGGAGGGTCGCAGGCGAGCCTGGCTCCGCTCGCCGCGCGGATCCGGGCCACCGGGCGGCCCGCGCAGGTCCTCGCGCTGTCCGGTGACGGAACGGGCGACCTGTCGGCACAGGTCGACGTCCTGGACGCCGCAGCCGGCGCCGCGCTGAAGGCCGGCGCCCCGTCGGTCGACGTCGTCGGCTACTCCGCGGGCGGCGTCGTGGCCGGGCTGTGGGTGGCCCGCGACGACGGCGCGGCCAAGGCCCGGCGCGTCGTCACGCTCGGGGCACCGCTGGGCGGCACCACACTCGCCTCCGCCGGAGCCGTCTCGCTGCCGAGCGCCTGCCCCGTCGCGTGCCGGCAGCTGGCGCCCGGCAGCGCGGAGCTGACGGAGCTGGCCCGCGCGAACGTCGGGGTCCGGCTCCCGTGGCTCTCGATCTGGACCACCGACGACGAGACCGTCACGCCGCCCGACTCGGCCCGGCTGGACGGCGCGGTGAACGTCCCGCTGCAGAGCCTGTGCCCCGGCGCGCGCGTGGACCACGGCAGCCTGCCGCGGGATCCCGCGGTGGCGGGACTGGTTCTGGAAGGTCTGGCGGCGGCGGCGCTGAACCCGTCTGGCGACTGCACGACCCTGCGCGCGGCGGGGTCCTGACCCGGACGCCGATCCGGCCACGTCCTGAGTGTGAACCTCCCGCACGGGCGCCTGCGACCGCTGTCGCGCGG
>JBBQEF010000456.1:0-3368 GCA_038320445.1 Mycobacteriales bacterium
CGCCCCGTGGTTCGCTCCTCGCGAGGCCTCCGGAGCCCCGTACGAGCTCGCTCGTGCGCAGCAGCAGCACGTTGACCTCCTGCCGGTACGCGGCCACGTCCAGCGCGACGAGGTCGTCCGGGCTGCCCAGGGCGAGCTGCCTGGTTCGTTCCCGGGCCCGGGCCAGCTCGGCGTGGACGGAGCGGGCCGCGTCCCGGCTCATCGCGTCGGCGACGTACCAGAGCAGCTCGTGCAGCTGCCGCACGACCGCGAACGCCCCGAACATCGGCTCGGCGATCTCGGGGCTGCTCCGCCAGTCGCGCCCGGCGAACGTCACCTGCGTGACGTGCTGCCCGGCCCCGAAGCAGTCGAAGACGGTGCAGCCGGGGAAGCCGCGGTCGCGCAGTTCGGCGTGGATGCCACAGCGGAAGTCGGACGCCAGGTGGGGGCACGCGTGTCCGGCCGGCTTGTCGATCGCGAAGTCCGACGACGCGGTGAACGCCGGTGCGACGCAGCACAGTCCGGCACAGCTCGCGCAGTCGGCGCGCAGATCGGGCTCCACACCGGAGAACCTACGATCCGCCGGTGCCGGTGCTGCGCTCGACCGTCCGGATCGATGCGCCGCCGCGCACGGTCGCCGGCCTGCTGCGCGACGCGGACGCCGCGGCGGAGGCGGTGTCCCGGGCCGGGCACCGGTGGGGTGCCGGACCGCGGCTGCTGTCGCCCGGGGACGAGGTGCGCGTCGCCGTCCGCGTGCTCCCGGGCCTGCGGGTGCCGGTGCGGACGGTCGTCGGGTCGATCTCCGAGGCCGGGATGACCTCCGCCCTGCGGGCGGGGCCGCTGCTCGCGCTGCACCATGACGTCGTGCTCACCCCCGTGGGGCCGGGCACCGAACTGGTGGACGAGCTGCGCTGGACCGTGCCGATCGGCCGCCTCGTCGACCGGCTGGTGCTCCGGCGCCTGGGGTCGGAGCTGCTGGCGGCCCGGCGCGCCGTGCTGCTGGAGCGCGCCGCGGCGCTGGCGGCCGGACCCGTGATCGTCGCCACGGCACTGGTACGGGACGGCCGGGTGCTGGCCGCCCAGCGCACCCGGCCGCCCGCGCTGGCGGGGCGCTGGGAGCTGCCCGGCGGGCGCGTCGAGGCGGGGGAGTCCGAGCCCGACGCCCTGACCCGCGAGTGCCGGGAGGAGCTGGGCATCGCCGTCCGGGCCACCGGTCGGCTGGGCACCGACCTTCCCCTCGACGCCGCCGTGCTGCGCGTGCACACCGCGGTGTTCGAGCCCGGGTCGGCGGAGCCGCGAGCCCTGGAACACGCCGGGCTGCGGTGGGTGGGGCCGGCCGAGCTGGACGGCGTCGACTGGGTGGACGCCGACCGCGCGGTCGTCGCCGACCTGCGTGCCCTGCTCGTGCCCGCCGGGCAGGCCTGATCGCCCGCGCCCTCACGGGACGTACCGCGGTCGCCCGTCCGGCACCGGAGCCGGGCGTGGCCCGGCACGCCGCCCCGGAGTACCGGTCTCGGGCGTGCGGTCGTTCGCCATCGCAACCTTCGCGGGCCGGGGCGGAACCGTCGACTCCCGCGTCCCGTCCAACCCCGCATGTCCCTCGACTCCGTCCTCGCCCGCCAGGCCGGCGTGATCTCCCGCCGTCAGGCTCTCGCGGCCGGCCTCGGCGCCGATGCCATCGACCACCGGTTGCGCCTGCGCCGCTGGCGACCGCTGCATCCCGGCGTCTATCTCGTGGCCGGGCATCGGCTCGACGGCGAGGTCCTCGACGGCGAGGTCCTCGACGGCGAGGTCCTCGACAGCGAGGTCACGGTGCGCGCCGCCCTGCTGTGGGCCGGCAACGGGGCCGTGCTCTCCGGCGTGGCCGCGGCGTGGTGGGAGGGGATGGCCGAGCGCGCCCCGGCGACCGTCGGGGTCACCGTCGGCAGGCACCGCCGTCCCCGCTCACGGCCGGGCGTGTCGCTACGGCGGCGGACCCTCGCGGCCGAGGATCTCGTGGTGCACCGCGGTCTGGCGGCCACCGCGCGCCCGCTCACGGTGCTGGAGGCGGCGGTCGAGCTGGGCGGGCCCGGCAGCCTGCTGCTCGACCGGGCTCTCCAGCGCTGGGTCCGGTTCCCCGCCGTGTACGAGGCGTACTGCCGCAATCTGGGCGCGCACGGCTCGGCGAGCGCCGGTCGGATGCTGGTGGCCGCCGCCGACCGCGCGGCGTCGCAGGCGGAGCGGCTGCTGGTCACGATGCTGCGCGAGTCCGGCGTCACCGGCTGGCGGTGTGCCTTCCCGGTCGCCGGTCACGCCCTCGACATCGCGTTCCCCGCGGCCAGGGTGGCGATCGAGGTCGACGGCTGGGCCTGGCACATGGACGCCGAGCGCGCCGCGGCGGACGTGCGCCGCCAGCACGCGCTGGTGCGGGCGGGCTGGACGATCCTGCGGTACACCTGGCACGACCTGGTCGACAGGCCGGAGGTCGTGCTGGCCGAGGTCGCCCGCGAGATCGGCAGGGCGCGGGCTGCCACCGGGTGAATCCCGCTCCACGACTCCCGGGCACCCGGGGAGGTGGGTCCCGCGCCGGCACCGTGATCGACGACGGGGGACCCGTATCCGTGTCGAGCCCCGCGCCGTGATCTTCGCCACGTTCCCGATCGCCACCGCACACACGGGCGCCGCTCGGCCGTGCCCGCCCGCCACCGGCCCGGTCGGATGCCGTGGCCGGCCGCCCAGAATTCCGACCGCCCGGCTCCCGATCGCCGCCGCTCAGCGTGGGTATGTGTACGAATCGGTTCAGAACCGGTGACCGTCCGCCGCGGATCCGGCGCCCGCAGCGCCCTCGACATGCGGGAATGTCGGGGAGCCGGTGCTCACACCGGGGAATGTCCGGGGCCTGCGCCGGGCTACCCTGAGTTGTGAGCACAGCAGCATCCACCCTCGCGGCCCCCGCGGACCAGCCCGGCGCGACCCGCGGGACCGGCGCGCAGCTCCGCAACGTCGCCATCGTCGCCCACGTCGACCACGGCAAGACCACGCTCGTCGACGCCATGCTCCGCGCCTCCGGTGCGTTCGGTGAGCGCGCGGCCCTCGTCGACCGGGTCATGGACTCCGGCGACCTGGAGCGCGAGAAGGGCATCACGATCCTCGCCAAGCACACGGCGATCGACTGGAACGGGATGACGGTCAACGTCGTCGACACCCCCGGTCACGCCGATTTCGGCGGCGAGGTGGAGCGCGGCCTGTCGATGGTGGACGGCGTCGTCCTGCTCGTCGACGCGAGCGAGGGCCCGCTGCCGCAGACCCGTTTCGTCCTGCGCAAGACCCTCATCGCGGGCCTGCCCGTGGTGCTCGTGGTCAACAAGACCGACCGCCCCGACGCGCGCATCGCCGAGGTCGTGGACCAG
>JBBQEF010000457.1:0-3318 GCA_038320445.1 Mycobacteriales bacterium
ACGTTCTCCACGCACGGCCGGCATCGGTCGGCGACCAGGCCGGTCCCGGCGGCAGCGGCTCGGCCACCGCCACCACCGCGTCCAGGTCGACGTGGGCCGCGACCAGCTCGGCCATCGCGTCCACCGCCGCGACGGCCGCAGCGCCGTGCTCCACGGCCGTCACGAGCCCGAGGTGCCGGGACGGGACGGCCAGCGCGTCGCGGCGCGGGAGCGCTCCGAGCACGGGCAGGCCGACCTCCGCCGCCGCCGCGCGCAGCACCGCCTCGTGCCGCCGGCTCCCGACGCGGTTGAGCACCACCCCGGCCAGGTCGACCGTGGGGTCGAACGACCGGAATCCGTGCAGCAGGGCGGCCAGGCTGCGCGACTGCCCGCGGGCGTCCACCACGAGCACCACCGGCGCCCCGAGCAGCGCGGCGACCTGCGCGGTGGACCCGTAGCCGTCGGCCAGCCGCCCGTCGAACAGGCCCATCACCCCCTCGACGACCGCCACCTCCGCGCCTGCCGCGCCGTGGCGGGCCAGCGGGGCGATGCGGTCGGCGCCGACCAGCACCGGGTCGAGGTTGCGGCCGGGACGGCCGGCGGCGAGGGTGTGGTAGCCGGGGTCGACGTAGTCCGGCCCCACCTTGAACGGCGCGACCGCCGTCCCGCGCCGCCGCAGCGCCGCCATCAGCCCGGTCGCGACGGTCGTCTTCCCCGAGCCCGAGGCCGGCGCGGCGATGACGACGGCACGCACCGCTACGCGTGCCCCAGCACGGGGTGCGGGACGTAGGGCTCCTCGAGGGTGGCGATCTCCTCGTCGGACAGCTCGACACCCACCGCCGCGACCGCGTCCTCGATGTGCCGCAGCTTCGTCGCCCCGACGATCGGCGCGCTGATCACGGGCTTGTGCAGCATCCAGGCCAGTGCGACCTGGGCCATCGGCAGGTCGCGGGCCTTCGCGACCTCGGCCACGGCGTGCACCACGGCGTCGTCGGACCCGGAGTACATGCGGTCGGCGATCGGGTCGCTCCCGGCGCGGACCGAGCTGCGCTCCTCGGGCAGGCGGGTCAGCCGGCCGCGGGCCAGCGGGCTCCACGGGATCACGCCGACGCCCTGGTCGGCGCAGAGCGCGTGCATCTCCCGCTCCTCCTCGCGGTAGACCAGGTTGTAGTGGTCCTGCATGGAGACGAAGCGGGTCCAGCCGCCCAGGTCCGCGGTGTGCTGGGCCTTGGCGAACTGCCAGGCGAACATGCTCGACGCCCCGATGTAGCGGGCCTTGCCGGCGCGCACGACGTCGTGCAGCGCCTCCATCGTCTCCTCGATCGGCGTGTCCGGGTCCCAGCGGTGGATCTGGTAGAGGTCGACATGGTCGGTGCCCAGCCGCTTCAGCGAGCGGTCGATGCTCGCCAGGATGTGCTTGCGGGAGAGACCCCGGTCGTTGGGCCGCACGCTCATCGGCATGTACACCTTGGTGGCGAGCACGTAGTCGTCGCGGTCGGCGAACAGCTCGCGCAACAGCGTGCCGGTGACCTCCTCGCTCGCGCCGACCGAGTACATGTCGGCGGTGTCGAAGAACGTGATCCCCGCGTCGACGGCGGCCGCGACCAGCGGGCGCGAGGCGTCCGGGTCGAGCACCCAGTCGCGCCACGTGGACGAGCCGAAGCTCATCATCCCCAGGCAGATGCGCGAGACCTGCAGCCCGGTGTCGCCCAGCCGTGTGTAGTCCATGGTCACCACTCGATTCCCCGCTGGCCCTTCTGGCCGAGGTCCATCGGATGCTTGATCTTCGTCGTCTCCATCACGAGGTCGGCCGCGGCGATCAGCTCCGGCGCGGCGTCCCGACCCGTGATGATCACATGCTGCCGGCCCTCGCGCCGGGCGAGCACATCGACGACCTCGTGCACGTCCACCCATCCCCACTTCATCGGGTAGGTGAACTCGTCGAGGACGTAGACGTCGTGGACCTGCGACTCGATCCGGCGGCGGATCTCGGCCCAGCCCTCCGCGGCCTGGGCGGCGTGGTCGTCGTCGGACCCGGGCTTGCGGGCCCACGACCAGCCCTCCCCCATCTTGTGCCACTCCACCGGCCCGCCTTCGCCGGTCGCGTCGTGGACGCGCCCGAGCGCACGGAACGCGGCCTCCTCGCCGACCTTCCACTTCGCCGACTTCACGAACTGGAACACCCCGATCGACCAGCCCTGGCTCCAGCCCCGCAGCGCCAGCCCGAACGCGGCGGTCGACTTGCCCTTCATCTCCCCGGTGTGGACGACGACGAGCGCCCGGTTGCGGCGCTGGCGGGTGGTGAGCCCGTCGTCCGGCACGGTCGTGACCTGGCCTTGTGGCACGGTTGCCTCCCCTGCTCGGTCGTGCGTGGATAACGTCGCGGGAACAACGCTATCCGCGCACGGGCGGCCGTCAGGCCGCCCGTCTCGCCCCGCGGACCACACCGGCGACGCCGTCCGCCGACAGCTCGCCGATGGTCGTCAGCTCCGCGCCCGCGGCCGCGGCGATGCGGGCGGCCAGGCCCAGCCGGACCGGGCCGCTCTCACAGTCCACCACGACCGTCGCGACGCCGTCGGCGGCCAGCATGGCGGCGGCGCGGCAGGCGTCGTGGACGGGGTCGCCGGACACCCCGACGGTGGCGCGGCCGTCGGTGAGCAGCACGAGCAGCGGGCGGCGACGGGGGTCGCGGAGCCGCTCGGCGGCCAGCACCTTCCGCGAGCGCAGCAACCCCTCGGCCAGCGGCGTGCGACCGCCCGTACGCAGCCCGGCCAACCGGGCCCGGGCCGCGGGCACGCTGGACGTGGGCGGGAGCACGAGCTCCGCCCCGCCGGCCCGGAAGCTGATCATGCCGACCTTGTCGCGGCGCTGGTAGGCGTCGCGCAGCAGCGACAGGACGGCGCCGGTCACGGCCGACATCCGGGTGCGCGCGGCCATCGACCCCGACGCATCGACGACGAACAGCACGAGGTTGCCCTCCCGACCCTCACGGACGGCGTGGCGCAGGTCGCCGTGGCGCAGGAGCAGGCCGGAGCCGGCCCGGCCCCGGGCGTGCTGGTGCGGCGCGGCGGCCGTGATCGTGGCCGGGAGGTGCACGTCGGCCGCGCGCAGCGGGGCGGCGTCCGACGCCCGGACCACGCGGCCGCCGGCGGCCCGCGACCGCGACCGGCGGCCGGGAGCGCCCTCGCCGACGCCGGGCACGGTCAGGGTGCGGGCCCGGAACGGGGTGCCGGGCGGCGGGGCGGCCCGGCCCTCCCCGCCGTCGGGACCGGGACGAGGCCGACCGGTCTGCTCCTCAGGGCCGCCGCCGGCCGGGCTCCCGTCGCCAGGTGTCGGGTC
>JBBQEF010000458.1:0-3314 GCA_038320445.1 Mycobacteriales bacterium
TCTCCGCGAGCAGGTGCCCGTCGAGCTCGACGCGGACGTGGCGCGAGCTGTGCCGGACGTCGACGCGGTGGAACGGGTCGCGGGGGTGGCTGACGATCTCCTCGTCCTCTTCGAGCCACGTGTCGAACGCCGAGAAGTCGAGCAGCACGTACCCGTGGAGGTCGGGATCGTCGGGCCGGAACGCCGCCCCCTTCCGCGTGGCGTCCCGGAGCCGGACGGTCAGTACCTCGCCGTCGGCGGTGTGCACGCCGAAACCGGTCCCCGGGGTGAGCATCGGGCGCCCGCTCGGGCCGCCCGGCACCTTGCCCGGGCCGCCGCGGTCGCCGTCGTCCGGGTCGGCCGGCACGAGTGCCGCGAGCACGTCGTCGACCGGGACCGCGTACTGGGGAACGACCCGGCTGGGCTCCCAGACCAGGCGGGCCGCCGTCGTGTCGGCGGCGGCCTGCCCGCCGATCATCGCGCGAACCCGTTTCTCGACCGGTTCGAAGCGGATCGCCTCGAAGCCTGCCGCGAGCTGCCGTGCCACCCGGATCGCCATGGCGCAGAGAATGCCCGACTTGCGCCACGAGCGCGCTACTCCGATCCAGTTGGAGTGACGCCGTCGTGAACCGGGACGCCGCCGGGGTGCGCGACGCCCGCCTGTCCTTCCACCCGGCCACGGCCGAATCACCCCACTATCGTCGGGTCGTGCGCTTCCAGCTCGTCCCCGCTGCCTACGTGCTGCTGCTTCGCGGGTCCGAGGTCCTGTTGCAGCTCCGGCAGAACACCGGCTACCGCGACGGGCACTGGGCCACGGCGGCCGCCGGGCACGTCGAGGCAGGCGAGTCGGTTCTCGCCGCGGCGGTGCGGGAGGCGGCCGAGGAGATCGGTGTGGTGCCGACGGACCTCGCGCCGCTCACCGCCATGCACCGCACCCACGCGAACGGCCGGGCGGTCGACGAGCGGGTCGACTTCTTCTTCACCTGCCGGAGCTGGTCCGGCGAGCCGCACCTGCGGGAGCCGGCCAAGGCGGCGGACCTGCGCTGGTGCCCGCTCGACGACCTTCCCGACCCGGTCGTGCCGCACGAGCGGTTCGTGCTCGAGGGGCTGAGGGACGGCCACCTGCCGTCCATCACGACGTACGGTTTCTGAGTGGACACCCTGCCCCCTCGCACGGATTTCGGCCGCATCGTCGCCCTGACCGGCGCCGGCATCAGTGTCGCCGCCGGGTTGGGTACGTTCCGTGGCCCCGACGGGCTGTGGATGATCGCGCCGGACGTCGAGCGGGCCATGCACGCGCACCACGTGCCGGAGAACATCGACCTCATGTGGCAGGTCTGGGGCGGCATGCACGAGCGGGCCCAGCTGGCGGGTCCCACCCCGGCCCACCTGGCACTGGCCGCGGCCGGGGCGCAGGTGATCACGCAGAACGTGGACGGGCTGCACCACACCGCGGGGTCGGACGCCATCGAGATCCACGGCTCCGCGGGCCGTGCGCGCTGCCTGCTGTGCCCGTGGGGTGGCCCCGCGATCGCTGCCGCACGCTCGCCGGCCGACCCCCGCCCGCGCTGCCCGCGCTGCGGGGAGCTCGCGCGTCCCGCGGTCGTGCTGTTCGGCGAGTCGCTGGACGAGGCCGCCCTCGCCGCCGCGCAGCATGCCGCCACCACGTGCGACCTGTTCCTCGCCGTGGGAACCTCCGGCAAGGTGGCCCCGGCGTCGTGGCTGGCGCAGATGGCCAGGTCCGCGGGCGCAATGGTGATCAACATCGACAGGGTGCCCGGTGATCCCGGGCCCGCGTTCCACCACCAGGTCACCGGCGACGCGCAGCAGGTGCTCGCCGGGTGGTCCGATCAGACCACCTGACGTTCGCGTCCCTCCCAGTAGGGCCTGCGCAGGTCCTTCTTCAGGATCTTGCCGGTCGCGTTGCGGGGCAGCTCGTCGAGCACGTCCACCGTCCTGGGGCACTTGAACGACGCGAGGTTGGCGCGGCAGTGGGCGAGCAGTGCATCCGGGTCGACGGCGGCCCCGGGCGCCGCGACGACCACGGCCTTGGGCACCTCGCCCCAGCGGTCGTCCGGCACGCCGATCACGGCCACGTCGCCCACGGCGGGGTGCTCGGCCAGCACCCGCTCGATCTCGGCCGGGTAGATGTTCTCGCCGCCACTGATGATCATGTCCTTGATCCGGTCGGTGACGTAGACGTAGCCGTCGGCGTCCATGTGGCCGCCGTCGCCGCTGCGCAACCAGCCGTCAAGGGTGATCGCGGCGGCCGTCGCCTCCGGCTTGCCCCAGTAGCCGCCCATCAGCTGGTCGGTGCGCACCCAGACCTCGCCCGCCTCGCCGACCGGCACGGGAGCGCCGGTCGCTGGGTCGCGGACCTCGATCTCGACGCCGTGGATCGGCGTCCCGGCCGAGATGAGCCGGTGCTCGACGGCGGGGTCGGAATGGTCGGCGGGGCCGAGCGAGCTGACCACACCGCAGGCCTCGGTCATGCCGTAGACCTGGTGCATCACGCCCGGGAACAGCGTCAGACAGGCGCGCAGGACGGGCAGCGGCATCGGCGACGCGCCGTAGGACAGGGCGCGGAGCGACGAGTAGTCGCGGTCGGCCGCGCCCGGCACCGCCGCGATCGCGGCCAGCAGCGCGGGCACGAGGAACGTGTGCGTGACGCGGTCGCGTTCGATCATCTCCAGGATCGCGGCCGGGTCCGGCAGCCGCATGATCTCCATCCGGGCCCCGCAGGAGACGGCGAGCAGCGCGTAGCTCGTGCCGCCCACGTGGAACAGCGGCATCGCGACCTGCACGATCGCGTCGGACGAGAGGTCGAAGTCGGCGGCCACGTTGGTGGCGTGCGCCAGCATCCCGGCGTGGGTCAGCATCGCCCCCTTGGGGAAGCCGGTGGTGCCCGAGGTGTAGAGCTGCACGAAGCAGTCGCCGGGCTCGGCCGGGTGCACCGCCGCGTCGGGCTCGTGCGCGGCGATCCACTCCTCGTAGCCGTCGGGCACCGCGATCACCCGCTCGACGGTCGGCAGCTTCCCGCGGACCTGCTCGACCGCGCCCGCGAGCTCCGGGCCCACGAACAGCAGGCGGGCCTGCGCGTCGTTGATCACGTAGACGATCTCCGGCGGGGCCAGCCGGAAGCTGACCACCGCGTTGGCCGCGCCGATCTGCGCGCAGGCCAGCGTCAGCTCCAGGCACGAAGGATGGTTGAGGTCGAGCACGGCGATGCGGTCGCCCGGCACGAGGCCGGCGGCCCGCAACCCCGCCGCGGCGCGGCGCACGCGCTGCGCGAGCTCGCCCCAGGTCCAGTGCCTGCCGCCGAAGGTGATCGCGAC
>JBBQEF010000459.1:0-3306 GCA_038320445.1 Mycobacteriales bacterium
CGTCCGTGCGGGCTGGTTCTCGCTCACGCCCCGAACCGTAGCGCCGGCGATCATCAGCCCGCGAGGCGGCGAACACCGAGGGGCGCGGCGGCCACCCGCACGGCCGCCAGCACCGACTCGAGGTCACCGTCGCAGGTGAAACCGGCCGCGGCGGCGTGCCCGCCACCGCCGAGCTCGGCGGCGACGGCCGCCACGTCGATCCGCCCCTTGGAGCGCAACGAGCCGGACCAGCGCCGGTCGCCGACCTGCTTGAGCACCGCCGCGACCTCGGCCTCGGCCGTGGTGAGGAGGATGTCGACGACGCTGTCGATCTCCTCGACGCGGAACCGGCGCACGTCGGCGGCCGGGAGGGCGGTGTGGACGAACCCGAGCCCACCGGCCGCCTCGGGTTCGAGGACGCAGCGTTCCAGCGCGGCCCCGAGCACGGCCAGCCAGGCGTGCGGATGCGTGTCCATGATCGGCCGCACCAGCGCCGCGGGATCGAGGCCGGTGGTCAGCAGCTCGGCGGCCAGCAGGTGTGCTTCGCGGCCCGCGGTGCGGAACCCGCGCGTATCGGTGACGAGGCCCGCGTAGAGGCAGCGGGCGACGTCGAGGTCGACGGGCAGCCCCATCGCGACGAGGACGCGGTGGGCCAGCACGGCGGTGGCCTCGGCTTCGCGGACGAGCACCTGCACGTCCCCGAACCCGGGGTTCGACGCGTGGTGGTCGATCATCACGGTGGCCCCCGCGGTGGCCAGGCGATCAGCCAGGGCGCCGAGCCGGGACGGCTCCGCTGCGTCGCACGCCACGAGCAGTTCGGGTGCCTCGGGCACCTGCGAGGGCTGCACCACGAGCCCGAGCACGTCCAGCGGGCGCAGGGTCTCGGGCACGTCCTGTGGCGTCGCGAAGGAGACCCTCGCCTGCGTGCCGTGCCGGCGCAACGCGATACCGAGCGCGAGCGCGCTGCCGAGGGAATCGGCGTCGGGCTGGACGTGCGCGAGCAGCGTGACGTCGCCTGCCCCCATCAGCAGTGCCGCCGCATCGGCGACGGCGGTGTCGGCGGGCCCGCTCACTCCTCCTCGTCCCGCTCCCGGGGGACCCGGTACGGGTCGGCATCACCCGCCGGCTGAGCGCCGGACGCCAGCCGGGCCACCTCGGCGTCGGAGTCGCGGGTGCGGGCGAGCAGCTCCTCCATGCGGCGGGCCTCGGTCGGCACGACGTCGGCGACGAACGTCAGCGACGGGGTGCGCCGGACGCCCGTGCCGGCACCGACCATCGACCGCAGCACCCCCGTGGCGCTCGCCAGCGCCAGCGCGGCGCCCGTGAGATCGGGCTCGGCGTCGACCGTCTCACCCATCACCGTGTAGTAGACGGTGGCCTCCTGGAGGTCACCGGTGACGCGCGTGTCGGTGATGGTCACCATCGCCAGCCGCGGATCCTTGACCTCGTGTTCGAGCGCGCCGGCCACGATCTGCGAGATCCGCTTGGACAGCCGCCGCGCGCGGGCCTGGTCCACCATGTCGAGCACTCCATTCCTCACGATGCCCGGGCCCGCGAGCGACCCGTCGCCGGGCATCACGGACAGTGACTACCCTAGTCGTCCTCCGGCCCCAGCATGCGATGCCGGGCCGAGAGCAGTTCCAGCTCCGGACGCGCGGCGACGAGCCGCTCGCACCGGTCGAGCACGTCGGTGACGTGCGCGGCATCGGCCGCCACGCAGCTGACGCCGAGCAGGGCCCGGCGGTGCAGTTCCAGGTGCCCGGCCTCGGCGACCGCCACCTCGAACCTGCGGCGCAGCTCGGCCACCACCGGCCGCACGAGCGACCGCTTCTCCTTCAAGGAGTGGACGTCCCCGAGGAGGACGTCCAGCTCCAACGCTCCGACGTACATGTCCTTCAGCTCCGTGGAGGGTCGTGCGTGGAAACGGTTGCCGGAGCACCCGTTTCCACGCACGGGCGCCGTCAGGCGCGCGGCTTCTCGCGGACCTCGAAGGTCTCGATCATGTCGCCTTCCTTGACGTCGTTGTAGTTCCCGAGCGTCAGACCGCACTCGAAGCCGTCACGGACCTCGACCACGTCGTCCTTCACCCGGCGCAACGAGTTGATCGTCAGGTTCTCGGCGACCACCACGCTGTCGCGCAGGAGCCGGGCCTTCGCGTTGCGACGGATCACGCCGTCCATCACGAGGCAACCGGCGATCGACCCGAACCGCGACGACCGGAAGACCTGGCGAACCTCCGCATGCCCCAGCTCGATCTCCTCGAACTCCGGCTTGAGCATGCCCTTGAGCGCGGCCTCGATCTCCTCGATGGCCTGGTAGATCACGGTGTAGTACCGGATCTCCACGCCCTCGCGGTTGGCCAGCTCCGTCGCCTTGCCCTCGGCCCGGACGTTGAAGCCCAGGACGATGACGTTGTCGGCGATGGCGAGGTTGATGTCACCCTCGGTGATGCCACCCACACCGCGGTGGATCACACGCAGCTCGACGTCGTCGCCGACCTCGATCTTCAGGAGTGCGTCCTCGAGGGCCTCGACGGTACCCGAGTTGTCGCCCTTGATGATCAGGTTGAGCTGGTTGGTCTCCCTCAGGGCCTCGTCGAGGTCCTCCAGGCTGACGCGCTTGCGGCGGCCGGCCAGCTCGGCGTTGCGCTCCCGGGCCCGGCGGCGGTCCGCGATCTGACGCGCCACGCGGTCCTCGTCGACGACGAGGAACGTGTCGCCCGCACCGGGCACCGACGTGAAGCCGATGACCGCGACGGGACGCGACGGGTAGGCCTCGATGATGTCCTCGCCGTGCTCGTCGAACATCCGCCGGACACGCCCGGAGGCGTCGCCCGCGACGATCGAATCGCCGACGCGCAGCGTGCCGCGCTGCACCAGGACCGTGGCCACGGGACCGCGGCCCCGGTCGAGGTGGGCCTCGATCGCGACGCCCTGGGCCTCCATGTTCGGGTTGGCCCGCAGGTCCAACGAGGCGTCCGCCGTGAGCAGGATCGCCTCCAGCAGCTGGTCGATGTTCGTGCCCTGCTTGGCGGAGATGTCGACGAACATCGTGTCACCGCCGTACTCCTCGGCGACGAGGTTGTACTCGGTGAGCTGCTGCCGGATCTTGTCCGGGTTCGCGCCCTCCTTGTCGATCTTGTTGACCGCGACCACGATCGGCACATCGGCCGCCTGGGCGTGGTTGATCGCCTCCACCGTCTGCGGCATGACGCCGTCGTCGGCGGCGACCACGATCACCGCGATGTCCGTGGACTTCGCGCCACGGGCACGCATGGCGGTGAACGCCTCGTGGCCCGGGGTGTCGATGAAGGTGATCGGGCGCTCG
>JBBQEF010000460.1:0-3296 GCA_038320445.1 Mycobacteriales bacterium
GCGGACTCCTACAACGTCGTGCTCGTCGGGCCCGGCGTGTTCGCGCCCAAGGCGCCGGACCGGCTCGACGGCCTCGTGGTGGTCTCGTCCGGCAGCGCCGGTTTCTCCACGACCGACCCGATCCGGTTCGACCTGCGCGGCTCGTTCAAGGACTTCGCGGAGGAGCTGGGCGGCACCATCGTGCCGGGTGACTATGTGATCACGAGGCGCTGCGTCAACCAGCTCGACGCGATCGTGTTCCAGACCTACAGCGCGACGCTGACCTTCAGCAGCCCGACGGCGTTCACCGTGAAGGGCGCTTCGACCACGACCACCACCACCACCGCCGCCGCGACGACGACCACCTCGGCTGCTGAGACGGCCACCACCTCGGCCGCCGCGACGACGACGACCAGCACCACTACGACCACCGCCACCACGTCGGCCACGACCACGACGACGGACACAACGTCCGGATCCGCCACCACCACGGAGTCGGCGACGCCCACCGTCGACCCGGGCGGCTCGACGAATTCCGGAAGCGGCGGCGCCGGCACGGCATCGGGTCCGTCGGGGACACTGGCCTACACCGGCGCGCCCGTCGACACCATCACGCTGGCCGGCTTCGCCCTGCTCGTGCTGGGCGCCGCACTGCGCTACGCCGGGCGCCGCCGTGGGCTGCGAGGGTGACCGGGCCCGCCGGCTCGCCGCTCGAGCGCCTGAGGTCGATCCCGCGGCGCACGGCGCTGATCGCGGCCGCCGCCGTGCTGGGGGTCGGCTCGGCGGCGGCGGTGATCGCAGTGACCAACGCCCCGCCGGACTCGTCGGGGTCGGTGCGCTATGCCGCGCTGACCGGAGCCGGGTCCGACACCACGGTGGACCTCTTCGCGGCGCTGTCGGCCGAGATCCCCGACGTCGGCAGCGTCGACGCCCGGCAGGTGGGGCCGGTCACCACAAAGGACCCGCAGGCCAACCGCGAGTGCACGATCGCGCGCCCGGCTGGCGACGGCGACGCGGTCCGGGCGCTGGTGGCGGCACAGTCCTCCCAGCGGGGGCAGGGGGCGCCCGCGTGCCTGGACTTCGCACGGACCAGCACCGACGCCTCGGCGGAGTTCGCCGGGGCGGGCCTGACCTGGGTGCCGTTCGCGAGGGACGCCGTGACGTTCGCGCAGCGCTCCGACAGCCCCAACCCGCGTTCGCTGACGACGGCGCAGCTGCGGAACGTCTTCACCTGCGCGGACGCTGCGTACGTGCCGCTCCTGCCACCGGCCGGATCGGGGCTGCGGGCGGCGTTCCTCGCCGCGATCGGCCTGGCCGACGTGCCGGGCTTCGTCGCGACCCACCCGTGCGTCACCGAGGTCGACCGGCTGGTCGAGAGCGACGGCCAGGCCCTGACCGATCCCCGCCACATCGCGCCCTACTCAGTGGCCCAGTACCTCGCCCAGACCGGGGCAGCCGTGCCCGACCTGCACGGCACCGCCGTGCCCGGGCTCGTTGACGGGATCGCGCCGACGGCGCCCAACGGGACCGCCGCCGTCGGGATCGCGATGCGGGTGGACACCCCCAACAGCCGGTCGCTGAGCGCCGAGCAGCTCCGCGCGGTCTACACCTGCACGGCCCCGCCCGCGGCGCAGCAGCGCTACCTGCCGATGCTGCCGGAGCCTGGCTCGACGGTCCGCACCGCCTTCCTGGCGCTCATCGGCGTGCCCGACGGGGCGGACTTCACCACCACCCACCCCTGCGTCACCCAGGTTCCCGAGAACCGCGGCACCGTGCTCACCGACGCCCGCGGTCTCGTGCCGTACTCGGTGGAGCGGTACCTGGCGCAGGTCGCCCGCACCGTGGAGGACACCCACGGCAGCGCGGTGCTGGGGTCGGTCGGCGACACAGCGACGAGCGTCCTCAACCCGGCCTTCCCGCTGGTGCACGACGAGTTCGTCGTGGTGCCCACAGCATCGCTCGCCGTCCCGCCGGTCGCGACCGCGTTCGCCGGCTCCGGATCGGCGCTGTGCACGCACGGCGCCACGATCACGCGGTTCGGTTTCGCGGCGACGCCCGAGTGCGGTTCCACGACTCGCCGCACCGCGGGCTGAGCGCGGTGAACCCCGTGGAGCAACCGTGACCCGTCCGCGCTCGGGACCGCGCGTACAGCCGCGCCCCGGCGCCGCCGCCGGCCCCGCCGCCGCCGCGGCCATCCCGCCCGACGGCCTGCCGGATCCGCGGGCTGCTGGTCCGCAGGCTCCGAGCCTGCCGGCTCCCGGTCCACCCGAACCCCGCCCGCCCGACGCCGCCCCGGACATGCCGACCGTGCCGATCGGGCCCGCGCCGCCCCCGGACGGGGACGTCCCAGCCGGCCCGCCGGTGCCGGTGTCGCTGGTGAAGAACCGGCCGCCCGCAGCACCCGAGGCGCCCGTCCCGCGCGTGCGGCTGATCAAGGCGCAGCCACACGAACCGTGGCCCCTCAAGCCGCCCGACGATCCCGACCCCCCGCCCGCTGACCCGGAACCCGAGCCGGAGCCGGAGCCGGAGCCGGAGCCGCCACCGGCCGACCCGACGCTGCGGACGATCAGCCAGGTCCTGGCGATCCTCGCCGTGCTCCTGCTGGGCTTTCTCGTCCAGCTGACCTTGTTCGGCGGCCTGAGACACGACCGCGACCAGGCGCAGTCATTCCGGGAGTTCCGCACGCAACTCGCGATCGGCACCGCACCGGTCGGCCCCCTCGCCGAGAACGTCGATCCGCCCGTCCCTCCCGCCACGCCGGCCCCGCTCGCCCCGCTGGCCCCCGGCACCCCCGTCGCCTACCTGGAGATCCCGAAGATCGAGCTCAAGGAGGTGGTGGTGGAGGGCGCGACCGCCCGGGCGATGATGTCGGGTCCCGGGCACCGGCGCGACTCGCCCCTCCCGGGCCAGGCCGGGACTTCGCTGATCCTGGGCAGGCGCGGCGCGTACGGCCACCCGTTCCGCGACATCAACCGTCTGACCGCAGGCGACGAGATCGTGGTCACCACCGGCCAGGGCCGACACACCTTCACGGTCATCGGCGTGCGGCGCGCGGGCGATCCGCTGCCGCCCGCGCTCGCCCGCGGGAAGGGCCGGCTCACCCTCGTGACGACCGACGGCCCGACCTTTCGCCCCACCGACGTGGTCCGCGTCGACGCCGACCTCACCAGCGACGTGCAGGAGCGCCCGGCGCAGGTGCCGTCCGGCTCCGCGCCCGAGAACGAGAGCTTCTTCGCGGGCGACAGCTCCGCGCTGCTGCCGCTGGTGCTCTGGGGCGCGCTGATGGTGGGGGCGTCGGCGGGCCTGGTGTGGGTGCG
>JBBQEF010000461.1:0-3256 GCA_038320445.1 Mycobacteriales bacterium
GGGTGCGTCGGCGTGGCAGGGCCGCCATCCCGACCTGTCCCGCGCCCGGCTGCTGCGGATCGGGTTCTGCTCGCTGTCGGTCGGCACGGCCGGGATGCTGCTCGTCGCCCCCGAGTGGGGCGTGGCGTGGCTGGCCGTGCCGTTCTGGCTGTTCGCCGGTATCGGGATGGGGCTCGGCTTCTCGTCGGTGTCGTTCCTGCTGCTGCAGCAGTCCGACGCCGACGCCGTGGGGTTCCACAGCTCGGCCGCGCAGATCGCCGACCAGCTCCTCACCTCCACGATGATCGGGACCGGCGGGGCGCTGCTCGCGCTGCTGGTCTCCCCCGCCGTCGCGCTGCCGGTCCTCATCGTGGTCCTGACCGGCCTGGCGGTGCTCGGAGCGGCGCTGGCCGGGCGGGCTGCCGCCCTGGCCTAGCGCACCGGGTTGGACGGGGGCGGGACCACGGGGCCGATGTCGCCGTCCGGGGCCGTGTCGAGATCGACGATGACCGGCGCGTGGTCGCTCGGGCCGCTGCCCTTGCGGGCCTTGCGGTCGATCCACGCCGCGGCGACCCGCCCGGTCGGATCTGCGCCGGCCAGGACGAGGTCGATCCGCATGCCCTTGTCCTGGTGGAAGCGCCCGGCGCGGTAGTCCCAGTAGCTGAAGACGCGCTCGGTCGGCCAGCGGTCGCGCACCACGTCGTGCAGGCCGAGGTCGAGCAGCGCGGCCAGCGCACCCCGCTCGGCGGGCGTGACGTGTGTGGCGTCGACGAACAGCGACGGGTCCCACAGGTCGGCGTCGGTGGGGGCGATGTTCATGTCCCCGGCGATCACGGCGGACCCGGGCGCGCCGACGGACTCGGCCAGTGCGGCCAGCCACTCCAGCTTGTAGGCGTAGTGGGGATCGTCGGGGGTGCGGCCGGTGGGCACGTACACCGACGTCACGCGCAGCCCACCGCAGGTCGCCGTCACTGCGCGGGCCTCGACGGCGTCGGCGAAGCGCGGGACGTCGGGCAGCTCACGCACGACGTCGTCGAGGCCGACGCGCGACAGCAGCGCCACGCCGTTCCACCGGCCCTCACCGACGTGGGCGATCTCGTAGCCGCGCTCGTGCAGCAGCTCGTCGAACGTCTCGGCGAAGGCCTCGTCGGAGAGCTTGGTCTCCTGCAGGCACACGACGTCGGGCGCGCGCTCGTCGAGCCAGGGCAGCAGCCGGGGCAGCCGGGAGAGGGCGGAGTTCACGTTCCACGTAGCCAGACGCACGCCGGGCACGCTACCGTGGCCTGGTTTGTACGATGATCGAACAAAGGGGTTTCGATGCAGCCGACCCGCGAGGACAGATTCAGCTTCGGGCTCTGGACCGTGGGCTGGCCCGCGGCCGACCCGTTCGGCGTGGCGACCCGGCCCGCCCTGGACCCGGTCGAGTCGGTGCACCGGCTGTCCGAGCTGGGCGCGTACGGCGTGACGTTCCACGACGACGACCTGATCCCGTTCGGTTCCTCCTCCGACGAGCGCCGGCGGTTGATCACCCGGTTCCGCGCCGCGCTCGACGAGACCGGCCTCGTCGTCCCGATGATGACGACCAACACGTTCACCCACCCCGTGTTCAAGGACGGGGCGTTCACCAGCAACGACCGGTCGGTGCGCCGGTTCGCGCTGCGCAAGGTGCTGCGCAACATCGATCTCGCCGCCGAGCTCGGTGCGTCCACCTACGTGTTCTGGGGCGGCCGCGAGGGCGCCGAGGTCGATTCCGGCAAGGACATCCAGGCCGCGCTGGACCGCTACCGCGAAGGGATCGACCTACTTGCCGCGTACGTGAAGGAGCAGGGGTACGGCATCCGGTTCGCCATCGAGCCCAAGCCCAACGAGCCCCGCGGCGACATCCTGCTGCCCACGCTCGGGCACGCGCTCGCGTTCATCGCCGAGCTGGAACACGGCGACATCGTCGGCGTGAACCCCGAGGTCGGACACGAGCAGATGGCCGGGCTCAACTACGCGAGCGGCATCGCCCAGGCGCTGTGGGCCGGCAAGCTGTTCCACATCGACCTCAACGGGCAGCGCGGCATCAAGTACGACCAGGACCTCGTGTTCGGGCACGGCGACCTGATCAACGCGTTCTCGCTGGTGGACCTCCTCGAGCACGGTGGGGTGGGCGAGGATGGCGCTGCCGGGCCGTCCTACGACGGGCCGCGGCACTTCGACTACAAGCCGCTGCGCACCGAGGACATCAGCGGGGTGTGGGAGTCGGCGGCCGCGAACATGCGGACCTACCTGCTGCTCAAGGAGCGCGCGGCGGCGTTCCGGGCCGATCCCGAGGTGGCCGAGGCGCTGGCGACGTCCGGGGTGGCGGAGCTGTCCAGGCCGACGCTGAACACCGGCGAGACCGTCGCCGACCTGCTCGCCGACCGGACCACCTTCGAGGACTTCGACGCCGACAAGGCGGGCGAGCGCGGCTACGGTTACGTGCGCTTGAACCAGCTGGCGGTGGAGCACCTGATGGGGGCCCGATGATCCCCTGTGCGTGGAGAACGTCGCCCTGGCGACGTTTTCCACGCACGAGGGCGGGAGGGCCGGGATGAGCCTGGTGGCCGGGGTCGACTCGTCGACGCAGTCGTGCACGGTGGTGATCCGCGACGCCGGGAGCGGTGCGATGGTGCGCGAGGGGCACGCCAAGCACCCCGCGGGCACCGAGGTCGATCCGGCCGCCTGGTGGGACGCCCTGCAGGCCGCGGTCGCCGACGCGGGCGGGCTGGACGGCGTCGAGGCGATGGCGGTGGCCGGGCAGCAGCACGGGATGGTCTGCCTCACCGAGGCGGGCGAGGTCGTGCGCCCCGCGCTGCTCTGGAACGACACCCGGTCGGCCGCCGCGGCCGACGACCTCGTCGCCGAGCTGGGCGCGAAGGAGTGGGCCGAGGCGATCGGCAGCCTGCCGGTGGCCTCGTTCACCGTGTCGAAGCTGCGCTGGCTCGCCACCCACGAGCCGTCGAACGCGGCCGCCACCGCCGCCGTCTGCCTCCCGCACGACTGGCTGACCTGGAAGCTGCGCGGCACGGGCGCCCTGGACGACCTGGTCACCGACCGCGGCGACGCGTCGGGCACCGGGTACTTCTCCGCGGTCACCGACGCCTACCGGCCCGACCTGCTCTCCCGCGCGTTCGGCCGCTCCGACGTGGTGCTGCCGCGGGTGCTGGGGCCGTCGGAGGCCGCCGGACACACGCCGGACGGGATCGTGCTCGGGCCCGGTACCGGCGACACCGCGGGCGCGGCGCTCGGGTTG
>JBBQEF010000462.1:0-3244 GCA_038320445.1 Mycobacteriales bacterium
GCGGCGCGCGAAGAAGCGGTTGCCGAAGTCGGTCTACATGGCTCTCGTCGCCGGCTCCGAACAGGGCGTCACGATGGACGACAACGTGAAGGCGTTCAGCGAGCTGGGGTTCCGCCCGCACATCGCGAACCTGCCGCACGAACGCCTGCAGGCCACGCGGGTGCTGGGCACCGACATCGCGTTCCCCGTGATCATCTCCCCGACCGGTGTGCAGGCCGTCAACCCCGACGGCGAGGTCGCCGTAGCGCGGGCCGCGAAGGCCGCCGACACCGCGATGGGCCTGAGCTCGTTCGCGAGCAAGTCCATCGAGGAGGTCTGCGCGGCCAACGACAAGACCTTCTTCCAGATGTACTGGGTCGGCAGCAAGGACAAGATCCTGGAGCGCGCCGAGCGGGCGAAGAAGGCCGGTGCCCAGGGGCTGATCATCACCCTGGACTGGACGTTCGCCACCCGCCGCGACTGGGGCAGCCCGCCCATCCCGGAGAAGTTCGACCTCAAGGCTATGATCAAGTTTGGCCCGGAGGGCCTCGTCCGGCCCAGGTACCTGCTCGAATGGCTGCGCAGCGGCGCTCTGCCCGACCTCAAGACCCCCAACCTCGCCGCTCCCGGCGAGGAGGCGCCCACGTTCTTCGGGGCCTACGGCGAGTGGATGTTCACCCCGCTGCCCACCTGGGAGGACGTTGCCTGGCTGCGTGAGGAGTGGGACGGCCCGTTCATGGTCAAGGGCATCCAGCACCCGGACGACGCGCGTCGTGCCGTCGACGCGGGCGTCTCGGCGATCTCGGTGTCCAACCACGGCGGCAACAACCTCGACGGCACGCCGGGCTCGATACGGGCACTCCCCGGCGTGGTCGACGCGGTGGGGAGCCAGGTCGAGGTGCTCTTCGACGGCGGCATCCGCCGGGGCAGCGACGTGGTCAAGGCGCTGGCCCTCGGGGCGAAGGCGTGCATGATCGGCCGTGCCTACCTGTGGGGCATGGCCGCGGGCGGGGAGGCGGGCGTCACGAACGTCCTGCAGATCCTGCGCAGCGGCATCGACGAGGCGCTGCTGGGCCTGGGGCGGGCCTCCATCCACGACCTCGTGCCCGACGACATCATCGTGCCGCCCGGCTTCACCCGGTCCTAGCGGCGGGATCGCTAGCGGATCGCACCCGCTCGCAGGGCCAGCAGCACCATGTGGGCGCGGTCCCGGGCGTGGAGCCGATGGGTGATGCGGGCCAGGTGGCTCTTGACCGTCAGGGCGGAGAGACCGAGCACGTGCCCGATCTCGCTGTTGCCGAGCCCCTCGGCGGTGAGCCGCAGCACCTCCACCTCGCGGTGCGACAGCTCCCGCTCCTGCCCGCCGGCGTCCAGCACCCGGACGCGGCGGGTGACGGGATCGACGGGCGGCCGCTGCTCGGGGATCTCGTCCGCCGTCGTCCGGGGTTCGGCGGTGAAGAGATAGCCGCGGGCGCCCGCCCGCAGGGTGGCGCCGATCCGGTCCAGCCGGGTCCGGTCGCCGAGTGCGACGACGTGGTCCCACCCCTCCTTCCGGAGCACCTCCACCAGCTGCACGGCGGATCCGTCACCGTGCTGGTCGCCGAAGGCCATGTCGACGACCGCGAGATCGCCCGGCCCGTGGTCGTACGCCACCCGCTCGGTCTCGTCCGGTGACTCCGCCTCCAGGAACGCGCACGGGCCGCGGTGGGACAGCTCGTCCGACAACGTGCGGCGGACCTGTGCGTTCGCGATCGCCAGCAGGACGGTGGACGTGGTGCGCTGGGGCGGATGCGGTGCGCTGGCGCAGACGTCCCCCGTCGGATCAGTAATGGTTCCGGCCCCCTCATCGCGGGTCGCGACGCCCGGTTCCCCCGCAGATCGATCGGCCGCCCCGGAACGGGCAACCGGCGCTCAGCTTGCTGGTTGTGGGCAACGAAGGCAAACAGATCGTGACATTCCGTCATGTTCGCAGAGCGGTACGCGGGGCTGCAGCGCTGTGTCGAGGCGCAACCGTCACCTCCTCGGCCCCTACTGTCACCTTCAGTGACGATCAGTCGCGGGAAGCGGGCTGCCGACGGGTGGGCCGGCCGCCCCGTCCCGGCCCGCGCCACCGAGGTCGGTGGCGAACCCGACCACGGCCTGGTCGATGCGGCGCAGCACCCGCACGGCCGTCAGGAGCTCGGTCCGGCGTCGGTGGTCGGCGGTGCGAGCGGCTCGGGCCTCGGCGGCGTCGACCTCCTGCTCGGCCGAGCGGATGCCCGCCGTCGCCGGTTCACGACCGATCAGCAGGCCTCGCAGCCCGTCGAGATTGGCACGGACCCGGCAGGCGGCCGGATCGAGCGTGTCCGCCCACCCGGGGTCGGAGATCGAGTCGCTGAGCCGGGCCAGCCTGCGGGCGTAGTGGTCCACGGCGCTGAGCACCCGCAGCGCCCGTTGATAGCTCGACCGGCCGCGGCGCCGCGGCAGCGGGTTGTCCAGCGGCTTCGCCCGCAGCCGCAGCACGCCGAGGGCGTCGTCCATGTCGCGGGCCAGCTCCAGCGGCGCCGAGCCGGGCGTCCGGCCGAGGATGCGGTCGACGGCCGCCGCGAGCGTGGCGTCCGCCGCGTCGACGACCGTGTCGAGTGCCTCGCCGAACGCCTCCCTGGTGCCCTTGGGCAGGATCAGGTACCCGGCGAGTATCCCCGTCGCCGCGCCGACGGCCGTCTCCTCGATGCGCACCACGAGCGTCTCGACGCTGAACTGGCCGATCAGCCCGTAGAGCAGCGCCAGCACCGCGGTGATCCAGAACGCCATCAGCGCCTGGGACACCCGCACGAGGTACAGGGCGAAGAACACGCACGCGAACATCAGGATCAACGCGGGGAGCGCCCGGTCGCCGACGACGAGGGCCAGTCCCATGCCCGCCAGCACGCCCCCGACCGTCCCGACGACGCGCTGAGACCCGCGGGTGAGCAGGTCGCCGCGGCTGGTGGTGCCCGCGAACACCACGAACGCGGCGATGACGGCCCAGTACCAGCGCGACGGCGAGACGAGCTCGCCCACCACGATCGCGAGGCTCGTCGCCACCCCGACCTGCACGGCCTGGCGGGTGCTCTGGCTCAGGCCGGCCCGAGCGGGCGGCTCCTCCGTGGCGGCCGCGCTGCCGTCCGGTCCGGCGCCTGCGTCCGGCGGGGTCGTCGTGACGGGGAGGCCGGCCGCGGCCGGTTCCTCGTCGCCGCCGTCGCGCGACGGGGCCTCGGCGGACGGGACCGATCCGGCGCGGTCG
>JBBQEF010000463.1:0-3218 GCA_038320445.1 Mycobacteriales bacterium
CGTGCCGGTCAGTGCCATGTGGAAGGATCCGGCCTGGCAGCCGCCGCTCGGCTGGCCGACGCTCGTGGTGCTCTATGGTCTGACATCGGTCGCGCTGGCCGGGTGGTTGGGATGGATCGGCACCCGGGCTGCGCGGGCGGAAGACCAGTCGGTATCTGCCGCATCCGCTCCCGAAGTCGTTCTCGAACATGGCTGAACCGCGCGTCGCCGTGGCCTATGACTGCTTTTTCCCCGTAAATACAGGGGGCGGGGAGCGGGTGTACCGGCGCCTGGCTGAGTTGTTCGTGCAGCGCGGGTGCTCCGTGGAGTATGTGACCCGGGGGCAGTGGTCCGCGGCCGCGGTGCCCTTGGCTGACTTCGCAATCGCTCCGGTCTGGCGCGGCGAAATCTACGACGATGCCGGAACGCGCACTCCGGCGGGCGCGTTCGCCTTCGCCCTGGCCCTGTTCAGCCATTTTCGGCGGCGTCGCAGGGACTACGACCTGGTGGTCGTCAGTGCATTGCCGGTGCTCAACGTCTTCGCGGTGCGACTGGCCCTGCTGGGAACGGGCACCTTCCTGGTTACCGACTGGCTCGAAGTGTGGGATGCCCGTAAATGGCGCCGCTACTCGGGAGTGCTGGTGGGAACGGTCGCATCCGTCCTGCAGTTCCTGGCGCTCTGGATCGGTAACCTGCACACCGTCAACAGCGAATTCACTCGCGCTCGGGTCAGGGCCTACCGGCCGACAGCTGACCCGGTCGTCCTGGGGCTGGTCGACCTGGTCGAGCCGGCCGACCTCCCCACGGAAGCCGCCACGGCTTGGCCGCTCGATCCCACCGTGCTTTTCGTCGGCCGACATATCGCCGACAAACGCCTCGCTGACCTTCCGGCGGCGCTCGCCGCCGCCCGCCGGACACTGCCAGGGCTGCGCGCAGTGATAGTCGGGTCCGGTCCGGAGACGGACGCCGTGCGCGACCGGGTCTCCCGGCTCGCCCTCGACGAGGCCGTGCACTTCGCAGGCCGGGTGAGCGCGAAGGAACTGAGCGAGAGCTTCGCCCGAGCCAGTGTCCTCGTCAATCCTTCGGCCAGGGAAGGTTTCGGGCTCGTCATCGCCGAGGCAGCGGCGCACGGCACTCCGAGCGTGGTCGTCGCCGGCGAGGACAACGCGGCGGCCGAACTCGTCGAAGACGGGGTCAACGGCTACGTTGCCACGTCGGTGTCGCCCGAAGTGCTGGGTGCGGCCATCGTGCGCGCCGTGCGGGCGGGGGAGCCGCTGCGGCGCTCCACACATGAGTGGTTCCAGCGCGAGCGGGTCAGCCACGGCCTCAGCGCCTCGGTCGACCAGATCCTGTCGCGTTACCGCTCGGCGAGAGCCCGCTGAAGCGACACCACGGTGCCCCGGGCTGTCGTCGCCCAGGAGAACGCCCGGGCCCGTTCACGGCCCTGCTTTGACATGCGGGCCAGCTCGGCCGGATCGTCGAGCAGGCTGCCGATCGTCGCAGCGAGAGCCTCGGCATCGTGGGGCGACACGTAGACGGCCGCGTCCCCGGCGACCTCGTGCAGCACGGGAATGTCGGCGCAGACGACGGGGCAGCCGCGGGACATGGCCTCCAGCACCGGCAGGCCGAAACCCTCGAACAGGGTCGGGAACACGATCAGGCTCGACTCGGCGTAGAGCCGGTCGAGCTCGTCGGGGAGCAACCAGCCGCGCAACGTCACCCACGGCTCCAGGCCGAGCCGGGCAACGACCGGGGCCAACGGGTCCTCGCCGTGGCTTCCGGTGACGACGAGGTGCGGCCGAGAGCCTTCGGGGACCAGGGCGAGGGCCGTCAGCAGCAGCGGGAAGTTCTTGTGCGGCATCCGGTTGCCCACGGCCAGCAGCTGTCGTGGCAGCCGGGGGAGTGCGCTGGGGCTTGCTTCCTGGTCCTGGCCGGCCAGGGGAACGACGTCGATCCGGGACGCCGGCACGCGCAGGTAGCGCACGATGTCGCCCTGCGATGCGACACTGACGGTGAGGATGCGCCGTGCGCCGCGGGCGGCGAGCCGGATCATCGTGCGGAGCACCCGCGAGTACGCGCCGGGCACGTATTCCGGATGCCGGAACGGCAGCAGGTCGTGCACGGTGAGCACCACGGGCACCCGCGACCACGCCGGGCCGAGGTTCGCCGGGCAGTGGACGAGATCGGCGCGAAGGCGACGGGCGAACCGGGCGACGCCGAACAGCTCGCCGCGGGCCCAGGCGATGCGGTTCTCGCCGCTGATCCCGGAGTCGACGATTTCGCCGGGGAACCAGCCGGTGTCGCCGGCGGCCAGTGCGGTGGCCAGTTCGGCGGCCAGCTCACGCGACGCGAGGCCGATGAATTCGAGGCCCTCGGCGCCCGGTTCGATCCGGCTGTAGACCTCGCGCACGTAGGATTCCATCCCGCCCTTGCGGCCGGTGAAGAACAGCAGGTCGACCAGAACCCGGCTCATCGACCGGCCACGGCGAGCTGCTCGGCGGCCCGCACGCGCCGGCGCCGGGCGAGTTCGTAGACCACGGCCGAAGCCAGCTCGGCGAGGAGCAGGCCGAGGAACACGGCCGGCAGGCTGTGCAGCCAGAGGCCGACCGCGGCGAGGGCGAACGCCATCGCGGACACGACCGCGCGCAACCCGGTGAGCAGGCGCACCTCGCCCATCCGTCGCAGCGCGGCGAACGGGATCGTCGTCGGGAGCGACGCGGCCCTCCAGCAGCAGGCGAGCACGAGCGGCAGGATGGCCGCCGAACTCGTCCAGACGCCGCCGAAGATGAAGCCGAGCACGCCGGTGCGTTCGAGGACCACGAGCACGACGACGGCGGCGAGCACGGCGCCGGCCGAGACGACGATGTCCAATTGGGAGTGTGCCTTCAACAGTCGCAGCCGCATGAAGTTCAGGGGGATCGCGAGCAGGCCGGAGACCGTGGCGATCGCCGTGAACAGCACCGCGTAGCCCGGGCCGAGCAGCGCCAGGATCATGGTGTTCAGGAGCGGGTAGATCACCCCGGTGATCGCGGTGTCGGCGACCACCCAGCCCATCACGGCCGGCTCCGGGCGACTCGCCTTGTGCGCCACCGGCAGGCAGCGGAGGAGCGTCGCCGCTGCGATTCCGGTCACGAGCGGGATGAGCGCCCAGCTCTGGCCCGTGAACGCGGCCACGACGCCGCCGAGCGCTCCCAGACCTACCATGACGGAGGCCCAGATCTCGCGAACGTCCAGACGCT
>JBBQEF010000464.1:0-3176 GCA_038320445.1 Mycobacteriales bacterium
TGTGGGCTTCGAAGGTGATCCGGTCCACGATCGCGGCGCAGAGCCGGGGGTCGGTGAAGGTGCGGGCCCATTCGGAGAACGCGGAGTTCGACGCGACCGCGACCGAGGCGCGTTCCTCGCGTTCGGTGAACACCTGGAACAACAGCTCGGCGCCGCGGCGGTCGAGTTCCAGATAGCCCAGTTCATCGAGGCAGAGCAGATCGACCCGGCCGTAGCGGGCAATGGTGCGGGAGAGGTGTTTGTCATCGGCGGCCTCGACGAGTTCGTTGACCAGCGCGGCGGCGGTGACGTAGCGGACCCGGTAGCCGGCCTCCGCGGCGGCGATACCCAACCCGATCAGCAGGTGGCTCTTCCCGGTGCCGGAGTCCCCGATCAGACACAGGGGTTGCCCGGCGCGGATCCAGGCGCCCTTGGCCAGGGTGTGGATCATCCCAGGGTCGATGAGCGGGTTCGCGGTGAAGTCGAAGTCATCGATGCGTTTCGGGCGCGGGAATCCGGCGTCGCGGACCAGCCGGATTTTGCGGCGGTCCTCGCGCTCGTCGCATTCCATCGCGAGGAGCTCGACCAGGAATCCCTTGTAGCCGGCCTTCTGCCGGGTGGCGGCCTCAGCGACCCGGGCATGGTGTTCGCGGATGGTGGGCAGCCGCAGGATCCGGCAGGCCTGCTCGATCGCGGCGTCCGCGGCGGTGTCAGTCAACTCGTCCCGAGCCGAAGGGGGCCGAGTGGGCCTGCTCATGAGCTGCGCTCCTGCTCGGTGTGATGGGTCCCGGCCTGATGACGGTGGGCCAGCAGCTGGTCGTAGTCGGCCACCGACGGCGCCGGCCGTTCATCGGCCGGGAGCGCGGCCTGGCGGCGCGCGCCGAGGGTCACCACCGCCGCCCGTGACCGCTGCGGGCTCTCGGGCGCAGCCGCAGCCGTGACTCCTGTGGCTTCGGTGACGGTGGAGTGCTTGCGGGCCTCGATGGCCACCACGTCGGCGGACACGCTGCCCGCGGCCAACGAGGCCCGGATCCCCGCCAGCACGGCGTCGCGGCGCAGCCGGCGGTGCAGCAGCAGCACCTCGATCAACGCCCGCGTGCCGGCGCTGTCACCGTGCTTCGCGCGGGCCGCGGCCCAGAACGCCTCATGGGTCGCGGTGAACGTCCCGGCCGCGCGGGCCTGCGCCAGCGCGGTCGACCCCGGCAGCGCACCCGGTTTGCCCAGCAGGATCTCCAGGTAGTGATCCAGCGCCAGGACCGCCTCGCCGCGCGAGAGCACCCGCGGGTGGGTCGCGACCCGGGTCGGGCCGTCGAACACCGTCAGCTGCGACGCGGCGAGGGCGACCCGCACCCGAGACCCGATCAACCTGGCCGGCACCGAGTAGCGAACCTGGCGGACCATGATCTGGGCGTAGCGATCGACCCGGGCGGTCACCGACAACGCGGTGTCGAACCGCTCGCCCGGCAACGGCGCCAGCAGCGGCGCCTCCCCGGCGAACATCGCCGCCACCGACTCGGTGCGCCCGTCGATGTGCCGATCGTCATCGACCAGGTCAGCGGCGACCAGGCGGGCGTTGAGCTCAGCCAGCGTGGCGACCTGCGGGACCGGGACCAGATGGGTGCGCCGGAACCGGCCCCCGTCGCCCTCGACCCCGCCCTTCTCGTGCGCGCCCTCGACACCGGGCATGCAGTAGAACGCGTCGAACCCGTAGTGCGCCCTGAACGCCAGCCAGCGCCCTGACTCGACGCGGTTGCGCCCGAACAGCACCCGGTGCACCGCCGAGCGCAGGTTGTCGTAACGGATCTTGTCGAACGGGATGCCGTCGAGGACCTCGAACGCGGCCACGTGACCTTCCAGGAACGCCTCCTGGCCCTGGGAGGCGAACACCCGGTGCACCGCGCGCCCGGAGTGCGACAGCCGCAGCGTGAACAGGAAACACTTGGTCATCTCCCCGTCCAGACGCACCCACAGATCGGCGAAGTCGACCTCGGCCTCCGCGCCCGGCGGATGACACTGCGGCACGAACCCCGCCACCACTCCCGCCCGCGCGGCGTCTCGCGCCGCCGCCTGCGCGATCACCTCACCGCGGCGGCGGTGCACGTACTTCGCGACGCAGGAGTACGACACCACGGCGTCGTGCTCCACCCGCAGCCGCTCGTAGATCCGCTTGGCGGTGTGGCGCTGCTTGCGGGGCGCCGCGAGATCCTCGGCGAGCATGCCGTCGATCAACTCGCGGACCGAGTCCAGGACCAGCGCCGTGCGGGGCGGGCTCTTGCGCGGCGGCGGGACCGGCGAACCGACCGCCTCGCGCACCGTGCGCCGGTGCACCCCGTACTTGTCGGCCAACGCCCGAATCGACATCTGGTTGCGCTGCCAGTCGAACCGGATCGCCGCGTACAACTCCACTCTCGACCCCATCCCGGCCCCTATGCGCGAGCGGACGGACGAGCAACGGACGACACCAACGATCCGCCCGAACCCGAGTTCCGCGAAGCACCCCAGCGGCGTGTCGCGGTGCGACATACCGCAGGTGGGGCCAACTCCGAGTGCTACGCCCGCACCACGACCAGCCCGAGGTGGGGCCAGAACAGAGAAGAACAGTGGGGCCAGATCAGAGTGCTACAGCCAACGAGCAGGATCTCCACGTCCTCGGCCCATCGGGCGTTGGCCAGCTCGGCCGCGATGTGGCGCAGCAACCCGAGCGCCGCCTCGCGCTCGCCGGTGAGGTGGACGACGCCGTCGGCCTCGAGGTCCACCAGCAGGGTGCGGCCGTCTTCGGTGTGGGCGACTGAGACCAGCAAGGGGAACGGGGCACAGCGGCCGCCGGCCTCGCCCGGCGCGAGCGGCAGCACCGCGTCTCCCGGTAGCCGCCATGTGTCGTCGTCCTCGGGCTCGAACGGCGGGGCAAGCGAACCCTCGGTGACGGTGAGGCGGGCTTCGACGGCGTCCAGCTCGACCGTGGACAGCTCGGGCGGTGTGGTGGCGGTCCAGTCGTGGATAGTGAGAGCGCGCAGGGCGGCATCAAGCATGTCCGCGTCGACCGCCGTGACGGCGTGGACAGCTGCCCACTCCAGGGCGCCCGACCGATCGTCCGGAACGGCGATGGTGTGGCGGGCTCGGCGGTGCCGCATCTGACGGCGGCGGCGGACCACCAGCGCGCCTGCCAGCCCGCTGACCACGAGTGACGACACTCCGAG
>JBBQEF010000465.1:0-3047 GCA_038320445.1 Mycobacteriales bacterium
AGACCCCCGTCGCCGGTCGTGCGCGGATAGTGCTGCTCCAGCAACACTTTCCGCGCACGGGCGGCGTCAGCTGCAGACCGCGCCCTGCGCCGCTGAGCCCACCAGCTTCGCGTACTTGCCGAGCACCCCGGTGCGGAGCGCGGGGAGGCGTGGCGTCCAGCCCTCGCGGCGGCGCGCCAGCTCGTCGGCGTCCACCAGGACGTCCAGCGTGCGGGCCTCCACGTCGAGCACGATCCGGTCACCGTCGCGGACGAACGCGATCGGCCCGCCGTCCACCGCCTCGGGCGCGACGTGCCCGACGCACAGGCCCGTGGTGGCCCCGGAGAACCGGCCGTCGGTGAGCAGCAGCACGTCCTTGCCCAGCCCGGCACCCTTGATCGCCCCGGTGACGGCGAGCATCTCGCGCATCCCCGGCCCACCCTTGGGACCCTCGTACCGGATCACGACGACGTCGCCGGGCTGCAGGGCCGGCAGCGCCTCCATCGCGCCCTGCTCCCCGTCGAACACCCGGGCGGTGCCCTCGAAGCGGGTGGAGTCGAAGCCCGCGCTCTTGACGACCGCGCCCTCGGGGGCGAGCGAGCCGCGCAGGATCGTGATGCCGCCAGTCGGATGGATCGGGTTGTCGAGCGCGCGCAGGATGTCGCCGTCGAGGTCCGGCGGGTCGATGGCGGCGAGGTTCTCGGCGACGGTGGAGCCGGTGCAGGTCAGGGCATCACCGTGCAGCAGACCCGCGTCCAGCAAGGCCTTCATCACCACCGGGACACCACCGACCTGGTCGACGCTGCTCATCACGTACCGCCCGAACGGCTTGACGTCGGCCAGGTGCGGCACGCGGGAACCGATACGGGTGAAGTCGTCGAGCTCCAGCGGCACGCCGGCCTCCCACGCGATGGCGAGCAGGTGCAGGACCGCGTTGGTGGAGCCGCCGAACGCCATCACGACGGCGATCGCGTTCTCGAACGCCTGCTTGGTGAGGATCTGCCGAGCGGTGATGCCCTTCTCGATCATTCCGATCACGGCTTCGCCGGACGCGCGGGCGATGCCGTCCCGGCGGCGGTCGACGGCGGGCGGGGCGGCGGAGCCCGGCAGCGCCATGCCCAGTGCCTCGGCGGCGCTGGCCATCGTGTTGGCCGTGTACATGCCGCCGCACGCGCCCTCACCGGGGCAGATCGCGCGCTCGATCGCGTCCACCTCCTCGCGGCTGATCAACCCGCGCGCGCACGCACCGACGGCCTCGAAGGCGTCGGCGATGTTGACCTCCCGGTCGCCGATGTGCCCGGGCAGGATCGAGCCCGCGTAGACGAAGACCGCGGCGAGGTCCAGCCGGGCCGCGGCCATGAGCATTCCGGGCAGGCTCTTGTCGCAACCCGCGAGCAGCACCGTGCCGTCGAGGCGCTCCGCCTGCACCACGGTCTCGACGGAGTCGGCGATGATCTCCCGGCTGACGAGCGACCAGTGCATCCCGACGTGGCCCATCGAGATCCCGTCCGACACCGAGATCGTGCCGAACTCCATCGGGAAGCCGCCCGCCCGGTGCACGCCTTCCTTGGCGGCGATGCCGAGCCGCTGCAGCGAGAGGTTGCACGGGGTGATCTCGTTCCAGCTCGACGCGATACCGATCTGGGGTTTGCGGAAGTCCTCGTCGCGCATCCCGACCGCACGCAGCATGCCCCGGGCGGCCGCGCGCTCGAGCCCGTCGGTGACTTCGTGGCTGCGCGGCTTGAGATCGGGGGGCGGCTTGTGATCAGTCATGCGCACACTGTGGACCAGGTCGGGCACCGGACGCATCTGCACCGGTACCGGACCGCTCTCGTCCGACCCCGTCACTCCCCACGCGCGCGTGTCGTTGTGCGGGCGGGGAAGCGTGAGGACAGGAATGGCAGGCACGACACGGCGGCCGGGACGGACGGCCGCCATCGGTGCGACGGCGGCGCTCGCGCTCGCAGCACGGCACTGGCCGAGGACGGCGGGGACGCCATGGTCGAGGGCACCCCGTGCACCGCGACGGCGCGGGCGTGCGTCGACCTGGTCCACAACCAGGCGTGGCTGATCCGCGACGGGAAGGTCACCCGGGGCCCGGTGACGATGAGCCACGGCGGCCGGGCCAGCACCTGCTCCCGGGAGGTGATCACCAGGGCCCGAGTTGCCGCTGCGCGATGCTGGCGGCGTCCACGGCGCTGCGCCGCCCGGCCAGCAACGCTCCCACCGAGGCCCGTTGTGGTCCGGTGTCGGGTGCAGCCAGCTCGGCGCGGGCCAGCGCATCGCGGGCGGCGCGTCGGCGTCGATCACATCGGACTTCGCCCCCACTCGGCGTGCCGGGTGCAGCGGGCGGTTCAGCTCGACGACCATCTCGCCGGTGTCGGCGAGGTGGCGAGCCAGGCCGACGCGTAACCGCCGGCGCCCTCGATCGCCCAGCCCAGGCCCGCCCGCTATGGGTCTCGGCCAGCTCCAGTAGCTGCTGATAGCCGTCCGGGCCGGCGGGCACGGTGATCGTGGCAAGCAGGGCGCGGGTGTCGACCATGACCAGTGCGGCGGTGTGGGTATCGCCGTGGGTGTCGACCCCGATGATATTTTCGATCAGTTCTGCCAGCATGGATACGCGTTCTCCTGACCGTGGCGGACGTGACGTCCGGTCCGGTGCGGAGCTCGGCGGGACTGTGACGGGACACGCCAGCGGCAATCTGGCGGTCATGCTCCTGATCGGGCCAGCTGCTCCGGCCGGGCCGGTGCCGACACAGCAGGCGGACAAGTCCACGCAAAGGCATCACGCCAGTCAGGGGAAGGGTCACACTCGCTGCTGTCACCACCAGCCCCACCACTATCGGGCTGGCTCGACCACTCTCAATCAGGCTGCGGGTGCCGTGATCGGTGGTGGTCGTCGCCGGGCTCGACGCAGCGGGTCCACACACGGTGGCGGGTAGAACTCCGGCCGCCCCTCCACCAACCGGACATCCCAACCGGCGTGGTGAACCAACCGATGACACACCCGACACAACATCACGCAGTTCCCCACGCTGGTCGGGCCACCGGCCTGCCATTCGACGATG
>JBBQEF010000466.1:0-3009 GCA_038320445.1 Mycobacteriales bacterium
CACATGGCCGCCGTGAACAGCGTCTCCACGTCGCCCAGCGCGGTGGGGCGGGGGTTGGTGGTGAGGCACGCGTCGCCGAGCGTCAGCTCGGACAGCCGCGGGATGTCCTCGGCCCGGACGCCGAGCGCGCCGAGCCCACGCGGCACTCCGACCTCGTCGCCCAGCTTGCGGACCTCCTCCGCCACCAGCTCGACGGCGTCCAGCGCCGGCATGCCGGGGACGTACACGCCCATGGCCTGCGCGATCGGGATGAAGCGGTCCGGCAGCTCGGCGCCGTTGAACCGGATGACGTGCGGCAGCAGCACCCCGTTGACGACGCCGTGGGGCAGGTCGAGCATGCCGCCGACCTGGTGGCTCATCGCGTGCGTGGCGCCGAGGATCGCGTTGGTGAACGCGAGGCCGGCCTCGAGCGCGGCCTGGGCCATGGACGAGCGGGCGGCGGTGTCACCCGGCGCGTGGACGGTGTGCGCGAGGTTGCCGTTGACCAGCGAGATCGCCTGCAGCGCGTGGTGGTCGGTGAGCGGGCCGTGGGCGAGCGAGACGTACGCCTCTATGCCGTGGGTGAGGGCGTCCATCCCGGTGGCGGCGTTGAGCCAGTCCGGCATGGTGAGCAGCAGCCGCGGGTCGATCACCGAGACGTCGGGCACCAGGGCCCGGCCCATGATCGTGATCTTGGTGTGGCGGGCGGTGTCGGTGACGATGCAGAACTGCGAGACGTCGGCGCCGGTGCCGGACGTGGACGGCATCATGATCAGCGGCGGGATCGGGTGCTCGATGCGGTCGATGCCCTCGTAGTCGAGGATCCGCCCACCGTTCGCGGCGAGCAGCGCGATGCCCTTCGCGGCGTCGATCACCGAGCCGCCGCCGATGCCGAGCACGACGTCGCAGCCGGACTCGACGTAGCACTCGTGCCCCGCCTCGATCTCGTGGTCCTTGGGGTTGGGCGTGACGTCGGTCCAGATCACGGGCCTCAGGCCCGCGTCGCGGAGCTGGGCGAGCAGCTCGTCGGGCCAGCCCGCCTCGGTGAGCCCCGGGTCGGTGACCACGAACGGCCGCCGCGCTCCCAGCCGCACCGCGGCGTGGGCGGCCTCGGCCAGCGAGTTCGGACCGAAGTCGATCTCGGGCGCGTGGAACTTCGACAGCCGCAGCGGGCTGTTGCCGGCCTCGGCTCCCGGGCCCGCGCACAAACCTGCGCCGTCGTCCGAGCGCTGACCGTCCGGACCACGCCGGGCCAGCAGGACCGAATCGCCTGCCGTGCCGGCTTCATCGACGAGGACCACATTGCCCTCCCGCACCACATCGTCCGCAGCCGTGCGCCGGAAGTCTGGGGCGACAGCGCCACTCAGGTTACAAGATCCCGAGGTGGGTGGGCAGGTGCGAACGGTGCGTGCCCCATCCGATCGGACAGGTCCGCCGGCACCCACCCCCGCGAGTCGGCACGAATCCGTGCGCGAGTGGGCGTGTCGTACGAACCCGCGAACGTACCGACCCGCGCACGGGAACGTACCGACTCGCGGGGGATCAGGTGACGTGGATCGGGCCCGCACGGTGGGCCAGGCGGGTGCCGGCACCGCCCCAGTGCTGGGCGATCATCTCCGCCGCGATCGACACGGCCGTCTCCTCCGGGGTGCGGGCGCCGAGGTCGAGGCCGATCGGGCTCGACATGCGCGCGATCTCCTCCTCGGTGACGCCGATCTCGCGCAGCCGCTCCAACCGGTCCTCGTGGGTACGCCGTGACCCCATGGCCCCGATGTAGGCCACCTCCGGCAGCCGCAGGGCCACCTCCAGCAGCGGGACGTCGAACTTCGGGTCGTGGGTCAGCACGCAGAGGGCGGTGCGCTTGTCGATCCGGCCGGCCTCGGCCTCGGCCGTCAGGTAGCGGTGCGGCCACTCGACCACGACCTCGTTGGCACCGGGGAACCGGGACGCGGTGGCGAACACCGGGCGCGCGTCGCAGACGGTGACGCGGAAGCCGAGGAAGGTGCCGATCTTCGCGACGGCGGCGGCGAAGTCGATGGCCCCGAACACGATCATGCGGGGCGGCGGGGCGAACGACTCGACGAACACGTCCAGGCCCTCGCCGCGGCGCTGGCCGTCGACGCCGTAGTGCAGGATCGCGTTGCGCCCGGCGTCGAGCAGGCCACGGGCGTCGTCGCGCAGGGCGTCGTCGAGGCGGGTGGAGCCGGTGGCGCCCTCGACGTGATCGGCCCACACCACGAGCCGCTTGCCGAGGCGTTCCGTGGGCCCCGACACCACGGTGGCGACGGCGACCGGCGTCTCGTCGCGGATGGCCTGGGCCACCGAGCCGAGCTGGTCGTAGGTCTCGGGGCTGACCTTCTCGACGAAGATGTCGATGATGCCGCCGCAGGTCAGCCCGACGGTGAACGCGTCCTCGTCGGACACGCCGTAGCGCTGGAACACCGGGCGGCCGTCGGCGAGCACCTGCTGCCCCAGCTCGTAGACCGCGCCCTCGACACAGCCGCCGGACACGCTGCCGACGGCCTCGCCGCCAGGCCCGACGAGCATCGACGCGCCGGGCTGGCGGGGGGCGGAACTGTAGGTGCCGACGACCGTGGCCAGCGCCGCGTTCTCGCCTTTGCACCACCAGCCCTCGAGCCGGTCCATCACGTCACGCATTGCGGATCACCTCAAGCAGGTCTTCCAGGGTGGCCAGGCTGTGGCCGGCCAGCAACGAATCCAAGTAGGGCAGGGCAGCAACTATTCCGCCCTGCACCGGGGCGTACCCCGCCTTGCCCGCGTGCGGGTTGACCCACACCAGCTGGTGGGCGAGGCGGGAGAGCCGCTGCATCTGCACGCCGAGCAGGTCGGGCTCGCCGCGCTCCCAGCCGTCGGAGAACACGACGACCACCGCGCGGCGGGCCGCGCCGCGCTGCCCCCAGCGGTCCACGAACGCGCGCATCACCTCGCCCAGCCGCGTGCCGCCCGACCAGTCCGGGATGGCCTTGCCGGCCGCCGCGAGCGCCCGGTCGGCGTCGCGCACGCGCAGCT
>JBBQEF010000467.1:0-3008 GCA_038320445.1 Mycobacteriales bacterium
CGGCGTAGTACTCGCACGCACCACCCGCGACGCTGCGCTGGTAGTACCGCCACGACGACCGGCCGATCTTCGCACTGGACAACACGAAACATCACAACCCGGAAACCCGTTGAGCCACAATAGATTCAGGGCCAGACGGTACTCGCCGCCGATGCACATGTCTGCTTCGATTCCTGGCAGGTGGCTGTCGCTGATCGGGCGGGATGATCGATCGGTGGCGAGGTGGCAGTGGACGGTCTCGACTGGACGGACGTGGACGATCTGTCTCGTGTGGTCGACGTCGAAGGTCGATGTGCCGTTCGCGCGTGTCGCCGGTCGCTGAGGACGAATCAGCCGGGCGACCCAACTCCGACTGCGCCGCGCCGCCCACCGCCCCGCAGACCCCCGCCATTCCGAAGGAGCCAGAAGAGTCCGAACAAATGATCTTGATCGTGACCCCGGTTTGAGGGGGTGTTCGTGCACTCCTCCTAGTAGGGGCGAGTTGCCCACCGCGGGTGCTCACGGTCGAGCGGCGAGGTGGGTGACGGGTCCACGTTCGAGACATCGAGGACTGACCGCAGAGGTCGGTCCCGCAGGAGAGGAGCTCGTCATGACGGTGCCGTGGACGACGACGGCGGGGGTCTTCGTCGATCGGGTCGAGCCGGGGATGGCGGGCTTGTGGTCGCTGATCCGGACCGCGCAGCGCGGGGTGCTGCGGTGCGCGACCGACGTGGAGCTGGATCGGGATCTGGCGTTCACGTTCGCCGCGATGGATCTCGGCGAGGCGCTCGAGGACCTCGAGTGGGTCCACCCCGATGTGGCTGCGGATGCCGTCACGGTCGACCTCGGGGAACTGCCCGGCGACGACGTCGGGGACGCCCGTACGGCGCTGGGTCTGCTGCTGGCCGGGGGACTGGACGCTGCGGCTCGGATGCTGCGCGAGCAGCCCGAGTCGTTGGACACGGCGGACGTGCTCTGCCTGGCCCGCACCGCCCACCAGCTCGCCGCCACGCACCGCCGACTCACCGGTCGCCCGTCATGACCGCGACCGCGGGACGGACCACCTACCGGGAGCTCACCAGCCTGGCCGCCCAGCAGGTGGCAAGCGCCGCGACGGCCCTGACCAGTGAGCGGTTCGCCGACGCGGCATCCGCGAGGGCGAACCTCGAGGCGTACTGGAGGCTGCTGGGCGCGATCCACGGCCACGCCTGGCAGCTGGCGGGCGGCAACCGCCGGGTCGAGGGGATTACCGCGTCGATCACACCGGAGCCCGCGGACCGGGCCGCGGTCCGGTTCATCGACACCCTCGCCCGGGCCGCACGCCATTCCCCGGACTGGGACCCTGCGACAGCGACCGACGATGCCGGCGCTTCCTGGCTGTCCGCGGCCCGCGCGCTCGGGACCGCGAACGACCTGCTCGCGACCCACCGCGACCCGCACGGGCGGCTCCGGTCACCCGACGCCGCACTGCTGGAGGATCCCGCCTTCCGCGCCGCCGGATACGCGACCCTGGCGGACCTGGCCATCACGGTGGCCGCGGCGGACCGGGACCTGGCCCTGCGCTCTGGCCAGGCCGGCGTCCCGTGGCGCGAGGTCGCCCGCCGCCTTCCCGACCTCGAGCACATGGCGTCCACGGCCAGGGACCTGGCCCGCGAATCGACCCTGGCCACCGGCGGCCGGACCCTTGACGCCGACCTGGCCACGGCTCGCCCTGGCATCCGCACCGGCGACCCCATCATCGAGCTCTCTGACCGCATCGACCGACTCCGCCAGAACGCGTGGCAGCTCACGCACCAATCCCGTGTGGGTGTCGACTGCCTGACCGAGTACGCGGCTGCCGCGGTGATCGCCCACACCCACATCGCCGCCCACCTGGCCATCGACGCGGCACGGCCCAGCGAGCAGCTGCCAGCCCACTCCATGGCCCGTCGCGCCCGGGACGCCCGCTCGGCGTGGGCTCAAATCCACCTGGAACTCCGCGAGCTGCGGACCGCCACACCCGGATCTGCCGCACTCCGACGCGAAGTCGCCGCGGTCCGTGATCTGTGTCAGACCGTCATGCCGATCCACCGAGACGCGACCGGCGTTCACGCAAGCGGGCAGGCACGCGAGGTTCGTGCCCTGGCCCACGACACCGTGCGCGTCTTCACCCAGATCGCCGGATGGAACGCCACCGTGTTCAGTAGCCTCGCCGCCACCGACCAGATCTACACCCCGGGGAACAGGCTCACGGGGGAGCAGGTCAGCGACAGCCCCGCCCTGGTGCAGGCCAAACTGGACGGCAGTCTCGTCGCCGCCCCGGTCGAACAGTTCCAGCCCCTCGGGAGTTCCTACGACCTGGCCCGCACGGTGCCGGACGGGGAGGATTGGAACGTGGCGACGTCGGCAGATCCGAACCAGGTTGCGTATCGGTTGCCACTACGGATGGCCTGAATCGAGGGCCTGGTCACGCTCATCTTGGCCAGTGCATCTGTCCCTATGCGTCACGACCGGACGGGCAACTTGGCCAGTTGCCACAGAGTCCCGTCGCAGTGCGCGGCCTGACACCTGGCCACAGCCCGGCACGCCATCTACGACTGCTAGGTCCGAGTCCCCGGACTACGCTGAAACGGTGGAGCCGGGGGAAGACAAGCCATGGGCGTGGGTCAAGCACGAGCGTGCCGTAGAGCACGCAACTGAGCTTCACTGGCGGATGACCCAATGGGAGCGCGTAGTCGAGCCGGTGTTCGACACATCGATCTCGGAGGACCGCCTTGCGTGGCGGGTCCAGATAGGTCTCAGCATGTGGCCACCCCCGCTAGGGCACTGGGCTTTGATGGCGGGTGACGCTGTTCACAACATGCGGGCGGCCCTGGACGCGCTCGTGTGGGCGAACACGAACCTTGAGTCACTTAGCCCGGATCCACCGACGTGCCGTTGTCGATGAGGCGATCGGTGCGGTCAGCGCTGGCGTCGGCCCGGGTGCATGAGGGGGTGGCCGGGTGGCCGGCTTGTCTCCGCGGTTCTCCGGTCGGGTCCCGGTGGACGGT
>JBBQEF010000468.1:0-3006 GCA_038320445.1 Mycobacteriales bacterium
TGGACCCGGTAGCGGCCGTCGCCGGGTACGGCGTAGAGCGGCAGGTGGCGCAGCAGCCAGGCCAGGTTGTTGACCAGGATCTCCTCGCGCCCACCGAATACGAGCGACGGCCGGATCACCGTATGCTCGGACATCGTCTCGGCCAGCACCCGCTCGACCGCGGCCTTGCCGCGAAAGTACCCAAGCGGCGAGTCGGGCGACGGGTTGGTAACGGAGAGATGGACGATCCTCCGCACCCCAGCCTCCCGAGCCGCCTCGAACAGCACCCGGCTGTTCTCGACCGCCCCGGGAAACGTCGCGCCGTCGCGGCCAAACCGGATCCAGTACGTGTTGACGAGCACCTCGGCGCCCGTGAGCGCCCGCACCAGCGCACCGGAGTCCACGAACTGCAACCGCTCGACCGCGACGCGCCCGGCCAGCCCGTGTCCCGCCGGTGCCGGCCCGCGTGAGAGCGTCACGACCTCGTATCCGGCGTCCAGAAGCCGCCCGGCGATCACGCCACCCGAGTAAGAGAACGCGCCCGTGACCGCCGCTCGCCGTGGCACCGCTCAATGGTAGTGGCGGGCGCGTGCGCACCCCGACGGCCTGCTGCTGCACGAGTCGTTGACCTTCTCGGAGGATCCGCCCCACTACGGGATGCGCCAGTACTGGCGCGACCTCGACTCGCTCGAGACATGGTCGCTGGCTCTGCCCCACCGCTTCGCACCGACGAAGCGGCCGCAGGCCCGATCAATACCTAGACGAAGCGCTTGACGAAGGCGAGCGCGATGTCGGCGACCTCGTGCCAGCCGCTGTCGATCGTGAGGGCGTGCCCGCGGCCCGGGATCTCGGCGATCTCGGTGATGCCCGGGTTGCGCTGCTGCTTCTTGTAAGCCGCGTTCGCGATCGCCGGCGGCACCGTGTGGTCCTTCTCGCCCGAGATGATCAGGAGCGGGCCACGGTCGGGATTCTCGCTGTCGACCTTGGCCTCGGTGCGAGGATTGAAGTTGGCGGTTGCGGCCTGAAAGAGCGGCGCGCCGGGGGCCGGAACGGCGAACGTGTCATACAGCTCCTTCGCCTCGTCCTCGCTGACCGCGTTTGCGAACCCGTACCGGAACTGCTCGTAGGTGAGCGGCACCGCGCGGTGCCGGTTGGCAGGATTGTGGAGCACGGGCGATGCCGACCGAAGCGCCGAGATCGGAAGCGGCAGCACACCGCGGAACGGGGCCGGGTCGATCGCGACCGACGCCGCCGAGAGCCCACGGCCGGCGAGGATCTGGGCGAGCAGGCCGCCGAAGGAGTGCCCGATCACGGCCGGCTTCTTGCTCAGCCTGCCGACGATGTCCTGGAAGTGGTCGGCCACCAGACCCACCGTCTTGTCGGCGAAGACGTCAGGGTTGGCATTTGCCTCCTCGACGGTCTCGGGGTCGTCCGGCCAACCTGGCGTCAGGGCCGTGTAGCCGGCCTCGCCGAAGACCGCGGCCCAGCGATCCCAGCTGCTGGGCAGAAGCCAGAGTCCGTGCACGACACGATGGGCACGAGCCCGGACGCGTTCGCCTGCTCGATCTGCTGCTCCTCGTGCTCGGTGATGGTTGTGGTGGTCATGCGGGTCTCCTCTTTCGCGAGTTACACGCGCCTGCCGAGTTGTGGCAGTGTATGGGTGCGCTTTTCATGCGACCGATCCCGATCACCAGACTCCGAGTGCTCGTTGCCGCCGCGCTCGTGCTGACGCCCGTGCTCCTGCTCGCCGCCGGCGCCGGTTCGGGCTCCGGGAACACGGCCGCAGCGAGCCGGCCCGGCCGACTGCCCGCGAAGGTGTTTGCTCCCTACTTCGAGACGTGGAGCAGCAACCGGCTGATCCGGGTCGCCGAACGGTCGGGCGTCCGCAACTTCACGCTCGCCTTCATCCAGGCCCCGAAGAGGGGCTCGTGCACGCCGACTTGGAACGGCGACCCGCGCGAGACGATGGCCGCGGGCCGCTACCTGCCGGGCCTCAAGGCGCTGCGCAAACTTGGCGGGACTGTCGTGCCGTCGTTCGGCGGCTACAGCGCAGATCACGCGCTGACCGAGATCGCGGATTCCTGCACGAATATGCACAGGCTGGTGGCCGCCTACGAGTCGGTCGTGCGGACATACGGCGCCACCCGGCTCGACATGGACGTCGAGGACCGCTCGCTCGGACACCTCGCCGGCATCGACCGGCGCAACAAGGCGCTGCGCCGGGTCGAGGCATGGGCCGCCCGCACAGGCCGTCGGCTCCAGATCGAATACACGCTTCCCGTCGAGCCCCTCGGCCTCGAGCCGGACGGCCTCCACGTGCTGAAAAACGCGATCAGGAACGGCACGCGGGTCGACGTCGTCAACATCATGACCTTCGACTACTACGACGGGGTGACCACGGACATGGGCGCCGCCGCCATCAGCGCCGCCCGCGGCCTCCACCACCAGCTGCACGTCCTGTACCCGCACCGCAGCTCGCGCCGCCTATGGGCGATGGAGGGCAACACCATCCTGCCGGGCATCGACGACTATCCGCGCAAGACCGAGGTGACGACCCTCGCCGATGCCGCCCGCGTGCTGCGGTTTGCCCGCTCGGTCGGCATCAGCACCATCTCGATGTGGGCGATCGAGCGCGACCACGGCACCTGCCCGGGCCGGATCGACTCCAACACGTGCTCGGGGATCGTCCAGCCCGACTGGGCGTTCAGCCACCTGCTCGAGCCGTTCACGGGCGGATGAGCACCGAGGGGCTGCGGGTCGTCGGGGCCGGGCTGGGCCGCACCGGAACGCACTCGCTCATGCTCGCGCTCGAGCAGCTCCTCGGCGGTCGCTGCTACCACATGGCCGAGGTGATCGAACGGCCCGATGACGTCCCGGTGTGGCACGCCGCCATCGCCGGCGAGCAGCCCGACTGGCGCACATTCCTGGACGAGTACGCGGCCACCGTCGACTGGCCGGCGTGCGCCTTCTGGCAAGAGCTTGCCGCCGCAAATCCGGGCGCGATCGTGCTGCTGTCGGTGCGCGTGA
>JBBQEF010000469.1:0-2956 GCA_038320445.1 Mycobacteriales bacterium
CCACGCGACGAGGCAGAACACGCCGAACACCAGTGCCAGTTCCGAGGCGACGCCGGCGTACCGCAGGGCGTCACCGTCGGCCAGCGGGGCGACGATCGAAGCGGTCAGGACTGCCGTCGTGGATTCCGGACCGACCGACAGCTGCCGGGACGAGCCGAGCACGGAGTAGATCAACAGGCACGGCAGCATCGCCCACAGGCCGGCGGCGGGCGGCAACCCGGCCACCGCGGCGTAGGCCATCACCTGCGGCACGAGGTAGGCGGCCACGGTGAGGCCCGCGACGACGTCCCCGCGCAGCCAGGACCGTTGATAGGTCCGCAGCACCCCCAGGTTCGACGGGCCGGCGGCGCGCGGGATGACTGCCGCTAGCCGCATCGCCTTGCCCCCGGTGTATGCGCCGGCATGGCTCGCCCGACCCTGGGCAGCGGGCTGTCGCCCGTCTCCGACATGCTGCCGAGCCCGGTCGCGTCGGGACGGTTGTGGCCGACCACGGTCGGATCTTCGGGCTCGCGGTGCCGGGTGTCGTTCATGCCCATGCCTGGGCCCGGTCCTGGATCGGTACGGTCAACGAAAGGGCCCTCACGACGATTCGGCGCGGGTGGGGACGAGGGTGATCGCGCTCTCGTCCTCTTGGGCATTGTGCAGGCGGAGGATCGCGTACAGGCCGTAGAGGAGGCGTCGGAGCTCCACGACATCGCCCTGGGACGCATCGTTGGGCGTGGTGCCTGCGAGTAGCCGGTGCAGACGGCCGATCTGGTGTTCGATCTCGGCGTGGGTTCGGCTCAGGCCGGCGGTGCTGTCCGGGCCGCCGAGGGCTCCGGCGACAAGCGGCACCAGGACCAGCTCGTCCGCACGTTCGTGCGGGAGGAGCTCGGTGTCCAGCCGGTCGAGCAGGGCCCACACCGGGGCCAGGTCGGCCACATCGCTGGACAGGCTGTCACCCACGGTACGTACCAGGTCCACGACCGGCTGCACCGCCTCGTGCTCGGCGCGCAGGGCCGCGGCGCTCGCGACGTCCGCGGCGGTGAGCGGCGGTTGGTGGCCTCGGCCGGGTAGCACCGCGCGCAGCGCGATCCCGATGGCCAGCACGTCGATGCCTTCCTGGAGAACTGCACCGGCGGCTGGTACGAGCAGGCCTGCTGCGGCGAGGGCCATCGCCACCAGTGACAGCCCCATCCCGACCAGGACCGCCTGCAGGGCGATGCGTTTGGACCTGCGCGCGACAAGGATCGCGCCGGCGATGGCGTCGATGCGGTCCACGGTGAGCACGACGTCCGCAGCTTCGGAGGAGGCGGTCGCGCCCCGGGCCGCCAGCGCCACCCCGGCGCCGGCAGCCGCGAGCGCGGGTGCGTCGTTGATGCCGTCGCCCACCATGATCGTGGCAGCCGCCGCGGACTCCCGGGTGATCGCGGCCAGCTTGCTCGCCGGGTCGCAGTCGGCCATCACCTCGTCCACCCCGACGACGCGGCCCACCATCTCGGCGACGTCGCGCCGGTCGCCGGTGAGCAGCACGACGCGCGAGATCCCGGCCGCTCGCAGGGAGCGCAGCATGCGGGGGGCGTCCGCCCGGATCGGGTCCTCCAGCAGCAGCACGCCGCTGGGCTGGTCGTCGAGGGCGACGTACACGGCCAGCGCACTGTCGATCTCGGCGCGCCGCTGCGCGCGGCGCACCCAGTCGGGTGTGTCGCCACCGAGGATCCATGCCGCCTTGCCGATCCGGACCGAGCGCCCCTCGACCGTGCCCTGCAGGCCGTAGCCCTGCACCTCCCGAACCTCGGTCGGCGCGGTCAGCGGCAGCCGACGGCGGACCGCGGCGGACACGATCGCACTGGCCAGCACGTGTGGCGACACCTGATCGAGAGAGGCGGCCAGGCGCAGCAGCTCATCGGCGGACAGACCTGAGGCGGTCAGGACGTCGGCGACCTGCGGGTGGCCCTGGGTCAGCGTTCCGGTCTTGTCGAACAGCATCACCCGACCGGCCGCCAGCTTCTCCAACGCCCCGCCGCCCTTGATGATCACACCGACCCCGGCCGCGCGGGACAGGCCCGACATGATCGCGATCGGCGCGGCAAGCAGCAGAGGGCACGGGGTGGCCACGACCAGCACCGCGACCGCGCGGACGGCGTCGCCGCTGACCAGCCACGCACCTCCCGCCAGGAGCAGGGTGAGCGGCACGAAGTAGGCAGCGAACCGGTCGGCCGTGCGAACGAACGGCGCGGAGGACGCCTGCGCCTGCTCGACGAGGCGCACCACTCCGGCGTACGTCGACGCGGACGCGGGTGCGGTCGTGAGCAACTCGAAGCTCTGACCGGCGTTCACGACCCCGCTGCGCACGTCGTCGCCGATCTGACGCTCCACCGGCATCGGCTCGCCGGTCAAGGCGGACTCGTCCAAGACGGCCGGACTGAGCAGCCGGCCATCGACCGGAACGATCTCGCCGCTGCCGACGATCAACCGATCTCCCAGGGCCACGGCGTCGACCGCGACCTCGCCGATGCCGTCCCGCCCACGCACGCGTGCGGTCCGCGGTGCCCGTTCGACGAGCAGGCTCAGCTCCCGTCGTGCCCGGGCACCGGCACGGGCTTCCAGGAGCGCTCCGCTGGCGAGCATCACCGTGATCATCGCGCCCGCGAACGGCTCGCCGACCAGGAGCGCCCCGGACAGCGCAAGCAGCGCGATCACGTCCACGCTCGGCTGCCGCCGCCACAGCGCCCGGCCCGTCGTGGTGACGGAGACGGCCAACCCCATCAGCGTGGCAGTGACCCACGCGACCGAGGCCAGGTTCAGCCAACCCGCGGCCCACCCGACGGCGCCGCAGGCCAGCAACCCGACAGAGACCACGAACAGCAGCAACTGCAGATGCAGTCTCAGACGGATCACGGCACCAGTGTCATGCTCAACCCACAGCGGTCCCAGAGGCGAAAGACCCATCGGCAGCGCGCCGACAGCCACTCGC
>JBBQEF010000470.1:0-2922 GCA_038320445.1 Mycobacteriales bacterium
GTGGGCTGGCGCATCCGGGGGAGCCTGCTCGACGCGGTCGCCGGGTTCCTCCTCCTGCTGCTGTTCTCGTTCGCGATGTCGTGGATCGGCGTCTTCGTGGGGCTCACGGCCCGCAACGTGGAGGTGGCGCAGAGCATCGGCCTGATCTGGCTGTTCCCGCTCACGTTCGTGTCCAGCGCGTTCGTGGCCGTGGAGAACTTCCCGGCGTGGCTGCAGCCGGTGGGGCAGTGGAACCCGCTCACGGCCGTCATCCAGGCCACCCGCGAGCTGTTCGGCAACCCGGTGCAGCTGCCCGGCCAGCCGGCGCTCGCCGGATGGCCTGCCGAGCACGCGGTGCTCTACGCGGTGCTGTCGTCGATCGCGATCATCGCGGTGTTCCTGCCGTTGGCGGTGGTCCGCTACCGCCGGGTGGCGTCGCGCTGAGCCGCACCTGGTGCGGCACCCGAGGATCAGAGCCCCCCGCCGACGGCGAGCCCCAAGCCGGCCGCCCCGAGCCCGGCCAGCACGGAACCGACCGCGTTGGCCGCGGCGAGCAGTCGCCCGCCCCCGGACGCGAGCTGGACCGTCTCGTAGCCGAACGTCGAGTAGGTGGTGAGGGCGCCGCAGAAGCCCGTGCCGACCAGCGCGATCACCGCGGGGGAGGTGGTGGCACCGAGCACGAGGCCCAGCACGAACGACCCGGCGGCGTTCACGGTGAACGTGCCCCAGGGGAACCCGGTGTTGTGGCGCGACTGCACGATCCGGTCGGTCGCATACCGCAGTGGGGCCCCGACGACGGCCCCGGCCACCACCAGCAGCGGGATCATCGGCGCTCCGCCGAACGCAGGGCGTGGGCGACCAGGATCCCGAGCCAGGTGGCGGCGACCGCGACGGCCAGGGTGCCTGCGATGTACAGCAGGGCCGTGGCGACCCGGCCCGCGGCCAGGAGCTGCTCAGCGTCCACGGCGTAGGTGGAGAACGTGGTGAAACCGCCGAGGAACCCGGTGACGGTGAACGGCCGCACCAGCGGGTGGGCCGTCGTCCACTCCGTGATCACCACGATGACCACGCCGATCAGGAAGCCGCCGACGACGTTGACGAGGAACGTGGACAGGGGGAACGTCGCGCTGTCGTGCGGGAGCGCGAGCCCGAGCCCGTAGCGCGCGAGCGCCCCGACCGCGCCGCCTGCAGCGATCGTCCCGATGGCCCGGCCCTGGCCGGAGAGGGGATCGAGCACCCGCACCGGCGGGACGAAGACCTCGTCCTCGCCGCTCGGGGGCAGTGCGTCGGCCATGCGCGCAACCTACCCCCGGTGATCGAATCGGCGTGACGCATGCCACCTCACCTGCGCAAGCATTGTGCTTGCAATAGCTAGCACTCGCGCGTAACGTCGTTGTTGTCAGGGATGGAGGTGAGCGAACGTGACAGGCAGCAAGAACGAGAACCCGGTCGGACAGGCCGTGGAGCTCGTCGAGCAGGCCGGGCATGTCGTGAGCCAGACCGTCGACGACATCGGCAGTTACATCCGCAGCCAGCGGGAGAGCGCGCAGGTCTCGCTCCGCCAGCTGGCGCGCACCGCCGGTGTCAGCAACCCCTACCTCAGCCAGATCGAGCGCGGGCTGCGCAAGCCGTCCGCCGAGATCCTCCAGCAGATCGCGAAAGGTCTGCGGATCTCCGCCGAGGCCCTCTACGTGAAGGCCGGGATCCTCGAGGAACGGCCCGCGAGCGCCGTCACCGACGCCGTGTTCGCCGATCCGACCCTGACGGAGCGCCAGAAGCAGGTGCTCCTCGACATCTACCAGTCCTTCCGGCGGGAGAACGACGCCACCGTCGTCACCGACGCAATCAACAAGGAGTGATTTCAATGGCTGTATCTCTGCCGACCGCCGCGGACGTCCGCAAGGTCCGTGAGCAGGCTGCCCAGAACGTCGTCGAGCAGGCCGAGGTGGCCCGTACGCCGCTGCTCGCCGTGCTCGGTGCCGGCGACTACGCCGTCGCCACCGTGAGCAAGGCCGTCGCCGATGCCCGTACCCGCGCCGCCGAGCGTCGCGAGTTCGTGCAGACGCAGGTCTCCGAGCTGCCGCACCGCCTCAGCACCGACGAGCTGCGCAAGCTCGTCGCCGACCTCCGCGCCCAGGCCGAGAGCACCTACGAGGGCTTCGCCGAGCGCGGCGAGAAGGCCTGGGGCAAGATCCGCAAGCAGCCCCAGGTCAAGCAGGCCATCGCAACGATCGAGTCCTACACCGAGAAGCTCGACGCGCGCGTCGACGACCTGGTGGACGACGCCCACGACGCCGCCGAGAAGGCGCTCACCACGGTGACCCGCCAGACGCGTTCCACCGGTGAGAAGGTGGCCCGCACGACGCAGAAGTTCGCCGCCGAGGCCGCCGGGACCGTCGCCGAGGTCAGCACCGAGGTGTCGGAGACCGTCGCCGTCAAGGGCGCCGAGGCTGCCGAGAACATCACCGAAGCCGGTGACGAGGCCGCTCACGAGACTCGCAGCGTCACCCGCAAGGCCGCCAACCGCACCGCCCCCAAGGTGGCGCCGAAGGCCGCCGCCAGCAAGCCGGCCACCCGCCGGACCACCGCGAACGGTTCGTCCAGCAGCTGATCCACGCAGGATCGGCACGGCACCACACAGCACCCCCGAGGCCTCCCGCGCTTCGGGGGTGCCGTCATGTTCGGAGGAGTTCACAGGTGCGGGGATGTGCTACGAGCGGCCGCGCACGTACTCTTGGCACGTGAACGTCCTCGAACACCTCGACTCACTGGTGTTGTTCGCGATCGGGATCGCGGCCGCACCGGTCGCGGGTTACGCGTTCGTGCACGCGCTCCGGCAGCGTTCCGATGCGTTCACGGCCGTCGCGAAGCTGACCAAGAACGCCTGGCTGGGCATCACCGGGGCCGCGATGTTCTTCCTGCTGCTGATCCCCGCCTTCAGCG
>JBBQEF010000471.1:0-2852 GCA_038320445.1 Mycobacteriales bacterium
GTGTCGCCCTCGTGGACCCCGTAGGTGTCCAGGATGGTCTTCTTCTGTGCGGCGTCGAGTGCCACGTGCTCCTCTTTCGTCTGCTGTGCCGTGAGGCCCGGCCCCACGAGGAGCCGGAAGACGGTCACGGCCGCCACGGACTGCAGCCGGACCCAGAACCCAACGCTACCAGGGGCGACCTGAGTGAGCGGCGGCTACCCGTCGGAGCGGGCCGACACCGTGACCGACCGCGACGTGCCCTCGGCACCCGCAGGCCACACCGTGAAGGTGTGCGTGGTGATGCCGGTCGCGTCGCAGCCGAAGGGGAGCTCCAGCTGTCCCTTCGCCGGGTAGGACGCGCCGTAGGCACCGTAGCGGCCGGGGTCGTCCACGGCGATGGCTGCTCCGTCGGCACCGGTCACGGACCAGGCGATCGTGACGGGCGTGCCCGGCGAGGAGAACGGTGCGTCGGGTGAGCCGTGGACGGGGCAGGTGGGCTGGGAGACGACGCGGAAGCTCGTGATCGCCGGAGCAGCGGCGCCTCCTGCACCGGGGCGGGTCCCGTCCGATCCGGAACCGCCCGACCCCGAACCGCCCGACCCCGAGCTGCCCGACCCTGAGCTGCCCGACCCTGAGCTGCCCGACCGCCGGCCGTCCGCACCGGTGGCACCGGGACGGGCCGCATCAATGCCTGCGCTCGCACCGGCCGTTGCGCTGACGGCTGCGCCCGCCGGACCCGCGGCCGGCACCGACGCGGCCGTCGGAGCCAACGGGTACGACGTGCCGCAGGCGGTGAGAGCCCCGATCGCGGCGGCGGCGAGGACGGCCAGTGCGAGCGGGCCGGTGCGGCGAGCGGTCATCGGGAACTCCAGGTGCCGTGCGATGTTGTCCCGGTCAGTCTGGGCGGGGCCGGCACGGCGCACCGTCCCCCGGACGGCCAGCGTGCCGCGCACGACCGGCAGGTTTTCCTCACCGTCGCGCTACCCGAGCCCGCCCCGACCCCAGCGGCCCGTCGGCCTCCACCCCCGCCCAGCGCACGCCGTCGAACGCGCCGGCCCCGGCGAGGCGCAGCCGCGGGGCGTGCGCGCCGTGCGCCGCCTCGTCCAGCCGTCGCGTCAGCACCTCCGGATCGGCCTCGCGGTGGAACGCCAGGATGACGTGCCAGGTGGCAGGGTCCGTGACCCGCCGGCCCGGCGGCGGCGCACCGATGTTCGCCGCGCGCGCCTCGACCACCTCGCGCGGCGGCCGGAGCGCCGTGAACAGTCGCATGTTCAGGGGGGTTCCGGTGGATCCGTGCCGCGCGAGCGGCGGCCCGGTGCAGGCATGCGTCGCATGGAGGCGTGGTCCGGATACGCCCGGTACGAGGCCGCTCCGGCGGCACCGTCAGGAACCTCCCGGATCCCGCCTGCCAACGAACGAGATCGACGGACCACGCCTAGGCTCCCGGCCGGCAGGCGGCCTGGCGCAGCACCTCGGCCAGCTCCGGGAAGCCCGGCCCCAGGGCGGCGGCCGCTGCGGCGAGCCGGGCGGGCGCCGCGACGCCGCGCAGCGCCTCCGCGGCCGTGCCGCTCCTCCGGCCCGGTGGTGGCGCTCCCCGCTGCGCCGGGACCCGCGGCCCCGCCCACTGCCAGCGCACCCGGGCGACATCGGCGAGCAGGGCGTCGACGGCGTGCCGCGGTGGCACCTCCCGGACCCCCCGGCACCGCTGGTCGATCATCATCAGCCGCGCGAGCACCGCTGGATCACCGATCTTGACGCGGCGCGCGCTGACCAGCTGGCTCAGCATGGCCGGGCTGACGCCCAGCGCGCGGGCCAGGCGGGCCTGGGAGATGCCGAGCCCGGTGGTGAGCCGCCGCACGCGGTCACCGAGGGGTGCGCCGTAGAGCTCCCGCTGCCGCTCCCGGTTCAGCGCGAGCCGGGCCCCCAGCGCCTCACCCACGATCTCCGTCATGGATCCGATGGTCGCAGCCCGACCCCGGTCCCCGTGGCGAAACGGAGGAACTCACCCCAGGAGGGCACGCGTGCGCTCGACGTCGCGGTGCATCTGGGCGACGAGCGCCTCGACGCCGTCGTAGCGCTCCTGTCCGCGGAGCCGGTGCTCGAAGTCGACGGCGACGTCGAACCCGTAGAAGTCCTCGTCCGTGTCGAGCACGTAGGCCTCGACGCTGCGCTCCCGGCCGGAGAACGTCGGGTTGGTGCCGACGGAGATCGCGGTGGGCAGCAGGCGGCCCCCGATCGCGAACCGACCCGCGTACACGCCGTCCGCGGGCAGGGCCGTGTAGGGCGGGGTGGAGATGTTCGCGGTCGGGAATCCCAGCTCGCGACCGCGGTGGTCGCCGTGCACCACCACGCCCTCGACGCGGTGGGGGCGGCCCAGCGCCGCGGCGGCCGCCGCGACGTCGCCGGCGTCGATGCAGGCGCGGATGTAGGTGGAGGAGAACGTCACGCCGTCGTCGCTGATCAGGTCCACCCCCTCCACACCGAAACCGAACCGCGTACCGAGATCCGTCAGCATGGCGACATCGCCTGCGGCCCGGTGCCCGAACGTGAAGTTCGCCCCCACGACCACGTCGGCGGCGTGCAACCGCTCCACCAGCACCTCGTGGGCGAACTCGGCGGGTTCCTGACGGGACAGCTCGGCGGTGAAGGGGAGCACGCAGAAGGCCTGCACGCCCAGGTCGGCCACCAGCTCGGCCCGCCGGCGCAGGCTCGTCAGGCGGGCGGGGTGAGCGCCCGGCCGGATCAGCTCGGCCGGATGCGGGTCGAACGTCACGAGCACCGTGGGGAGGCCGCGTTCGCGGCCCCGCCGGACCGCCCGGGAGATCAGCTGCTGGTGTCCGAGATGTACCCCTTCGAAGACCCCGACGGTGACG
>JBBQEF010000472.1:0-2827 GCA_038320445.1 Mycobacteriales bacterium
CCACCCTCGACCTACCAGCACTTACTGTCCGTGACGTCTGCCAAGGCGATCATGGAAGGCAAGTGCTCTGAAGGAGAAGTCGAGAGTGGAGCAGTTCGAACGTATCCGACGTGACCATCGTGATGAGGGGTTGTCGGTCCGCGCGCTCGCAGCACGTCATCGGGTGCACCGGCGCACGGTGCGCCAGGCGCTGGTGGACGCGGTGCCGCCGGCGCCGAAGGCGCCGGAGAGGGTCTCACCGGCGCTGGGGCCGCACGAGGCCACCGTCCGCGGCTGGCTGGTCGCGGATCTGGACGCGCCGCGCAAGCAGCGCCACACCGCCCGACGGGTGTGGCAACGGTTGATCGAGGAGCAGGGGGCGCAGGTGGCCGAGTCGAGCGTGCGCGCTCTGGTGGCCGCGTTGAAGGTCGAGGTCGGGCTGGATCGCCGCCAGGTCTCGGTCCCGCAGACCCACCCGCCGGGTGTCGAGGCCGAGGTCGACTTCGGCGAGTTCAAGGCGGTGATCGCCGGGATCGTGGTGAAGCTGTGGATGTTCGTGCTGCGGCTGTCGCACTCGGGCAAGGCCGTGCACATCGCCTATGCCAACCAGGCCCAGGAGTCCTTCTTGGACGGTCACGTCCGCGCGTTCGCCGCGCTGGGCGGGGTCCCGACCGGGATGATCCGCTACGACAACCTGACCCCCGCGGTGATCCGGGTGCTGCTCGGGCGGGCCCGGTGGGAGAACGAGCGGTTCGTCGGGCTGCGGTCGCACTACGGCTACGACTCGTTCTTCTGCCTGCCCGGAATCGAAGGGGCGCACGAGAAGGGCGGGGTCGAGGGCGAGATCGGCCGGTTCCGGCGCCGCCACCTCACCCCGGTCCCGCGTGCCGCCTCGCTGGCCGCGCTGAACGAGGTGATGGCCGCCGCCGACCAGCGCGATGATGCCCGGCGGATCGCCGCCCGGGTCGAAACGGTCGGGGCCGCGGCCGCGCGCGAGCTACCGGCGTTGCGACCGCTACCGGGCGGGGTGTTCGACGTGTCGGCGCCGTTGTCGTGCCGGGTCGACGCCAAGGCGCGGATCTGCGTGCGCCAGTCCTACTACTCGGTGCCCGCGCGGCTGGCCGGGCGCCGGGTCGAGGCCCGCCTCGGCGCGGTCACCGTCGTCGTCCGCGCCGAGGGGCGGGTCGTGGCCGAGCACCCGCGCAGCCTGCACAAGGGCAGCGAGGACCTCGTTCTGGACCACTACCTGGAGATCCTCGTCCGCAAGCCGGGCGCGCTGGCCGGGGCGACCGCACTGGCCGCTGCGCGGGCATGCGGGGCGTTCACCGACGCCCATCAGACGTTCTGGGACGACGCGCGTCGCGTGCTCGGAGACGGACCCGGAACTCGAGCGCTGATCGGGGCGCTGCTGCTGCACCGCACCATGCCCGCGCACGCGGTCCACGCCGGGATGGCCGCCGCGCTCACCTCGGGACGCCACGATCCCGACCTCGTCGCGGTCGAGGCCCGACGACACCTCACCGCCCCGACCACCGGGCCGGCGGTGGTCCTACCCGCCGCCGCGCCCGCTGCAGCCCGCGCCGACACCGACCGCCCAGCGCCATCGCTGCACAGCTACGACGACCTGCTCCCCACCACACTCCCCGCCACACTCCCCGCCACACTCCACGATCCGCTCCTGCCCGGGAAGGCCACAGCATGACCGCCACCACAACCAGCAGCACCGCCACAACAGCGGCGCGGTCGGTGCCGGCGCCGCCGTCGGTGACCGCGCTGACCGACCCCGCCGCCGAGGCCGCGATCGGCGCCGCCTGCCGCGCGCTGCACCTGCCCACCATCCGCACCGAGGCCACCCGCATCGCCGACGTCGCCGCCCGGGAACGCCTGTCGCACAAGGCCTACCTCGCCGAGGTCCTCACCGCCGAGTGCGACGACCGCGACTCCCGCCGGCGCATCCGGCGGGTCAACGAGGCCAAGTTCCCCCGCACCAAACGGCTCGCCGATTTCGACCTACGCGCCCACCCCACGCTGCCCCCGGCCACCCTCGCCCACCTCGCAGGCGGGGCCTGGATCGACGCCGGGGAACCGGTCGTGCTGCTCGGGGACTCCGGCACCGGCAAAACCCACCTCCTCATCGGCCTGGGGACCGCCGCCGCCGAAGCCGGACGCCGCGTCCGCTACGTCACCACCGCCGCCCTGGTCAACGAACTCATCGAGGCCGCCGACGACAAACAACTCTCCCGCGTCGTCGCCCGCTACGCCCGCCTCGATCTGCTCTGCCTCGACGAGGTCGGCTACGTCCACCTCGACCCCCGCGGCGCCGAGCTGCTGTTCCAGATCATCACCGCCCGCGAGGAGAAGGCCTCCATCGCCTGCGCCAGCAACGCCCCGTTCTCCGAATGGGGCCGCACCTTCACCGACCCCCGCCTCGCCGCCGCCGTGGTCGACCGGCTCACCTTCCGCGCCCACATCATCGCCACCGGCACCGACTCCTACCGGCTGCGCGCCACCCGCGCGGCGAAGAAGGGAACCGCCGCCTGAACCACCCCCACCACACCGCCGACCGTCACCACCAGTGACCGCCGGCCATCCCCGCACGAGCCGGGGTGGGGCCAGATCAGACCATCACAGTGGGGCCAGATGGGGTTGTCATTCTCACACGCATCCGCCAGGGCTTCGGCCTGCCGCTGCGCCGGGGTGCGGTCATCATCCGCGGTCAACGGCTTCGACGTGGTGTCGATCAGCGAGGCGATCGCGTCGAACATCGCCGCATCCGTGTAGCTGCCCTTGATCGTGCCGCCGACCCCGTCGGGGCTGCGGTGCAGGTGCAGCTCGTTGAGCTGAAGCT
>JBBQEF010000473.1:0-2814 GCA_038320445.1 Mycobacteriales bacterium
GGGCTGGGTCACCGCGGTGACGGGCAGGCGCGACCCCGCGGGCGCGCCGTGTCCACCCGCCGAGCGCCTCCAGCACGTGCTGGGCCGCGCCGCCGCCGACATCGACGCCGCCCACCTCCTGCTGGAGAGGGCGGCCCGCACCGCCGATGCGGGCGCACCCACCGCACACGACGTCGTGCGCGGCCCCCGCGACTTCTCCCGCGCCGCCGAGCTGCTCTGTGCGGCCGCCGACGAGCTGTTGCGTACCGGCGGGGCGAGCGGCTACGGCGTGGAGTCCACCGTGGCCCGCGCCTGGCGCGACCTGCACGGCGCCGCGGGCCACTTCGCGCTGCAGTCCGAGACCAACCGGGCCGCGTACGCGCGTCATGTTCTCGTACCCGCGCCGGGAGGATCCGTCCTTCCCCTCGCCGCGTGACCGCCTTCCGGCCGGTCTCGACGGGTGCTCGACGACAGCAGGGCACGCTCGTCGCACCGACGTCCCAGAAGCCCCTCCGGCCCGCGTCTGCGCGGCCGCATCGCCCGCAGAAAGGCGACCGAACATGGACACCACCAAGGCGCGCATCCTCGACGCGGTCCGCGAGCACCACCGCGACCGTGACGGCGGGACGTTCGTGCCGGGCGTGAGCCCTGTGCTCTCCTCGGGGGCTGTCATCGACGAGGACGACCGTGTCGCCCTCGTCGAGGCCGCGCTCGAGCTCCGGATCGCCGCGGGCACGAGTTCGCGGCGGTTCGAGAGTGCGTTCGCCCGCACGCTGGGACTGCGCAAGGCGCACCTGACCAACTCCGGATCGTCGGCGAACCTGCTCGCGCTCTCGGCGCTGACCTCACCCCAGCTGGGCGACCGGCGGTTGCGGCCGGGCGACGAGGTCATCACCGTCGCCGCCGGCTTCCCGACCACGGTCAACCCGATCCTGCAGAACGGGATGGTCCCGGTCTTCGTCGACGTCGAGCTCGGCACCTACAACACGACGCCCGACCGCGTTGCCGCGGCGATCGGCCCCCGCACCCGCGCGATCATGATCGCGCACGCGCTGGGGAACCCGTTCGCCGTCGCCGAGATCGCCGAGCTGGCCCGCGAGCACGGCCTGTTCCTCATCGAGGACAACTGCGACGCCGTCGGCTCCACCTACCGCGGCCGGTACACGGGATCCTTCGGCGACCTGTGCACCGTGAGCTTCTACCCGGCCCACCACCTCACCATGGGCGAGGGCGGCTGTGTCCTGACCAGGAGCCTCCAGCTGGCCCGCATCGTCGAGTCGATGCGCGACTGGGGCCGGGACTGCTGGTGCGAGCCGGGCGAGGACAACCGGTGCCTCAAGCGGTTCGACCACCAGCTCGGCACCCTGCCGCACGGCTACGACCACAAGTACATCTTCTCCCACGTCGGGTACAACCTGAAGTCGACCGACCTGCAGGCCGCGCTCGGGCTGAGCCAGCTCGACAAGCTGGCCGCGTTCGGCGAGGCCCGGCGCCGGAACTGGCAGCGGTTGCGCGACGGCCTCGAGGGCCTGCCCGGCCTGCTCCTGCCGCGCGCCACCGCGGACAGCGACCCGAGCTGGTTCGGCTTCGTCCTGACCGTCGAGCCGGACGCGCCCTTCACCCGCCGCGGGCTGGTCGAGTTCCTCGAGGGCCGCAAGATCGGGACCCGGCGACTCTTCGGTGGCAACCTGACCCGCCACCCCGCCTACGTCGACCAGCCCCACCGGATCGTCGGAGACCTGCGCAACAGCGACATCGTCACCGAGCACACGTTCTGGGTCGGCGTCTACCCGGGCATCACCCCCGTGATGATCGACTACGTGGCCGGCTCCATCCGAGAGTTCGTGGCGGCCGCAGTGGACGGCACGACCTCCCCGGCCCGCACGGCGGCCTGACCGGCGCCGCACCACCTCCACCACCGTGACCGAGGAGACCATCATGACCACCACCGACATCGTGGCCGGAGCAGACCGGTTCGCGGGCCGCTGGACGCTCGACACCACTGCGACGGAGGTGACCTTCCGGATGCGCAAGCTGGGCGTCATCGCCGTGTCGGGGATGCTGCCGGTGCTCGGTGGGACCGTCGAGGTCGCTCCGGACGGCCGAATGCGCCGCCTGGAGATCCGGCTGGACGCCGGTGGGTTCGACACCGGCAACCCGGCGCGGGACGCCGACGTGCGCAGCGGGCACTTCCTCGCCGCACAGGCCCACCCGGAGATCACCTACGTGGGTGCCGCGCTGGGTGCGGCGGACGGGCGGTGGCAGGTCGCGGGCGAGCTGTGGGTGCGCGGGCGGTCGACGCCGGTCGCGCTGGTGGTCGAGCCGGCCGCGCCCGGGTCCGGCGCCGCCCGCATGCGGGCCGTCGCCGTGGTCGACCGGTTCGCTCTCGGGATACGCCGGCTTCCCGGGGTCGTCGGGAGGCTCGTGCACATCGAGATCGATGCCGCGTTCGGCCGCGCGGCCTGACGATCGACGCCGCGTTCGGCCGCGCGGCCCGACATCCGCCCGCGCCGGTGATGCGACACAGCGCGCCGCCACGTCGCGGAGCCTCCGGGCCTCCGCGGCGTGGCGGCGCGTCGCGTCACGTCAGCAGCTTGCGCCGGGCACGGCCGGGATCGGGTCGCCGGCGTCATGCGTCCGCCCCGTGGTCATCGCGACCACGGGGCGGACCCCTGACTCCGTCCCCGGTGCGCGGTCCCCGGTCGTCAGGCGACCAGGCGCATCCGGGCCAGCCGCTCCATCGGCGCCACCAGGCTCGCGGGCGGCGGCAGCTCGCCGATCTCCCGGCTGACCTGCTGGGCCGAGCGTCGGTGGCGGGGGTCGCGCACCAGAGCG
>JBBQEF010000474.1:0-2778 GCA_038320445.1 Mycobacteriales bacterium
ACCTGGCCATCCCGCAGGTGTGGGCCCGAGAGCTCGACGAGGACCGCTACTGGTGCTCGCAGTCGAGCATGTACCGGATTGCCCGCGAGGCCGGGCAGAGCCGCGAGCGCCGCGCCCAGGCCACCCACCCGCCGCGGGTCCTGAGAATGACAACCCCATCTGGCCCCACTGTGATGGTCTGATTTGGCCCCACCCCGACGCGTGCGGGGACTGCTGGCGGTCACCGAAGGTGACCGCCAGCGGTGGTGAGAGCCTGGTTCAGGCGGCGGTTCCCTTCTTTGCGGCGCGGGTGGCGCGGAGCCGGTAGGAGTCGGTTCCGGTGGCGATGATGTGGGCGCGGAAGGTGAGCCGGTCGACCACGGCGGCGGCGAGACGGGGGTCGGTGAAGGTGCGGCCCCACTCGGAGAACGGGGCGTTGCTGGCGCAGGCGATGGAGGCCTTCTCCTCGCGGGCGGTGATGATCTGGAACAGCAGCTCGGCGCCGCGGGGGTCGAGGTGGACGTAGCCAACCTCGTCGAGGCAGAGCAGATCGAGGCGGGCGTAGCGGGCGACGACGCGGGAGAGTTGTTTGTCGTCGGCGGCCTCGACGAGTTCGTTGACCAGGGCGGCGGTGGTGACGTAACGGACCCGGCGCCCGGCCTCGGCCGCGGCGGTCCCCAGGCCGATGAGCAGATGGGTTTTGCCGGTGCCGGAGTCCCCGAGCAGCACCACCGGTTCCCCGGCGTCGATCCAGGCGCCGCCGGCGAGGTGCGCGAGGGTGGCCGGGGGCAGCGACGGGTGGGCGTGCAGGTCGAAGTCCTCGAGCCGTTTCGAGCGGGGGAACTTGGCCTCGTTGACCCGGCGCAGCCGCCGTCGGGAGTCGCGGTCGTCGCACTCGGCGGTGAGGACCTCGGCCAGGAACGCTTTGTGCGACAGGCGTTCCCGGGCGGCGGCGTCGGCGATGCGGGCGGCCTCGGTGCGGATGGTGGGCAGGTGCAGGGCGTGGCAGGCGGCGCCGATCGCGGCCTCGGCGGCGGGGTCGGTCAACGCGGTCACCGACGGCCGCGCTGAGGGCCGCGCTGACGGGCTCGCCGTGCTGGTTGAAGCGGTGTTCTTGGTGGCGGTCATGCGGTGGCCTTCCCGGTTACGAGCAGGAGTTCGTCGCGGAGGAGCTCGTCGTAGCCGAGCAGCGATGGTGCCGGGCGGGTGGTGTCGGCGCGGGCGGCCGGAGACAGCGCCGCAGACACCGCGGCGGGCAGCGCCGTCGAGGTAGTGGTCGGGCCGGTGTTGGTCGGGGCGATGAGGTGGCGGCGGGCCTCGACCGCGACGCCATCGGGGTCGTGGCGGCCCGCGGTGAGCGCGGCGGCCATCCCGGCGAGCACCGCGTGAGCGGGCATGGTGCGGTGCAGCAGCAGCGCCCCGATCAGCGCCCTGGTGCCCGGCCCGTCACCCAGCGCGCGGCGTGCGGCGTCCCAGAACGCCTGATGGGCGTCGGTGAACCCGCCGCTGGCCCTCGCCGCGATCAGCGCGGTCGCCCCGGCCAGCGCACCAGGTTTGCGGACCAGGATCTCCAGGTAGTGGTCCAGGACGAGGTCCTCGGTGCCCTTGTGCAGGCTGCGCGGGTGCTGGGCCACGACCCGGCCGTCGGCGCGGACGACGACGGTGGCAGCGCCGAGCCGGGCCTCGACCCGGCGCCCGGCCAGGCGGGCGGGCACCGAGTAGTAGGACTGCCGCACGCAGATCCGGGCCTTCGCATCGACCCGGCACGACAACGGCGCCGACACGTCGAACACCCCAGCCGGTAGCGGGCGCAGCACCGGACGCTCCCGGGCGGCCGCGGCCCCGACGGTCTCGACCCGGGCCGCGATCCGCCGCGCGTCATCCAGGACGTCGGCGGCGGCCATCGCCTCGTTCAGCGCGGCCAGCGAGGCGGCGCGCGGCACGGGGGTGAGGTGCCGGCGGCGGAAGCGGCCGATCTCGCCCTCGACCCCACCCTTCTCATGCGCCCCCTCTATCCCCGGCAGGCAGAAGAACGAGTCGTAGCCGTAGTGCGACCTCAGGCCGACGAACCGTTCGTTCTCCCAACGGGCCCGACCGAGTAGTACCCGGATCACCGCGGGGGTCAGGTTGTCGTAGCGGATCATCCCGGTCGGCACCCCGCCCAGTGCGGCGAACGCCTGCACGTGACCGTCCAGAAAGGACTCCTGGGCCTGGTTGGCGTAGGCGATGTGCACCGCCTTGCCCGAGTGCGACAGCCGCAACACGAACATGAACAGCTTCACCACGATCCCGGCGATCACCGCCCGGAACTCGCCGAAGTCGACCTCGGCCTCAACGCCGGGCGGGTGGGTTTGCGGGACCGAGACCTGGCGGCGGTCGAGCCCAACCTCGACCTTCAACTCGGCGACCATCGCCCGCACGCTCGACTCGGCCACCAGCGCCCCCTGCTCCTCGATCAACCGTTGCCACACCCGCCGGGCGGTATGGCGTTGCTTGCGCGGCGCGTCCAGATCCGCGACCAGCCAGCCCCGCACCGTGGCCTCATGCGGCCCCAACGCGGGCGAGACCCGCACCGGCGCCTTCGGCGCCGGCGGCACCGCGTCCACCAGCGCCTGGCGCACGGTGCGCCGATGCACCCGATACCGCGCCGCGAGCGCACGGACCGACAACCCCTCATCACGATGGTCACGTCGGATACGTTCGAACTGCTCCACTCTCGACTTCTCCTTCAGAGCACTTGCCTTCCATGATCGCCTTGGCAGACGTCACGGACAGTAAGTGCTGGTAGGTCGAGGGTGG
>JBBQEF010000475.1:0-2778 GCA_038320445.1 Mycobacteriales bacterium
GGATTCCCGTCGCCGGCCGCCGTGACGACGTCGCGGCGCAGCCGCGCCCGCCGCTCGCGCAGCCGCTCGGCCGGATTCTGGGCGGCCAGCTGGGCGAAGCTCGCCACGACCGCGCGGCGCAGCGCCTCCGCCATGGCCGCCGGGTCCGGATCCGCCGCACCTTCGGGTATCACCCCGTCGACGACGCCGAGCTCCAGCAGCCTGCGGGCGTCCACGCCCAGCGCGGCGGCGGCGGCGGGGGCCTGTGTCGCATCCTTCCAGAGGATGGACGCGCACCCCTCCGGGCTGATCACGGAGTACACCGCGCCCGCGAACATGAGGACGCGGTCGGCCACCCCGATGGCCAGCGCGCCCCCGCTGCCGCCCTCCCCGGTCACGACGGCGACCGTGGGCACCGGTGTCGCGGCGAACGCCCGGAGGCACTCGGAGACCGCCGTGGCCTGACCCTGACGCTCGGCTTCCACCCCGGGATGGGCACCGGGGGTGTCGATGAGGGTGAGTACCGGCAGGCCCAGCTCCTCGGCCAGGCGCAGTACCCGCAGCGCCTTGCGGTAGCCCGCCGGGCCGGGCATGCCGAACCGGTGGGCGGTGAGCTCGGCGACGGTATGACCCTTCTGGTGCCCGATGACCGCGAGCGGCAGCCCGTCGAGGACACCGAGCCCGCTGACGATGGCCGGGCAGTCGCCCGAGGAGCGGTCGCCGCGCAGCTCCTCGAAGTCGGTGAGCAGCGCGCCGATGTAGTCGAGGGTCGTCGGCCGGGTGAGGGTGCGGGCCCGCTGAACGGCCTCCCACGGCTCGACGACCGGCAGCTGCCGAGGGTCTCCGACGATGGCGGGCGACCGGTGCGCGGCGTTCTGCGAGGTCGGGGACGGCACCCGGTCCGGCGCCAGGGATCCGGTCCGGGACCCGGCCACCGGCGCGGCGCCCTGGGCGCCGCGAGTGACCGCGAGCAGCCTGGCCAGGGTGGGCCGCAGCGCAGCCCTGGTCCGGATCATGTCGATGAAGCCGTGCTCGAGGAGGAACTCCGCGGTCTGCAGCCCGGCCGGGAGCTCCTCCCGGATGGTCTGGGCGATCACCCGTGGCCCGGCGAATCCGAGGCGGGCACCGGGCTCGGCGATGACCACGGCGGGCATCGTCGCGAACGACGCCGCCACGCCCCCGTAGGTCGGCTCGGTGACGAGCGCGACGGTCAGGATGCCCGAGTCGCGCAGGTCGCCGACGGCCTGGCTCGTCTTGGCCATCTGCAGCAGCGAGAACACGCCCTCCTGCATGCGGGCCCCCCCGGACGCGGTCACCAGCAGCAACGGCGTGCGCGTGCGCAGCGCGTTCTCGGCCGCACCGGCGATGAGCTCGCCCACCGCGGTGCCGAGGCTGCCACCGAGGAAGGCGAAGTCCATGACAGCGGCGACGATCGGGCGCCCCTCGATGGTCGCCCGGACGCAGACGACCGCCTCGGTGAGCCCCGTCCGCCGCCGGGCCTCTGCCAGCCGCTGCGGATAGGGCCGGGCGTCGACGAACACGAGCGGATCGCGGTCGGCGAGTGCCGCGTCCACCACCGTGACCGAGCCGGGGTCGAACAGTTGGGCGATCCGGGTGGTGGCTGGGAGCGACTCGTGGCGCCCGCACTCGGGACACACCTCGAGGTTCCGGGCGACCCGCGGTCCGTACAGCAGGGATCCGCAGGCGCAGAGCCGCCAGGCCGCCGACAGGTGCTGCGCGGCGCTATCACTCACGAGAAGTCCTCCTCTGGCCTCGGCCGCGTCCGGCGGACGCCGCCGCAGGCGAGCGTGGCGAAGGACACTCGGAAGCCGATCGAGTCGGCGGTCAGGACCGGCGACGACCGATCAACGAGGTGGCCGCCGCCTTGTTGACCGCGTCGAGCCGCGACACCGCGCCCAGCTTGCCGAACAGGACGTGCAGGTTGGACTTGACCGCCGACTCGGAGATCGACAGCCGGTTCGCGATCTGGGTATTGCTCAGGCCCCGGTCGACGAGCTCGAGCACCGCCCGCTCGCGCTCGGTGATCGTCACCCGCTCGGCGGGTGCGGCGAGGCTCCGGGACGACACGGACAGCACCAGGCGACCCTCGTCGGCGCGCACGCTCCGCACGGCCGAGACCAGCTCGTCCATGCTCGCGCTCTTCAGCAGGTAGCCGCTGATGCCCAGCTTCAGGAGGCTCTGCACGAGGTGCGGGCCGTCGAACATGCTGAGGATGAGCAGCTTCGTGTCCGGGGAGATCCGCCGCACCTTCGCGACCGTGTCGGTGACCGGCGAGCCGGGGATCTCCACGTCGAGGAGGACGACGTCGGGCCGCAGGCGCTCGACGAGGGCCACGGCGTCAACGCTGGTGCCCGCCTCCCCGACCACCCTGATGTCGGGCTGGGAGTCCAGCAGCGCGCGGACCCCCGAGCGGACGAGCACGTGGTCGTCGATCAGGCCGACGGTGATCGGCCGCCGAACACGTGGGAGCACGCGTCAACCCTGCTCGGCGACGAGAGGCACGAGGATCTCGACCCGGGTGCCGTGGCCGGGCGTGCTCTGCACGCGGATGCGGCCCGCCACGAGCCTCGCCCGGTCGTGCATCGACACCAGCCCGGCGCTGCCCCCGGCCATGGCGCCTTCGAGGTCGAACCCGCGGCCGTCGTCGTCGATCGTGGCCAGGATCTGGTGCGGGGTGATGTCCACGTCGGCGAGAACGTGGCGGGCGTCGGCGTGGCTGATCGCGTTCCGCAACGCCTCCCGGATCATGAGGTAGACCTGGTCACGGATCTCCGGCGG
>JBBQEF010000476.1:0-2757 GCA_038320445.1 Mycobacteriales bacterium
CTACAACCCGCGCGAGGGCCTGGTGCTGCACGACATCGGCTACGTCGACAAGGGCACCCTGCGCCCGGTGCTCTACCGCGCGTCGCTGACCGAGATGTACGTCCCCTACGGCGACCCGCGCCCCACCCACTGGACCAAGAACGTGTTCGACATGGGGGAGTACGGCCTCGGCTGGCTGGCCAACTCGCTCGAGCTCGGCTGCGACTGCCTCGGCGAGATCACCTACCTCGACGGGATCGTCAACGACCAGGACGGCGAGCCGGTCACGATCGGCAACGCGATCTGCATGCACGAGGAGGACAGCTCGATCGGGTGGAAGCACACCGACTTCCGCACCGGCCGGGTCGAGGTCCGCCGCAACCGCAAGCTGGTCATCTCGATGATCGCCACGGTCGGCAACTACGACTACGGCTTCTACTGGAACCTCTCGCTCGACGGCTCGATCGAGTTCGAGGTCAAGCTGACCGGCATCCTGTCCACCGGCGCGATCGCGGTCGGCGAGGACCCGGTCTTCGGCACCACGATCGCGCCCGGGCTGATGTCGCCCAACCACGAGCACTACTTCAGCGTCCGGCTCGACATGGCGGTCGACGGCCCGCGCAACAACCTGTACGAGGTCGAGTCGGTGAGCGAGCCGCTCGGGGACACCAACCCGCACCGCAACGCCTGGCGCTCGGTGAAGACCCACCTGACCAGCGAGGCCGGGGCGCAGCGCCTGCCCAACCCGCTGGCCGGTCGGGCCTGGCTGGTCGCCAGCGCCGACACCGAGTCCGCGCTGGGCACCAGGCCGGCGTACCGGATCGAGCCGGGGCCCTACACGTCGCCGCTGTGGCAGGACGGTTCCGAGCAGGCCGACCGCGGCGGCTTCGCCACCAAGCAGCTGTGGGCGACGCCGTACGACGCGACGCAGCGGTTCGCGGCGGGCGACTACGTCGCGCAGAACCCCGGACCCGACGGGCTGGTGGCGTACACCGAGGGTGACCGCTCGCTCGTCGACAGCGACCTGGTGCTCTGGTACACCGTCGGCGCCCACCACGTGGTCCGTCCGGAGGACTGGCCGGTCATGCCGGTGTCCCGGGTCGGGTTCCACCTGCGGCCGTTCGGCTTCTTCGACGGCAACCCGATGCTCGACCTCGCGCCCGAGGCCGGCCACTGCGCGCCCGGCTGCGAGTGCTGCTAGGGGCGCCGGGGACCGGGCGGCAGCGACGCGGCGTGGGCCGCGCCGCTGCCCGGGTGGAGCAGGGGGCAGGTCGGCCTCAGGTGCCCTCGGCGACCAGGTAGATCTCGTCGGCGACCAGCCCGTGCGCCTCGCGGTGCACCGAGGCCGCGGCGTCCGCCGTCGGCGCCTGGACGAGGCAGAAGATCTTGCCCTTCTCCTCGTCGACCCAGTACCGCAGGTACTCGACGTCGTGCTGACCCTGGACCTTCAGGTCCGCCTGGTGGGCCTGCGCGACGTCGTCGACGCCGATCGCGCCGTTCATCGTGTGGACGTCCATGAACAGTGACACGGTGTGCTCTTCTCCTCGTCGACCCGGTGGCCCGGGTGCTCTGCTGTGGCACGATCACCGTCGTGCAGCGCGGGTCGGCGGACCATGACTGCGACACCGGCGGGGTTGACCGAGACGCCACTGTCGCTGTGGACCAGCGCGTCGAGATCGCCCGGCCGCGCTCGGAGGCGCTGCAGGCGGCCGTCGACCGGCTGAGCCTGCACGGGGCCACGTTCCTGCGGGCGGAGTACCGCGAGCCGTGGGCCTACGACTCGATGACCGGGCCGGTGACCGCGAACCTGCTGCACCCGGGCAGCGACCGGGTGATCCTGTTCCACGTCGTCGCGTCCGGCCGCTGCTGGGTCGCGGTCGCGGACGGTCCGCGGCACTGGGCCAGAGCCGGCGACGTCATCGTGCTCCCGTACGGCGACCAGCACCGCATGGGTGGGGTCGGGGACGCGGACTGCGTCCCCATCGAGTCGTTCCTCGTCCCGCCCCCGTGGACGCGGATGCCGGTCCTGCGCCACGGCGCGGCCGGCGGGAGCCTCACCGACGTCGTGTGCGGCTACCTGCACAGCAGGGACATCATCTTCGATCCGGCGCTGCGCGTGTTCCCGGCCGTCTTCGTCGTCACGCCCCCGGCCGGGGCAGCTGCCGAGTGGGTCCGGGCCAACATCACGTTCGCCCTGGGCCAGACGGGTGTGTCCCCGGCCCGGCCCGGTCCGGCGACGACCCGGCTGCCCGAGCTGCTGCTGGTGGAGGTCCTGCGCCTGCACCTGGCGACGGCGCCGGCCGTCGACGCCGGCTGGGGAGAGGCGCTGCGCGACCCCGTGCTCTCCCCGGCCATCGCCCTGCTGCACCGGCGCCCGGAGCACAAGTGGACGGTCCCCGAGCTCGCCAGGGCCGCCTCGGTGTCGCGCTCGGTGCTCGACGCGCGGTTCCGCCAGGTGCTCGGGCGGTCCCCGATCCGATACCTCACCGACTGGCGCATGCACCTCGCGCAGGACCTGCTCGCCACCACCGACCTCGGTGTGGTGGCCGTCGCGCACCGTGTCGGCTACGAGGCCGAGGAGGCGTTCAGCCGCGCCTTCAAGCGGGCCCACGGGTCGGCCCCCGGGGCGTGGCGGGCTGCCCACTCGCAGCGCTGACGGCGTCGAACGTCGTCTCGTGGCGTCCCGCGCGGCGTGTCGGTGACCACGAGACGGAGATCGCGGCGGGAAGGCGCGCGAAACCACCCGCACACAGGCGCGTTACGTCGATGATCTCCGCG
>JBBQEF010000477.1:0-2705 GCA_038320445.1 Mycobacteriales bacterium
TCCCGGCCGGCCGGCTGCAGCGCCGCCGTCCGCAGCGGGGGTGCCCGGCCGGCCGGCTGCTGTGCCGCCGTCGGCAGCGGAGGTGCCCGGCCGTCCGGCTGCAGCGTTTCCGTCGGCAGCGGAGGTGCCCGGCCGCCCGGCCGCAGTGCCGCCATCGGCAGCGGAGGTGCCCGACCGCCCGGCTGCAGTGCCGCCGTCGGCAGCGGAGGTGCCCGGCCGCGCGGCCGCAGTGTTTCCGTCGTCAGCGGGGGTGCCCGACCGCGCGGTGGCTGCGTTTCCGTCGGAAGCGGAGGTGCCCGACCGCGCGGCGCCGGTGTCGGACGGCTCGGTGCCGGCGTCGCTGGACGTCCCGGCGGTAGCCGGCTGACCCGGCCCCGAGGTGTCCCGCGGAGCCGCCGGGGGGCGTCGCGGTGGATCGGGACGCTCACCATCGTGTCCGGGAGCCGATCCGACACCGGCGCCGGGGACACCGTCCGGAGTGGCTGGTGCCCCCTCGGACACCGTCCCCGTGGGCGCGGGCGCCACCGCCTCGTCGCCGCGGGCGCTGGCGCGCCGGAACCGGGGCGGCGCCGGCTCGGCCCCGGCCTCGCCGGGGGGCAGCGGGCCGGGTGCGATGGAGTTGCGGCGCTCCAGCCGTTCGAGGCGTTCGAGCAGGCCCGGCTCGGCGGTGGTCGCCGCGGGCAGCAGCATCCGCGCGCACAGCAGCTCCAGCAGCAGCCGGGGCGCCGTGGCGCCGCGCATCTCGGTGAGCCCGGCGTGCACGATCTCGCTGTAGCGCGTGAGCGTGGCCGGCCCGAGCCGCCCGGCCTGGTCGACCATGCGGGCCAGCTCGTCGTCGGCGGCGTCGACGAGCCCGCGGGTGCCCGCCTCCGGCACGGCCTGCAGCAACGTGACATCGCGCAGCCGCTGCAGGAGATCGGACGCGAACCGGCGCGGATCGTGCCCCGCCTCGACGAGCCGGTCCACCGCCTCGAACACGGCCGCGCGATCGCCCGCCGCGAGCGCGTCCACCATGTCGTCGATCAGCGACACGTCGGTGACGCCCAGCAGCGACACGGCCCGCTCGTAGGTGATGCCGTCCGAACCGGCGCCGGACAACAGCTGATCGAGCACCGACAGCGAGTCGCGCGCCGAGCCGCCGCCCGCGCGGATGACCAGCGGGTACACGGCCGGTGCGACCGTGACGTTCTCGTCCGCGCAGATGCGCTCGAGGAGCTTGCGCAGCGTGCCGGGCGGGATCAGCCGGAACGGGTAGTGGTGGGTGCGGGACCGGATGGTGGGCAGCACCTTCTCCGGCTCGGTGGTGGCGAACACGAAGACCAGGTGCTCCGGCGGCTCCTCCACGATCTTGAGCAGGGCGTTGAAACCCTGCGTGGTGATCATGTGGGCCTCGTCGACGATGAACACGCGGTAGCGCGACTCCGCGGGCGCGAAGAACGCCCGGTCGCGCAGCTCCCGGGTGTCGTCCACACCGCCGTGGGAGGCGGCGTCGAGCTCGGTGACGTCGATGTTGCCCGGCCCGCCGGGGGCCAGCGACACGCACGACGCGCAGACGCCGCACGGATCCGGGGTGGGGCCCTCCACGCAGTTCAGCGAGCGGGCGAGGATGCGCGCGCTGGATGTCTTGCCACAGCCCCGCGGGCCGGAGAAGAGGTACGCGTGGTTGATGCGGCCGGCCGCGAGGGCGGTGCTCAGCGGCTCGGTGACGTGCTCCTGCCCCACCACCTCGGCGAACCTCGCCGGGCGGTACTTGCGGTACAGAGCCAGCCCCACGCGAGCGAGGCTACCCAGTGGCACCGACGGTCCGCGGCGACGGGTCCTCCGGGGTGACGGCACCCCGGAGGCTGCGGGCCGCAAGCGCCGGTCGTCGCGTGCCCGCGCCCCGGCGACGGCCGCAGAGCTGGCGAAATGACGCCCACACCCCCTTTCCATCTCGACACCCCCGGTCGACGGGGGGTGCGCGCGGGAAGAGGGGTGTGGGCGCCGCGTAGCGGTGAGGGTGCTGCCGTGTGGCGATCGCGCACTGTTGTGCCAGGTCCAGAGGTTGCGCACGTGGTCGCGCGCACCGCCGCCGTGGCGAGGCCGGGTCCGACGGCGTGCCGGCCGCACGGACCGTCCGAGGGCGTGGCCGCCGGGTCGCGGCAGGGCGCCCCGAGACCGCAGCTCCTGCGACGCCCGACCACCCTCGTGCAGATCGACGGCCCAGGCCCCAGGGATCCGGATCGCGCGGTCGGAGTGCAGCTCCAACCATGTCGCCGTCGGAGATCCAGCTGCTCGTGGCAGAGCATGCGCCCGAGGGTCCGGCAGCCTCGGGTACGAAAGCGGGCCCCGCGCACCCGGCAGAGCCCGTTGACCCTTGCTGCCTTCCGACCCTGGGGGAGTTCACGGGATGCGCGTCGCGCGGGACCCGCCGACGAGTGTAGTGCCCTCGCGGGCGGCCGCGACCACCCGGCTATGCTCATCGTGCTGGAGGATTCGCCTAGTGGCCTATGGCGCACGCTTGGAAAGCGTGTTGGGTTAACGCCCTCGGGGGTTCGAATCCCCCATCCTCCGCCACCTGAACAGCAACAACGCCGGGCCGCCTCCCACGAGGTGCGCCCGGCGCTGTCGTCCAGTCTCAATCCCAGTCTCAATCACCCCCCGCCGTCACCCCAGATCAGGCCGTCCACGCGCCGGGCTACGTCGCCCCGAACCGTGCCGGTGAT
>JBBQEF010000478.1:0-2691 GCA_038320445.1 Mycobacteriales bacterium
CTTCCAGCCGAACGTCTTGGAATAAAACTCGGCCGATCGGGGGATATCCAGCGCTGGGATCTGGATGTAGCAGATCTTGCCGTTCGCAAGCGTCGGGGGCATGGCATTTCTTCCTTTCGATCAGCCGCCCGCGATCGCCCCGACGACCAGGAACGGCTCCTCGCCCGATGCGATGGCGTCGGGCAGGGGGGCGTCGGGCGATTCGTGTGAGAAGTCTTCCTCGCAGGCGAAGAACCGGACCATCGGCCGCCTTTTGTGCGTGACGTGGTCGCGGATCGTCCCGCGCAGGACCGGATAGATCGCTTCAAGCGCGTCGAGGACCGAGCGCTGCGTGGCCCGGCCCTCGACGACTAACTGCACCTCGGCGCCGACGTGCGCCAGCGTGCGCAGATGAGACGGTAACACGATTCGGATCATGGGAGGGTCTGCACCTCGACGGAGAGAACGGCCGGAAGATCGCGGACAATGGGCTTCCAACTGTTGCCGGCGTCGGCCGAGGCGTACACCTGCCCGCCGGTGGTGCCGAAGTAGACCCCACAGCCGTCGAGGGAGTCGACGGCCATCGCGTCGCGCAGCACGTTGACGTAGCAGTGCTGCTGGGGCAGCCCGTTCGTGAGCGGCTCCCACTCGTGGCCGCCCGTGCGGCTGCGGTAGACCCGCAGCCGCCCGTCCGGCGGGACGTGCACGGAGTCGCTGGTGATCGGCACCACGTAGATCGTCTCGGGCTCGTGGGCGTGCACGTCGATCGGGAACCCGAAGTCCGACGGCAGGTCGCCGCCGAGGTCCTGCCAGCTCTCGCCCGCGTCGTCGCTGCGCATGACGTCCCAGTGCTTCTGCATGAACAGCGTGTCCGGCCGGGAGGGGTGCCGGGCCAGGTGGTGGACGCAGTGGCCGACCTCGGCGGCCCCCTCCGGGATGCCCTCGGAGCGCAGCCCGCGGTTGGCCGGGCGCCAGCTCTTGCCGCCGTCCTCGGTGCGGAACACCCCGGCGGCCGAGATCGCGATGTGCATGCGGGCGTCGTCGCGCGGGTCGACGACGATCGTGTGCAGGCACATCCCGCCCGCTCCCGGCTGCCACGAGGGCCCGGAGCCCTGGCCGCGCAGCCCCGGCAGCTCGTTCCAGCTGCGGCCGCCGTCGACGGAGCGGAACAACGCGGCGTCCTCGACCCCGGCGAGCACCGTGTCCGGGTCGGTGAGCGACGGTTCCAGGTGCCAGACCCGCGCGAACTCCCACGGGTGTGGCGTGCCGTCGTACCACTGGTGGGTGCCCGCCTCCCCCTCGTAGACGAACTCGTTGCCCACCGGCGCCCAGCTGACGCCGCCGTCGTCGGACCGCTGGATCACCTGCCCGAACCAGCTGTTCGACTGCGACGCGAACAGCCGGTCGGGCTCCGCGGGCGAGCCCGTGAGGTGGTAGATCTCCCAGCCCGCGAAGTGCGGGCCGCTCACCTCCCATCGCGACCGCGTGCCGTCCGCGGTGAGCACGAAGGCTCCCTTGCGCGTGCCCACCAGAACCCGGACTCCAGTCATCGTGACTCCCTTCTCCGCATGGTGGACCGGCGCCGCGGCCGCAACTCATCGGTCGGGGTTGCCGAACGGTGACGACCACCTGAGCCGGAACGAGACCAAGCTGTCGCCCCGGAGAGTCCCGCAGCCGGGCACATCACGCCAGGATCGTCACGGATCGGGCCCGCTGGGGCCTGCAGTGACGAGGAGCCCCGATGAACGCCCCCTACGGCCCGCCCCAGCCCGGCCCCTACGGCCCGCCGCCCCCGTACGGCACGCCTCGGTACGGACCGCCCGCGGGCGGCAGGCCGCCCTACGGTCCCCCGCCGTACGGCCCCCCGCAGCCCCCTCCCGGCCCCCCGCGCAAGAGCAACACCGGCAAGATCCTGCTGATCTCGGCCGGCGTGTTCGTGGTACTGGTCGTGCTCGCCGTGGTCGTGGTGAGCCGCCTCATCGGGAGCGTCGCGGACAAGGTCGGCAACATCGCGGGCGACACCGGCGTCGGTTGCGACGCGGTGGCCACGGAGGACGTCGACGCCGCGCTCGGCGGCAAGTACGACGTGATCCAGCTCGGCGGCGGTATCGGCGCCATGGCCGCGCCGGTGCTCGACTCCCGGGTGCTGGCCGACGCCCCCACCTGCTGGGCCGTCGAGACCGGCAACAGCTCGGGCCGGCTGGCGCGTGTCGCGCGCTACACCGGCGGTGACGCCACCGCCCGGTTCGCGAAGGAGAAGACCGCCGCGCAGGGCACCACGGAGGACCGCGGCAACGGCCTGTCGGTGTCCACCGACGCCTACCTCGCCGGTGACGTCCAGGCCGGCGACCAGGCGTTCTGCACCAGCGGTGACGCACTCGGCTCCGCGGGCGCGCTGGTGCGGCGCGGCGACACGCTCATCTACGTCTCCACCACCGCGGCCGGCGACGGCGCGTCGGCGATCCCGCAGATCGGCATCGACGACTCCGGCAAGATGACCTTCGCCACCGACAAGGCCAACTGCGAGAAGGCCGTGGCACTCGCGGCGAAGGTGAAGTAAACGGTCCGTACCCTGTGGACATGACCCGCGTATCCACCGAGGCCGCCCGCCGCCGTACCTTCGCGGTGATCAGCCACCCCGACGCGGGCAAGTCGACGCTCACCGAGGCGCTGGCGTTGCACGCCTCCGCGATCGACACGGCCGGCGCGGTC
>JBBQEF010000479.1:0-2656 GCA_038320445.1 Mycobacteriales bacterium
GGCCGGCCATCGTCAGGTCCGCGTACTCGGCGGCGCGGCGGGCCAGCCGCGCGAGGACGGCCACCGTCCGGTCGCGGACGTGGGTGAGGGAGAGGCGGATCTGCAGCTGCTCCACGTTCTCGGTGAGATCGCGGCTGGTCATGCCCTTGTGGATGTGCTCGTGACCGGCGAGCGCGCAGAACTCCTCGATGCGCGCCTTGACGTCGTGCCGGGTGACGCGCTCGCGGGCGGCGATCGAGGCGAGGTCGACGTCGTCGACGACGGCCTCGTAGGCCTCGACGACGCCGTCGGGCACGTCGATGCCGAGCTCGCGCTGGGCGCGCAGCACCGCGATCCACAGGCGGCGCTCCAGCACGATCTTGTACTCGGGCGACCAGAGCCGGACCAGCTCCGGGCTCGCGTAGCGGGCGGCCAGCACGTTGGGGATCACGCGCGGTAATGCTAGCCGTGCGCGAAAAGTGCTGCGGGAACAACGTTCTCCGCGCACGAGGGACCCGATACCAGTTCACGGCGCCGTTCGTCGTCGACGACGCCCGGTTCCGGACGCGCTTGCCCGGCTTCGAGCCGACCCCGCACGCCACGGCGATCGCGGCCACGGTCGCCTGGTTCCGGATGGCGGTCGTGGCGTGACCCCGAACCTTGCTGGCGTCCCGGCCGCCCGGCCGGCGTCACAGGCCGCGCAGCAGCACCTCGCGGGCGGCCGCGCGGGGATCGGGATCGGCCTCGATCAGGGCGCTGATCACCACGCCGTCGATGAGCGAGACGAGGTCGCGCAACCGCTGAGCCTCGAGTTGGTGGCCCGAGCGGGCGAGGATGTCGCAGAGCAGCGCATCCAGCTCGGCCCGCAGCTCCCGCATGAGCGGCGCCAGGTACGGGCGGCGGCCGGCGCCGACCAGGCGCTCGTAGCGCAGCAGCACGGCGTCGAGGCCGCCGCTGCGCGACTCGGGCCCGAGCAGCAGGTCGAGCACCACGTCGGCGAGATCGTCGGGCTCGGTGGCCAGCTGCTCGCGACCCTCGGCCAGCTCGTCGCGGCTGGTGCGCTCCACCGCGGCGGTGACGAGGTCGTCCAGCGACGCGAAGTAGTAGGTGGTGGAGGCCAGCGGCAGGCCCGCCTTCTCGGCGACCGCGCGGTGCCGGACGGCGTCGAAGCCCCCGGAGCGCAACAGTTCCGCGGCGGCAGTCACCAGCTCGTGCCGCCGCCGCTCGCCCTTCGCCGTTCCCACGGAGCCATTGTCCGCCACCGACCTCGCAGGGTCCGGGTCGCAGGGTCCGGCGGGCCTGTGACGTGGCCGCAGGGCCTGCGACGTCGCGTCAGAGCCGGGGAGCCAGGTAGGCGACCAGGCCCGGGAGGCGGCTCGCGTACGGCGCGGGGCCGCCGCCCACGGCGCTCGAACCGACGATCACCGTGCCTCCGGATGCCGTCGGAGCGCTGCGGGAGTTCCCCGGCGGCAGCGAGACCGCCACTCCCGGCGGCAGGACGGAGACGACCAGCAGGCCACCGGTCACTTCCAGGTTGAGATAGCGCTCCGCACCCGGAAGGCAGACGTCCGTGGTGGCCGCGGGCGTCGCGCCGGTGACCTCGGGCAGCCCCTGCTCGACCAGCGACCGCAGTGCAGGGTCCTGCCGGTCGGCGCACCCACCGGTGCCGGGACCGAGCGGCGGGGCGACGGCCTGCTCGCGCTCGGCGTTGTCGGCCTCGGGGGCGGCGGCGCCGGCCGCGGCGCTCGTCGCGGTGCCGGACTCGCGCGGCAGCGCCACCACCGACCCGACCCCGGCCACCGCCGCGAGCACGACCGCGCCGGTGATCAGCGCCGCGCGCCTGCGCACGGTGATCCGCCGGGACGCCGCGGTGACGTCGGCGTGGTCGAAGCCCGGTGGGGGCGCGGCGCCCGCGGCGTCGCGGAACAGCGCGGCGATCTTCTCGTCCTCGGTCATCGGCGAACCCCCGTCCCGGGGTCGTGCGTGGAAAGTGTCGCCGGGGCAGCGCTTTTCGCGCACGGGAGGTGAAGGTGCCTCACGCCGCCCCCTCCGCCAGGTCCTGGAGCGCGTCGCCCAGCGCCACACGGAGCGCGGCCAGGCCGTGCGCGGTCTGGCTCTTGACTGTGCCCTCCGAGCATCCCAGCGCCGCCGCGGTGCGGGCGACGTCGAGGCCCTCCAGGTAACGCAACACCAGCACCGCCCGCTGCCGGGGCGGCACCGAGCGCAGCCCGTCGACGAGCACGTGCCGGGTGGCGACGCCGTCGGCGGCCGGGGCGACGGCCACCTCGACCGTCTCGGCGGTGGACCGCTCCCGCCGCCACGGCCGCCGTGACTCGTCGACGACGGCGCGCACCACGGTGCGCCGCATCCACGCGTCGAGTGCGCCCTTGTCGCGGATCCTCCGCCAGCTCCGGTGCAGGGCGACGAACGCGGCCTGGGCGTGGTCGTCGGCGCGGTGCCAGTCCCCGCACAGCAGGTACGCCGTGCGCCGGACGCTGTCGCGGCGCGCGTCGAAGTACGCGGCGAACTCGCGTTCCGCGTCGTCGTCCACACCCGTCCTTTCCGGTCGCCTGCACGACGTTCCTACCGGCGGACACCGTTGCACGCGCCACCAACATTCACCCGAACGGTCCAATCGTCGTGACCGTTCCGTGACCCGTGCGACACCAACCCGTCC
>JBBQEF010000480.1:0-2634 GCA_038320445.1 Mycobacteriales bacterium
TTCAAGGCCGTCAACGACGCCTACGGCCACCTCGCCGGCGACGAGGTGCTGGCTGGGGTGGCGGCGGAGCTGCAGGCCGGGGTACGGGAAAGCGATCTCGTCGGCCGCTTCGGCGGCGAGGAGTTCGTCGTGTTCATGCCCGACCTGCGGCCCGACCCGGACGCGCGCGAGGAGCTGCGGGCGGTGGCCGAGCGGCTGCGGGAGCGGGTCGCCCGGCTGTCGGTGCCCGTCGACACCTCGGCCGGGCACTTCACGATCACCGGGCTCTCCGTCTCCGTCGGCGGTGCCTGCGTGCCGGCCGACGGCACGACGCTCGAGCAGGTGCTCGAGGCGGCCGACGCGGCGCTGTACGCGGCCAAGCGCGGGGGCCGCAACACGGTGCGGATCGCCGGTCCGACCGGGATCCCGGCGCCACGGTCCGGCGGTGCGGCGGGACTGCGCGCCGTGCGGTGACCTCGTCCGGCCGCGGCATCCGGCGCCCTTCCGTAAGCTGGCCCGGTGAGTGACGGTGTGCAGAGTGTTCTCCGGTCCGTTCGAGGCCCGGCCGATCTGAAGCGGCTGACGGCGGAGCAGCTCGGAACGCTGGCTGCCGATATCCGCGGGGAGCTGGTGCACTCGGTGTCCCGCACCGGTGGCCACCTGGGCCCCAACCTCGGCGTCGTCGAGCTGACGATCGCGGTGCACCGCGTGTTCGACTCCCCCAGCGACACGCTGATCTGGGACACCGGCCACCAGGCGTACGTCCACAAGCTGCTCACCGGCCGTCAGGACGGCTGGGAACGGCTCAAGAAGTCCGGCGGGCTGTCGGGCTACCCGAGCCGCGCCGAGAGTGAGCACGACCACGTCGAGAACAGCCACGCGTCGACGTCGTTGTCCTGGGCCGCGGGCATCGCCCACGCCTACTCCCTGACGGGCCAGGCGCGTCACGTCGTCGCCGTGATCGGCGACGGTGCGCTCACCGGCGGGATGGCGTGGGAGGCGCTCAACAACATCGCCGGCGGGCGAAGGCCCGGCGCAGAGGGCAGAGCCTGCCCCGACCGCAACGTCGTGATCGTCGTCAACGACAACGGCCGCTCCTACGCGCCCACGATCGGCGGCCTGGCCGACCGGCTCGCGTCGCTGCGTCTGCAGCCCGGCTACGAGCGCTTCCTGGACGCCGGCAAGCAGGCGCTGGCGCACACGCCCGTGGTCGGGCCCACGCTCTACGCGGGCCTGCACGCGCTGAAGGCCGGCGTCAAGGACGCGCTCAGCCCGCAGGAGCTGTTCTCCGACCTGGGGCTGAAGTACTTCGGCCCGGTCGACGGCCACGACGTCCAGGCGATGGAGTCGGCGCTGCGCCGGGCCCGGCGCTTCGGCGGGCCGGTGATCGTGCACGCGGTCACCCGCAAGGGCAACGGCTACCCGCCCGCGGAGAACGACGAGGCCGAGCAGATGCACAGCCCGGCGGCGTTCGACCCGGAGACGGGACTGCCCACCGGGCCGGCGTCCGTGGGCTGGACCAGCGTCTTCGCCGAGGAGATGGTGAAGGTCGGGGCCGCTCGCGACGACGTCGTGGCGATCACCGCGGCCATGCTCGGCCCCACCGGGCTCGCGCCGTTCGCCGAGGCGTACCCCGAGCGGTGCATCGACGTGGGCATCGCGGAGCAGCACGCGCTGACCTCCGCGGCCGGTCTCGCCCACGGTGGCCTGCACCCCGTCGTCGCGCTGTACTCCACGTTCCTCAACCGTGCGTTCGACCAGCTGCTGATGGATGTGGCGCTGCACGGCCAGGCCGTCACGCTGGTGCTGGACCGGGCCGGGGTCACGGGCAACGACGGACCCTCGCACAACGGCATGTGGGACCTGTCGCTCCTCGGGATCGTGCCGGGTATGCGCGTGGCGGCTCCCCGCGATGCGGTGACGCTGCGCGAGGAGCTGGCGGAGGCCGTCGCCGTCTCGGACGGGCCCACCGCGCTGCGGTTCCCCAAGGGTTCCGTGATCGACTCGGTGCCCGCCGCGCGCCGGGTCGACGGCCTCGACGTGCTGTACGAGTCCGAGGAGCCGTCCGTGCTCATGGTGTGCGTCGGGGCGTTCGGTCAGCTCGGGGTGGCGGCCGCGCTCCGGCTCGCCCGCCAGGGCGTGCCCGTCACCGTGGTGGACCCGCGCTGGGTGCTGCCGGTGCCGGCCGCGCTCGTCGACATGGCGCGGGCGCACCGGCTGGTGGTCACCGTGAGCGACAGCGGGCGTCACGGCGGGTTCGGGTCGGCCCTCTCCGACGCGCTGCGGACCGCGGAGTGTGACGTGCCGCAGCGCGACCTGGCGATCCCGCAGGAGTTCCTCGACCACGGCAGCCGTGACGACGTGCTGGCCGCGGCCGGGCTCACCGAGCAGGACGTGGCGCGCCGCGTCACGGAGTGGGCGGCCGCGCTGGCCACCTCGCCCGCCCTCGACCCGGCCCGCGCGTCCGACGAGCAGGCCCGCTGATGCGCGTGCTGGTGGTCGAGGACGAGCAGGCGCTCGCCGATGCCGTGGCCCGCGGGCTGCGTCGCGAGGGCATGGCCGTCGACGTCGCGTACGACGGTGACACCGGCCACGAGAAGTCCGTCGTCACCCGCTACGACGTGGTGGTGCTCGACCGAGACCTGCCCGGGATGG
>JBBQEF010000481.1:0-2612 GCA_038320445.1 Mycobacteriales bacterium
CGGCGCCGGCGTCGGGCCAGCGGGCGGGGCCCGGGATCCGCGTCCGGGCCGGGTGGGTCAGGGCTCGCGCGACGGCGGCGTCCAGCTCCGCGGGCCCCGCGTACAGGTCCAGGGCACCGCGGTGCCGGCCGTGCAGCTCGACGGCGTACTCGCCCACGGCCGCGAGCGGGCGGCGGCCGCATCCGAGCCACGTGGCCAGCGAGCCGCTCGCGCTGACGGCGGGCGCGGGCGCGATCGGCACGGTCACCGCATCGGCCGCCGCCGCCATGTCCGCGTCGCCGAGCGGGCCCGTCACGACCAGGTCGACACCGCGCGCGGCCGCGCGCCGGTGGAGCTCGTGCAGCAGGTCGTCGTGGCCGGGGCTCGCGGCTCCCGCCGCCACCACCAGCGGCCGGCCCGGCTGCCGGCCGGCGGCGTCGATCACGGTGTCGTGGCCCTTGCCGGGGTAGACGAAGCCGAGGACGCCGAGCGTGGGCCGCTCCGCCCAGGCCGGTCGCGGTCCGCAGCCCCCCGGTGCGACCACGGGGAGGCCGATCACGGCGGCCCGGCGGCCGGTCAGGCGCGCGACCTTGGCTGCCTCGTGGCCTGCGGAGACGACCACGCCGTCGCACGCCGCCACCACCCGGGCGTACCCGCGCCCGCGGGCCAGGTCGCGCGCCGGATCGGCGTCGGCGCCCGGCACGTCGTGCAGCGTCACGAGCAGCGGCCGGGTCGCGCCGCCGGCCCAGGCCTCGAACGCGGCGGCGGCGCGTTCGATGTCGGGCCCGTAGAGGGCGTCGGTGAACTGTGCGTGCGTGAGGTCCGGGGTCCGCTCGACCCGCTCCACCCCGTGCGTCCGGACGGCGCGCGCCACGGCGGCCGCGTGCCGGACCACACCGTGCCCCGGCGGTCCCGGCGCGTGCACGAGCACCCTCACCGGGCACCGGCGATCGCGGAGCGGTAGACCTCGGCGTGGACCGCCGCGATCGCGGCACGCTGTCGCAGCCGGCTCGCGGGGTCGGCCCGCCACGCCGGGCGCTCCCGGTACGCCGTGCGGACGGCGGCGGCGAGCGACGCCGGGTCGTCGACGCCGTAGGTCAGGCACGGGGCCTGCTGCGCGTAGAAGCCGCAGTCGGGGGCCAGCACGGTGGTGCCGAGATCGTGGCAGGCCTCCAGCCAGCCCGAATGGGTGCCGAACCGGTACGCGAGCACCGAGACGTCGAGTCCGAGGAGGTAGTCCCACAGGGCGCCGTCGGAGAACGGCGGGTGCAGGCGGACGTCGAGATCGGGGAGGGCGGCGGCCACCGAACGGCCGCGGTCGTCGTCGTGGGCGTCGACCTGCAGCCGGGCGCCGGGGAGCGTCGCGACGGCCGCGGCCAGCGTGCGTGCGACCGGTACCGGATCGGTGTTCGCGCGCAGGCTCTTGGCGTGCAGCCCGACCACGAAGCCCGCGTGCCGGGGGCGGGGCACGGCGATCAGCCCGGGATCCACGACGTGCGGGTGCCCCACCACCGCGGCGCCCCGCTCCCACCGCCGCGCGATCTCCGCGGCCGCGCCGGGGGTGAGGGTGAGCACCGCGTCGGCCGCTCGCACCAGCACGCCGAGGGCCCCGTCGTGGGCGGCCGGATCGCGGTGGTGGGGGTTGCGCAGGTCGTGCACCGTCAGCACGAGCGGTTTCCCCTGCACCCGCAGCTCCTCGGCGAGCCGGGCGAGCTGGGCCGGGGTGCGGTCGTCGTAGCCGAAATGGATGTGGTGCACGTCGAAGTCGCCCGCGTGGGCCGCCACCCAGGACGCCTCCAGCATCGGGTGCGGCCACCACTGGCCCGCGGGCACGCCCGGAACGGGAGGGTCCGGCAGCCGCACGACGCCGTCGGGGCGCTGCGGATCGGCGAGGTGTCGGACGTAGACGTGGTCCGCGGGAACGGACGCGACCCTCACCGGCATGCCGGTGGGTGCCCCGCAGACCCGGCGGGAAACCGTGAGCGGCGGCACCATGCCGCCCATGGACCCCGGCCGTCGCGCGCACTACGCCGAGTTCTACGACGGCCCGCCCGATGACGCGCCGCTCGCACTCGTGCACGGCAACTGCCAGGCCGGGTCCCTGCGGGTGCTGCTGGCCGGGTCGCCGACGTTCCCCTACCGCGCGGTGCGGATGCCGCCGGTGCACGAGCTCACCGCCGACGACCTGCCCGCCCTGCACGCGCTGCTGCCGCGCACGGCGCTGCTGGCGAGCCAGCCGGTGCGCGACGGCTACCGCGACCTGCCGCTGGGTACGGCGCAGCTGGCCGCCGCCCTGCCGCGCGGTGCGCAGGTGGTGCGCTGGCCGGTGATCCGCTACGCCGGGCTGCACCCGTACACGGCGATCGTCCGGCACCCGTCGGACATGGCCGCCGTCCCGCCCGTCGTGCCGTACCACGACCTGCGGACCCTCGCCGTCGCCGCCGGCGTCGCGCGGACCGGTGATCCCGGACCCGCCGAGCTGCGCGCGGCCGCGGCGACGTCGGTGGAGGAGCTGGCGCGCCGCGAGCGCCTCGCCACCGACGTCGGCGTGTCCGACGTGCTGGCCGGGCTCGGCGTCGAGGCGGCGCACACGCTCAACCACCCGGGCAACCCGGTGCTGGTCACGCTCGCCC
>JBBQEF010000482.1:0-2603 GCA_038320445.1 Mycobacteriales bacterium
CGCGGTGACCGGGCCGCGCGAAGTACTCGAGGTACTTCACAGCGGCCCCCCGGTGGACGCGGGTGAAGTTACTGCGCGTGGCCTGCACGGTCGGGGAGAGCTGGACGAGGTTGGGGTTGCCCGGCTCCATCTTGAACTGCATCAGGCAGTGCAGGATGCCGTCGAACTCCTTGACCAGGATGCCGAGCATGCCGACCTCGGGCTGCCGGATGATCGGCTGGGTCCACGCAGGGACGGGACCGCGCACCCCGTCGACGCTGATGCCCTCCACCGAGAAGAAGCGGCCGGACTCGTGGCCGAGGTTGCCCGTCACCGGGTCGAAACCCCAGCGGTCGAGCGCCCGGAACGGGATCCGTCGGACCTCGTAGGCATGGCGCCTGCGGCGTTCGTCGAACCATCCCGCGAACTCGCGCTGCGGGAGCAGCGGGCTGTCGAGGGTGGCCGCGGACAGGCTCAGCCGGGCGGCGTCGGAGCCGACCGTCAGCAGTTCGGCGGGCTGGACACCCGTCCAGCCGAGGGGCTGGGCGACCATGATGGCCTCCTGGGAACACGCGTCGGGGCCGCAGGGCGAATGCGACAAGGCCGCTGATGGGCGGCGCGGAATCTGATGCTGCGGTGACGATCTCGAAGCTCGGTCGAAGCGTCGTCGCACGTCAGGTCCATCGGATCGCGTTCAGCCCGCTCTCCAGCCGTCCTCCGGAGGCGCCCCGTAGGTATGACCGCGCCACCGGGTCGCCCGGCGGTCATCACCCACCCAGCCGGCCGCGGCCGGACCGAGAGGAGCTCTCGTGAAGGCTCTTGTGCTCGCGGGCGGATCCGGAACCCGGCTCCGTCCGTTCAGCTACTCCATGCCCAAACAGCTCATACCCGTCGCCAACAAGCCGGTCCTGCAGCACTGCCTGGAGGACGTGCGCGACGCGGGGTGCACCGAGGTCGGTGTCGTCGTGGCGGGGCCGGGCCAGGAGATCCGCGCGTGGCTGGGCGACGGCTCGTGGCTCGGCGTCGCGGTGACGTACATCCCGCAGGAGGCCCCGCTCGGTCTGGCGCACTGCCTGCGGATCGCGCGCGACTTCCTCGGCGACGACGACATCCTCATGTACCTGGGCGACAACGTCCTCGCGGGCGGTGTCGCCGAGGCGGCCGCCGCGTTCCGACGTGACCGGCCCGCCGCCCAGCTGCTGCTGGCCGAAGTGGCCGATCCCGGCCAGTACGGTATCGCCGAGCTCCGGGCGGACGGAAGCCTCGCCGGTCTGGTGGAGAAGCCCGCCGAGCCGCGCAGCAACCTGGCCGTCGTAGGGGTCTACCTGTTCACCCCGGAGATTCACGAGGCGGTCGCGGCGATCGAGCCGAGCGCCCGCGGCGAGCTGGAGATCACCGACGCCGTCCAGTGGCTGCTCGAGCGGGGCCGCCCCGTCCTGGGCTCCCGCTACACCGGCTACTGGAAGGACACCGGCCGCATCGATGACCTCCTCGACTGCAACCGGGTGCTGCTGGAGCGGCTGCGCCGCCGGGTGGACGGCCACGTGGACGCGGCCAGCGAACTTCTCGGTGACGTGGTGGTGGAGCCCGGGGCGCGCATCACGCGGTCCCGGGTGGTCGGGCCGGCGGTGATCGGGCGCGACACCATCGTCGAGGACAGCGACATCGGCGCGCACACGAGCATCGGGAACGGCTGCCACCTGCAACTGGCGGGGGTGTCGCACTCCATCGTGCTGGACGGGGGATCGGTGGTCGCCGTCCGCGGCATCCACGGCTCCCTGATCGGCCGCTCGGCCCGGGTGCGGCTCGCGCTGCAGCACCGGCTGTTCATCGGGGACGACACCAGCGTGGAGGTGGCGGCGTGACCGCGTCGGCCGTCGCGGCCGTCGCGGCCGCGGCGCCGGCCCGGGAGGGCTCGGCATGACACGCATCCTGGTCACCGGCGGCGCGGGCTTCATCGGCTCGCACTACGTGCGGAGGTTGCTCGACGGCGCCTACCCGGAGCAGGCCGGCGCCGAGGTCGTTGTCCTCGACGCGCTCACCTACGCGGGGAACCGCGCGAACCTGCCCCCGGTCGCGCCGCGGCTGAGGTTCGTCCGCGGGGACATCCGCGACCTGCCGCTGCTGCTCGAGCTCACCGAGGGCTGCGACGCGGTGGTGCACTTCGCCGCCGAGTCGCACGTCGACCGCTCGTTGTCCGACCCGGGGGCGTTCGTCCAGACCAACGTCGCGGGCACGCAGTGCGTGCTTGAGGCCTGCCGGCGGCGCGGGGTCGAGCGGGTCGTGCACGTCTCCACCGACGAGGTCTACGGCTCGATTCCGGACGGCTCGTGGACCGAGGAGAGCCCACTGCTGCCCAACTCGCCCTACGCGGCGTCCAAGGCGGGCAGCGACCTGATCGCCCGCGCGTACTGGCGGACCCATGGCGTCCCGGTGATGACCACCCGTTGCTGCAACAACTACGGGCCCTACCAGCACGTCGAGAAGGTGATCCCGCGGTTCGTCACCAACCTGCTGCAGGGGCGGCCCGTCCCGGTGTACGGCGACGGGCGCAACACCCGCGAGTGGCTGCACGTCGACGACCACTGCCGGGCGATCGCGCTCGTGCTGGCGGGCGGGCGGGC
>JBBQEF010000483.1:0-2588 GCA_038320445.1 Mycobacteriales bacterium
TGCTCGACGAACTTGCTGTGGGCGTCGACCACCGCGGGCCACGCCTCGGGCGAGATGTTCGCGTAGAAGGCCGGGTCTTCGTAGATGAGGATCGCGTACTTGGCCATGGAGCTGCCTCCTGCACTGGGTCGCGGGCCGGCCTGTCCGGCTCCGTCATTAGCAACGACGAACACCCTGCCGCCGGATCGACAGCCAGGCCTGGATCTTCCTCAAGATTTTCCGGCGCCGCCGCCGCCGTGCGTGCCGGAGTCCGCTTTGCCTGCTGAAGTGCACTCCAGCGGCCCCACCTGACGCTCCGTCTCGCCGCGGAGCGGCGCGACGGGATGCCGCCCGCCGACGCCTAGATCGGATCGATCCCGGCCATCGCCCTCAGGCGGAAGCGTTGGATCTTGCCCGTCGCCGTGCGGGGGAGCTCGGACACCTCCACCACCTGCCTCGGGCGCTTGAAGCTCGCCAGCCCGGCGCGGCAGAACGCGATGACCTCGTCCGGGTCGATCGTCGAACCCGGCTTCGGCACCACGTAGGCCACGGGCTTGTCCAGGCCGTCCGCGTCGGGGACGCCGATCACGACGGCCTCGGCGAGCAGGGGGTGCTCCATCAGCCGGGCCTCGACCTCGGCGGGGCTCACCCAGATGCCCCCGACCTTGAGCACGTCGTCGGCGCGGCCGAGGCAGGAGTAGCTGCCGTCGGCCGACCGCACGTACTGGTCGCCGGTGCGCATCCACTCGCCCTGGAACACCGCGCGGTTCACCGCGGTGCGGCACCAGTACCCGGTGCAGATCGAGTCGCCCGCGATGAACAGCATCCCCGGCTCGTCGATCCCGTCGATCACGGAGTCGTCGGGGCGCCGCAGTTCGACGCGGTAGCCGGGCACCGGGTAGCCCGAGCTGCCCGGGACGACCTTGCCGGGAACGTTGGAGATGAAGATGTGCAGCGCCTCGGTGGATCCGATGCCGTCGAGGATCTCGAAGCCGTACTGCTCCCTGACCCCGTGGTACATGCGGGCGGGCAGCGCCTCACCGGCCGACACGCCGCTGCGGACCGTCGCGAACGTCTCCCTCGGCAGGTCGGCGGCCATCAGCGGTCCCCAGAAGCTGGGCCCGCCGAAGAACAGCGTCACCCCGTGCCGCGCGGTGAGGTCGCCGAAGTGCGCCGGGTTGGGCCGGGCCGGTTCGAGCACCGCGCTGGCACCGACCGACAGCGGGAAGAACAGCGAGTTGCCGATGCCGTAGGCGAAGAAGAGCTTGGCCCCGGAGAGGCACACGTCGTCGGGCGCCATGCCGAGCACCTGGGTGCCGTAGGTCTCGCAGACGAACCGGATGTCGGCGTGGCGGTGCATCGCGCCCTTGGGGGTGCCGGTGGTGCCGGAGGTGTAGAGCCACAGCGCGGGCGACTCGTCCCAGGTCGGATACGGGCTGCTCAGCGGCGTCCCGCCGCGCAGCGAGTCCCAGGTCAGGCCGGTCAGGCCGGGGGCGTCGGGCGCGACGTCGCCGGTGAGCACGACGTGGGTCAGGTCCGTGGCGCCCAGCGCCGAGGCGATGACGGTGCCGGCGAACTCCGTGCTGCCCAGCAGCACGCGGGCCCGCGAGTCGAGCACGAGCGTGCCCAGCTCCGGCCCCGTCAGCATCGTCGACGACGGCACGGCGACGGCGCCGATGTACATCGTGGCCAGGATCGCGGTGGCCAGCTCGACGTCGTCGACCATGCACATGAGCACGCGTTCCTCGGGGCGCACGCCGATCGCGACGAGCCCGGCGGCGACGCGCCGGACCTCCTCGGTGAGCCCGCCGTAGGTCAACCGACCACCGGGATGGTGCAACGCCACCCGTTCGGCGTCGCCCGCGGCGACGCGACGCTCGGTGAGGTACACGGCGGCATTGAAGTGTTCCGTCATGGGAGGCGCTCCGCAGGTCCAAGGGGGTGTCCGAACTCTACTGGTTGATCACGCTCCGTCAATCTTCCGTAGCAGATCTCCGTCCGGATCTTCACAGACGCATGCGCACCCTGCTATGAACGGCCCTGCGTGGCGCGGAGCACATCGGGCGCGCAGCATTCGTCACCGGTTCAAGGGAGAACAGCACATGCAGACCCGCGGAGCCATCATCCGGCAGGCACCGGGCAAGTACGAGGTCGTGGACCTGGAGGTGGACGACCCCCGCGCCAACGAGGTGCAGGTCAAGATGGTGGCGTCAGGCCTGTGCCACTCCGACGACCATGTCGCCACCGGTGACATCCCGGTCGGGGTCTACCCGTTCGCCGGCGGCCACGAGGGCGCCGGCATCGTCACGAAGGCCGGCGTCAACGCCAAGGGGCTCAAGGAGGGCGACCACGTCGTCTTCTCGTTCCTGCCCTCCTGCGGTCACTGTCGCTGGTGCGCATCGGGCATGCAGAACCTCTGCGACCTCGGCGCCGGGCTGCTCGCGGGCTCGCGCTGGGAGGACCCCACCGACTTCCGCCTGAAGATGTCCGACGGCGGCCAGCCGGTCGGCCAGATGTGCGGCATCTCCACGTTCCTCGAGACCACCACGGTGTCGGCCGACTCCTGCGTCAGGGTCCCCGACGACATCCCGCTCGACGTCGCCTGCCTC
>JBBQEF010000484.1:0-2550 GCA_038320445.1 Mycobacteriales bacterium
TCGAAGTCACCGTTCGCACGTCCTACGCCCAGGGCCATGCGCAGGAGGGCGTCCGAGACGGCTACCGGGTGATTCGCAAGCACGGCCGCTTCATGGTCTTCCCGACCACGATCCTGGCCGAGATGCTCCATCGCACCGGCCCTCGCGACGGCCTGGTCGAGATCTGGAACGGCACGCCCTACCTCAGCCCCCTGTGGGCGGGATGCGCCCACATCACCCTGGTCCATCACGTGCACAAGGACATGTGGCGCATGGTCCTCGAGGATCGTCTCGCCCCCTACGGCGAGTTCCTCGAACGGCGCCTGGCCCCGCCGTTCTACCGGCGAACGCCGATCGTGGCCCTGTCGGAATCGACCAAGCACGAGCTCGTCGACTACCTGCACCTGCGCCCCGAACGGATCAGCGTCGTGCCCCCCGGCATCGACCCCCGCTACACGCCCCTCGGCCCCAAGAGCCCGGTCCCGCTCGTGGTGAGCGTCGGCCGGCTGATGGCCCCGAAGCGGTTCGACGAGCTGATCCGCATCTGCGTGCGGGTACGCGAGCATCACCCCGAGCTGCAACTCGTGATCGTCGGCGACGGCTACGAGCGCCTGGCGCTCGAGGAGCAGGTCACCGCCATGGGCGCCGATCGCTGGATTCGCATCGCCGGTCACGTGTCCGACGAGGAGCTGCTCGGGCTCTACCGCCAGGCGTGGGTCGTCACCAGCGCGTCGATCGCCGAGGGCTGGGGCATGACCCTGACCGAAGCCGCCGCGTGCGGCACCCCTGCCGTCGCCACTCGCATCAACGGCCACACCGACTCGGTTCGCGAGAACGAGAGCGGGCTGCTGGCCGACACGTCCCGTGAGTTGGGTGACAAGCTCGACCTCGTGCTGTCCGATCACGACCTCCGGCAGCGCCTCAGCCAGGGGGCTGAGCGCTACGCCGCGACCCTGACCTGGGACGCCACCGCGCTGGGTGTGTTGACGCCGCTGGCGCGCGAAGCCGCCCGCCGGCAGGGCCGCACGGGTCTGCCGCCGTCGCAGTGACGACCAGCCAGAAGGTCGACGGCGGTCGTTTCGGTCGCTGGGTGACGATCATCGTCCCCGCGCTGTTGACGTTCGTGCCGGTGCTGTTGACCGCGCCCGGCGTCGTCGGGGCCGACACCAAGACCTATCTCTACCTCGACCCCGGCAAGGTGCTGCGCACCGCGCCCTACGTCTGGGACAGCCAGATCGGCATGGGCACGGTCACCCACCAGAACATCGGGTACCTGTGGCCGATGGGGCCGTTCTACTGGGTGTTCAACGCCCTCGGTGTGCCCGACTGGATCGCCCAGCGTCTCTGGATCGGCCTGGTGATCTTCGCCGCGGGCATGGGGGTTCGCTCTCTCTGCCGCACGCTGGGGTGGGCCTCGGGCGACTACCGGAGCCGGCACGGCGAGCAGTGGGGCGCCGTGCTCGTCGCGTCGATGGCCTACATGTTCAGCCCGTACCTCCTGAACTACTCGGCCCGCATCTCGGTGATCCTGCTGCCGTGGGCTGCGCTGCCGTGGCTCATCGCCCTCACCGCCAAGTCGCTCCGTCAGGGAGGCTGGCGGTACCCCGCGCTCTTCGCCCTCGTGGTGCTGACCGTCGGTGGCATCAACGCGACGGCCCTGCTCCTGGTCGGGCTCGGGCCGCTCCTGTACGTGGCTCATGCCGTGTGGGTCGACCGCGAAGTCACGCTGCGCCAGGCCCTGGCCGCCTGTGCGCGCATCGGACTGCTCACCATCGTGACCTCGTTGTGGTGGATGGCGGGGCTGTGGGCCGAGGGCCGCTTCGGGCTGCCCGTGATCCGCTACACCGAGACCTACAAGACGGTCGCCACGGTCTCGAGCCCACCCGAAGTGCTGCGGGGACTCGGCTATTGGTTCTTCTACGGTAACGACAAGCTCGGCCCGTGGACCGAGTCGAGCGCCACCTACACCACCAGCTCACACGTCGTGGCGCTCAGCTACGCCATACCGATCATGGCGATGGTCGCCGCCGCCCTCGTGCGGTGGCGTTACCGAGCCCTTTTCCTGGCCATCGTCGTGGTCGGCGCCCTCACCGCCGTCGCCGCCTACCCGTGGACGAACCCGTCGCTCGCCGGCGCCGTCTTCAAGGCTTTCACCCGCACCGACGCGGGCCTCTCGCTGCGGAGCACGCCGCGGGCCGTGCCGTTGGTGGTCCTCGGGCTGGCGCTCTTCCTCGGGGCCGGCGTCTCGGCCATCGGCCGGCGGCTCCCCCGCCTCACCGTGCCGGTCACGGCCCTCGCCGCCCTGCTGCTGTTCGCCAACCTGCCCACGTTGTGGACCGGCCAGATCGTCTCCAAGAACCTCCAGCGCCCCGAGGACATCCCCCAGTACTGGCAGGACACCGCCGACTACCTCCAGAGCCGGAGCGACGACACGCGTGTGCTCGAGCTGCCGGGCAGCGACTTCGCCAGCTACCGGTGGGGCAACACGGTCGACCCGATCACGCCGGGGCTGATCGACCGCGGCTACGTCGCCCGGGAGCTGTTCCAATACGGCTCCCCCCAGTCGGCCGC
>JBBQEF010000485.1:0-2503 GCA_038320445.1 Mycobacteriales bacterium
CAACCTGCACCACGCCGACCCGACGTGTGCGCGGCACGGCGTCCTCCCCGGGCAGATCGACATCTCGGCCCGGCTCATCTGGATCTTCGAGCGGTTCGGCTGGGCGTACGACGTCCGGTGGCCCACGGCGCGCCGTATCGAACGTCTCAGCGCACCGAGGTGACGTTCCGGGCCCGCCGAACGAGTTAACGACCGGGTCCTGGGCGGTCGTGGAACACTGACGCCCGTACACGAATGGGGGATGACCGGGTGACCACCGACTCCGCGGTCCGCGACACGCGCGTGGCGCAACCGCTTCTCACCTGTCGCTTGTGCGGCTCGTCCGAGCTCAGGAGCTTCCTCGACCTCGGCGCCACGCCGCCGTGCGAGCTGTTCCTGACCGCAACCGCCACAGAGGCACCCGAGGTCACGTTCCCCCTGCACGTACGGGTCTGCGACCGGTGTCTGCTCGCCCAGCTGCCGCCGCTGATCACGCCCGAGGAGACCTTCACGGAGTACGCCTACTTCTCCTCGTTCTCCACGTCCTGGGTGGAGCACGCGAAGCGGTTCGTCGACGCGTCGGCGGAGCGGCTCGGGCTCGGCCCGGAGTCGTTCGTCGTCGAGGTGGCGAGCAACGACGGCTACCTGCTCCAGCACGTCGTCGGGCGCGGGATCCGCTGCCTCGGCGTCGAGCCCTCGGTGAACGTGGGCGAGGCGGCCCGCGAGAAGGGGGTGCCGACGCTCACCGCGTTCCTCACGCCCGGGACGGGCCGGCAGGTGCGGGCCGAGCACGGCCCGGCGGATCTCGTCTGCCTCAACAACGTCTACGCCCACATCCCCGACGTCGTGGGCTTCACACAGGGCCTGCGGGCGATGGTGGCCGACGACGGCTGGGTGTCGATCGAGGTGCAGCACCTGCTCACGCTGGTGGAGCGCACCCAATTCGACACCGTCTACCACGAGCACTTCCAGTACTACACGCTGCTCACCGGGCAGCGGGCGCTGGAGTCGGGCGGGCTGAGCCTGGTGGACGTGGAGCTGCTCGACACCCACGGCGGGTCGATCCGGATGTGGGCGCGCCCCACGGCGGTGGCGGGCGAGCCGTCGGCGAGGGTGCGTGAGGTGCTGGCCGCCGAGGAGGCGGCCGGGCTGCACACCGCCGAGGGCCATGACGGGTTCGCCGAAGCCGTGTCCCGGGTCCGCGACGACCTGGTGGCGTTCCTCATCGAGGCGCGCCGGGCGGGCAAGACGGTGGTGGGGTACGGGGCGCCGGGCAAGGGCAACACGCTGCTGAACTACTGCGGCATCCGGCCCGACCTGCTGGCCTACACCGTGGATCGCAACCCCTACAAGCACGGCCGGTTCACCCCTGGCACGCGGATCCCGGTGCTGGCGCCGGAGCGGATCGCGGCCGACCAACCCGACTACGTGCTGATCCTGCCCTGGAACCTGCGCGAGGAGCTCACCTCGCAGCTCGCCTACGTGCGGGAATGGGGCGGCCGGCTCGTCTTCCCGATCCCTGTCCTCGAGGTGGTCCAGTGAAGGTCGTCCTGTTCTGCGGTGGCTACGGCATGCGCATGCGCGACGGGCAGTCCGACGTGCCCAAGCCCATGATCACCGTGGGGCCGCGCCCGCTGATCTGGCACGTCATGCGCTACTACGCCCACTTCGGGCACAAGGACTTCGTGCTGTGCCTGGGCTACGGCGCGCACCACATCAAGGACTACTTCCTGCGCTACGACGAGACGGCGTCCAACGACTTCGTGCTCCGCGGCGGCGATGTCGAGCTGATGGGCAGCGACATCCAGGACTGGACCATCTCGTTCGTCCACACCGGACTCGAATCGCCGATCGGCGAGCGGCTGCGCCGGGTGCGCGCGCACGTCCAGGACGAGGAGATGTTCCTGGCCAACTACGCCGACGTGCTCACCGACCTCCCGCTGAACGACATGGTCGACCGGTTCGCGGCCGACCCGGGGAAGGTGGGGGCGCTGCTCGCGGTGCCGCCGCAGTCGGCGTTCCACTGCGTCGACGTGGCCGACGACGACTCGATCGCCTCGATCACCACGTTGCAGGAGATGCCCCTGTGGGAGAACGGCGGCTACTTCGTGCTGCGCCCCGAGGTCTTCGACTACATCCCCGAGGGCGGTGACCTGATCTCCGACGGTTGCGTGACGCTGGCCAAGGAGGGTCGGATGATGGCCTACCGGCACCGCGGGTTCTGGCAGCCCGCTGACACGATCAAGGAGCGCGCCGTGCTGGAGGCGGCCTACCAGGGCGGCAGCCGGCCGTGGATGCTGTGGGACCTGCCGCCCGGCCGAAGGCCCGAACGCGACCCGCTGCAGGCCACCATCGCCGCCCTGCACGAGCGCTAGGCCGACATGCTGAGCCTGCTGCCCGAACGTCTCGACCGGATCCTCCTGCTCGGCGCGCACTGCGACGACATCGCGATCGGTGCCGGCGGATCCCTGCTGGAGCTGTGCCGTGCCCACCCCGGTGTCGGGGTCTCGGCGCTGGTCCTCAC
>JBBQEF010000486.1:0-2501 GCA_038320445.1 Mycobacteriales bacterium
ACACCTCGCGCGGGCGGCGGAGCCTGTACGGGGCCCAGGGCACCTCGTGCCCGGTCACCCCGCGGGAGCGGGAGTTCCTCCAGATGGCGGTGGAGGGCCGCAGCGACGAGGAGATCGCCACCCAGCTCGACGTGCCCGACCGCACGGTGCGCACGACGATCCGCCGCATCGCCCGCAAGCTGGGCGAGCCCGACCGCGCCGGGCTGCTCGTGCTGGCGCTGCGGTCGGGGGTGATCGTGTGAGCGGGCTCGGGGGCTCGGCACCCGTGTAGTGGACCCCGGGCAGCCCCTCCGGTCTACGTGGGGTAGACCCGTGACGTGAACGAGATCGTCGACGTCGCGGTGGTCGGGGCGGGTCCGGCCGGGAGCGCCGCAGCGCTCCGGGTGTTGCAGCTGCGTCCTGGGGCGCGGGTGCTGCTCCTGGACGCCGCGGCGTTTCCGCGTGACAAGACCTGCGGGGACGGCGTGGCGGCACACGTGCTGGAGCTGCTCGCCGCGCTGGGTGTGCCGGACCTCGACCGGCTCGGCCCGGAGGTGGCGGGCCTGCGGCTGCGCAGCCCCGGCGGGAAGGTGGTCTCGCGCATCTGCGCGCGGCCCAACCGCGTGATCCCCCGGAAGGTGTTCGACGAGCGGCTCGCCGCCGCCGCCGTCGGCCGTGGAGCGCAGCTGCTGCGCCATCGCGTTCGGCGTCTCGACGTACGGGCCGACCACGTCGTCCTCGACGGCACGATCGCCGCGCGCACCGTCATCGGGGCCGACGGGGCCAACTCGGCGGTGCGCAGGCTGCTCGGGGCCCCTCCCACGCCGCCGGGGGGCACCGCGGTGGCGATCCGCGGCTACGCCCCGTCCGCCGTCGACCCCGACGCGCTGACGATCGAGTTCGCGCGTGGCCGGTACCCGGCGTACGCCTGGTCGTTCCCGCTGGCCGGCGGCGGGTCGAATGTGGGCTTCGGGGTGTTCGACCGGCGTGGGGGCGGGTCCCGCCGGGAGCTCCTCGACGCGCTGGACGTGCTGATCCCCGGCCACCCTCCCGATCCGGCCAGCATCCGCGGGCACCACCTGCCGCTCTCGACGGCGCCGCGCCACCACCCCGACGGCCGGGTGCTCCTGGCCGGGGACGCCGCGTCCATGGTGAACCCGCTGACCGGTGAGGGGATCTTCGATGCGGTGGCCTCCGGCGTGCTGGCCGGGCGTGCGGCGCTGCTCGGTGCGGGCGCAGGCGCGGCCCACCGGGCGGCGATGCGCCGGACGTTCGGACGGCACCAGGACCATCTCTCGGTGCTGGCACGGCTGGTGCCCCACGGCCGTTTCCTGGACGCGGCGGTCTCGGCGGCCGGCCGGGACCAGGCCGTGTTCGATGCCGCCGTGGATCTCGGCCTCGGCCGCGGCACGGCCCCGAAGCGAGCCGTGCTCCGCGTGGCCGCCGACTACGTGACGCTCGGTCGCACCGATCGTGCGGCCGCCGGCGATCGCGGCCGCTGACGTGACCGACATCACCCGTCCGGTGCTGGACCTGGCACCGCGCGCACCGGCATCGCAGGCCGGTCGTCGACTGCTGCACGGTCCGGCCGACAATGGCCCGGTGATGCGGAGGACATGTGATGGCGGGTGAGTCGAGGAACGGGAGGCTGGTCGTCGTGACGGGAGCGGAGGATCGCCTGAGCGGCGACCGGCTCACGGGCGCACCGGATGACCGGACGCCCGTCGCGCGTCAGCTGCCGGCCGATCCCGCGGACGAGCAGCGCCGCAGGCGCCGCCGGGCCGAGGTCGCCGCCGAGGCCGCGGAGGCGGCGGCCGTCGACGCCGCCGCACGCGCGTCCGCCGCGATCGCCGCCGCGTCCCGGGCCGCCGCCGACGCGGAGGCGGCCGCGGAGGCCGCCGCGTCGGCGGCCGCGGAGGTCGAGAAGGAGACGGCAGCGGAACGGACGGCGCTGGCGCTCGCCGACGGGGCGACCGCCGCCGAGACCACGGCGGTCGCCGGCGTGGTGCCGCTGTCGCCGCCCGCGGCGGCGCCGGCCCCCGGCCACAACGGGCGCCGCCGTGACGAGCCGGTCCCTGCGGGCCTGCAGGTGCCCGGTCCCCGCCACCGGAGCGGCGACCCCGTTCCGGCCGACCCCGTTCCGGCCGACCCCGTTCCGGCCGACGCCACTCCCGATGCCGACGCCGACGTCACCCCCGGTGCCGGTTCCGGTCCTGATGCCGGTGCTGATGACGTGACCGTGCCGATTCGGCTGACAGGGTCGGAGCCCGACGACGCCGCCACACCTCCGGTCGGTGGCCGCGCGGCGCGCCGCCGGGCCCAGGAGGCCGCGGCCGCCATGGCCGCGGAGGCCACACCGGACCCGGAGACCGAGGTGGTGGCCGACGAGCCCCGCAGGCGGCGCACCGCAGGCGGCGCTGTCGAGAGGGCGTTCCGCTCGGCCCGCGCCCAGCTCGGGCCCCGGGCCCTGTTCACCGCGGGTGCGGTCGGCGTGGTGCTCGTGGTGGCCGTCACGGCGGCGT
>JBBQEF010000487.1:0-2489 GCA_038320445.1 Mycobacteriales bacterium
CGCGTCCTGGATGCCGGTGTTCATGCCCTGCCCCGACGCCGGGCTGTGGACGTGCGCCGCGTCGCCCGCCACGAAGCAGCGGCCCGCCCGCATGTCGGGCAGGAGCCGCTGCTGGATGGTGAAGACGCTCACCCAGGTCGGCGTCGCCACCCGGACGGGGGAGCCCAGCCCGTCGCCGAGACGGGCGGAGAAGCGGGCCGCGACGGCGTCCGGGTCGATGGTGTCGGTGTCGGTGGCGTCCGCGTCGGCGCCGCCCTGGGCCGCGGCCGTGGTGTCGAGCAACCGCCAGCGCCCCGGCTCGGGGTACGGCACGGCCATGAGGGTGCCCGCCCGGGTACGCAGCCAGTGGATGCTGTCCTGCGCCAGGTCGGCCTCGACCTCGGCGTCGGCGATCAGCCAGGTCTCGGTGGACTCGCCGATCAGGCGCAGGTCGAGCTGCTTGCGGACGGTGCTGTGCCCGCCGTCGCAGCCCACGAGCCACGGCACCCGCAGCCGCTGCGGTCCGGCCCCGTCGCGCAGCTCGACGTCGACCCCGTCGGGCCGGCGCGTCAGGTGCTCCAGCGCCACACCCCACTCGACCTCGACGCCGTGGCGCGACAGCGCCGCGGTGAGCACCTGCTCGGTGCGCTGCTGGTCGATCATCAGGGTGTACGGGAACCGGGTGGGCAGGCGCCGGTAGTTCGCACCGAGCCGGGCCAGTCGCGCGCCGTTCTGGTGCAGCGTGAACGCCTCGACCCGACGGCCCAGGGCGAGCATGGCGGGAAGGACGCCCATCTGGTCATAGGTCTCCAACGTCCGGGCGTGCGTGGCGAGCGCACGGCTCGTCGGTGCGGGCCCGGCCGCGGCGTCGATCACGCGCACGGGAGTGTCACGGCGGGCGAGCTCGAGGGCCAGGGTCAGCCCGACAGGGCCCGCCCCGACGACGAGAACGGCAGGGGCGGAGGTCATCGGTCGGTCCTTTCGTCGGAGGTCGGCGCGAGCGCGGCGCGCCGCACGCGGTCGAGCAGCTCGGCCTGGCGTACGGCGGCGCGGCCGTGTTTGTCGGCCCCGGCGCCGCCGACGGCCGCGTGGAAGGCGTCGAGCAACCCGAGGAACTGGTGGTCCGCGCCCACGGCGAGATCCCGTTCCCCGTGGGCGTCCTCGACCAGCACCGGCGGTGCGAGGTCCGGGGGCGCGGTGAACGCCCGGGGCACCCGGATGCGGCCCCGGTCCCCGCGCAGCTCGTAGCCCGCGCGGTAGGCGCCGTCGAAGCCGAACTCGATCTGTGCGGTGACGCCCGCGCCGTCGACGACCAGCGCGGCCCCGCCGACGTCGACCCGACGGATCGGGTCGTGGCGCAGCGTGGCGCCCACCACCCGCAGGCCCGGTCCCAGGAACTCCTGGGCCGCGCGCAGCGGGTACACGCCGGTGTCGAGCAGCGCGCCGCCACCCAGTTCTGGACGCCACCGGATGTCCTCGTCCGGGAGCCCGGGGATGGTGAACACAGCGTGCACCGACCGCAGCGCTCCGATCGCCCCCGCGGCCAGCTGCGCCCGCACCGTCCGGTGCTGGATGTGGTGCAGGAACGCGAAGTTCTCCATCAGCACGAGCCCCCGCTCGGCTGCGAGCGCGGCCAGGGCCGCGGCCTCGGCGCCGCTGGTGGCCAGCGGCTTCTCGGCGAGGACGTGCTTGCCGGCCAGCAGGGCCCGGCGGGCCCAGGTGGCGTGCATGCCGGAGGGCAGCGGGAGGTAGACCCCGTCGATGTCGGTGCGTTCGAGCAGTCGCTCGTACCCGACGACCGCCGCCGCCCCGACCCCGGCGGCGAGGCCGGTGAGATCGGCGGCGCGGCTGGCGATCGCCGTGACGACGACGCCCGGGTGCGCCGCCGCGGCGGGCAGCAGCCTGCGCCGGGCGATGGCGGCCCGGCCCAACACGCCCAGGCGCACGGGCGGGGTGCCGGTCGCGGTCACCACAGCGACTGCAGGCAGGCGAGCAGGGTGCGGGCCTGCACGTCGAGGTACCCGCTGTGCCGGACGAGGTCACCGAGCTGCCGGACGGTGAGCCAGCGGTAGTCGTCCGGCGGCGCGGGCATCGTGTCGTCGACCTCCACGATGCTGTAGGTGGTCTGCGCGTCCAGGAACCGGCCGCCCTCCTCGGAGTGCACGGCGCGGTAGCGCACCTGCTCCGGGCCGGCGGCGAGCAGCTGGTCGAGGTAGCGCGGGCGGTCGGCGGGGGCTCGGCCGGCGTAGGTGCCCGGCTGGCACTGCACCGTCGGGGCGAGCTCGATGCGGTCCGCGAAACCCGGCTCGGACCGCGCCTGCACGAGCACGTGCAGCACCCCGTGACGCCGGGTGGCGAGGACCGCGGCGACGCCGGACTCCCGCGGGGCGAGCAGCGGCTGGCTCCACCGCCGCACCTCGCGGTTGCTCGCCTCCACCTCGACGGCGACCACCGCGAAGTGGAGACCGTCGTCGTGGGCGATCTCGGTGCCGGTCCGGTGCCAGCCCGTG
>JBBQEF010000488.1:0-2445 GCA_038320445.1 Mycobacteriales bacterium
GACACAGACCCACGTGCTCGCAGCAACAATCACAGGCACCCGAGGACCCCGCGCCATACACCTCTACGGGCTCACCCACACCAGTGTGCGACGGCGTCGCCGGACGACCCCAATACGATCCACCCACGCCCGTGACCCGAGCAAGAGCGCGACCGCAACCCGCGCACCCGTTCTCATCCTCAGAGGCAGCGATCGCAAGATCGCAACCTGTTACACCTCTTGCACGTCGGCGGCCGGCACCGCCGCGTGGCCGCGGGTGGTGCCACATCTGGTGGTCATGCTGGCCAGGTGATGTCGCTGCACAAGCTCAGTGCGGGGGACGGGTACACGTACCTGACCCGGCAGGTGGCGGTGCAGGACAGCACCGAACGGGGCCTGTCGGGGCTCGCGGAGTACTACTCCGAGAAGGGGGAGGCGCCCGGCGTGTGGCTGGGCCGGGGAACTGCTGGCCTGACCGGGTTCGAGCCGTTGCTGCCGGTGGGGGAGCGGCAGATGGTGGCGTTGTTTGGGGAGGGTCGGCACCCGGACGCGGACCGGATCGAGGCTGCGGTGATCGCGGCGGGCGGCAGTGTGCGGGCTGCGCTGTTGGCGTCGCGACTGGGCAAGGCGTTCCAGGCGGAGGGGGCGCCGAGGGCCTTCCGGGTCCAGCTCGCTGGGCGCTTCGCGCAGATCAACAGCGCCGCCGGGCGACCTCGTTTGGCGGCGTTGCCGGACGACGAGCGGGCGGCGATCCGTACGCAGCTGGCCGGCGAGATGTTCGCGGACGAGTACGGCCGTGCGCCCGCGGACGCCCGGGAGCTGTCGGGGTTCCTGGCCAGGGCCGGCCGGCCGTCGAGCCGGGCGGTCGCCGGGTATGACCTGACGTTTACGCCGGTGAAGAGCGTCAGCGCGCTGTGGGCCGTCGCTGATCCGGTCACGGCGGAGGTGATCGAGCGGGCGCACACCGAGGTGGTGGCGGAGACGCTCGGCTGGCTGGAGGACCGCGCGTCGTTCACCCGCCTGGGTGCGGGTGGGGTCCGGCAGGTCGAGGTCCGCGGGTTGATCGCGGCGGCGTTCCTGCACCGGGACAGCCGGGCGGGGGACCCGAACCTGCACACCCACGTCGCGGTGAGCAACAAGGTGCAGGTCGCGTCCGGGCCGGACGCCGGCCGGTGGATGGCGCTGGACGGCCGGCCGCTGCACCAGCTCGCCGTCGCCGCGTCCGAGCGGTACACGACCCGGCTGGAGGCGGTGCTCCGCGACCGGCTGGGGGTGACGTTCGCCGACCGGCCCGGCGGGGCGGCGGGGAAGCGGCCGGTACGAGAGCTGGTCGGGGTCGACCCGCGGCTGCTGTCCTTCTGGTCCTCGCGGCGCACCGCGATCGACTTCCGCCGGGCGGAGCTGGCGAGCCGGTTCCAGACCGACCACGGACGCCCCCCGACCCCGGTGGAGGCAATCAAGCTCGCGCAGCGGGCGACGCTGGAGACCCGGCAGGCCAAGCACGAACCCCGCAGCCGGCACGAGCAGCGGCACGTGTGGCACGAGCAGGCGCAACATCTGCTCGGCAGCGGGCGTCTGGCATCCATGCTCGCCGGGGTGCACCAGCCGGCCGCCTCGGCGACGGCACCTCGCCCGGACGGGACGCCGCTTTGGGTCGAGCAGGCCGGGCAGCAGGTGGTCGAGACAGTCCAGGGCGGCCGGGCGACGTGGCGCGAAGCGCACCTGCGGGCCGAAGCCGAACGTGTCGTCCGCGGCGCCGGACTGCCCGACGCTCAGCTCGATGACGCAGTCGACCGTGTTGTCGCTGCCGCGCTCGCTCCGCCTCTGTCGCTACCTCTGTCGCCGCACCTGGCGCCCTCAAGCCGTGACGGGGTGACGCTGGAGGAGCCGGCGGCGCTGCGGCGCAGCGACGGCAGCAGCGTCTACCGAACCGCCGGCAGCGACCTGTTCAGCTCCGCCGCGGTGCTGGCCGCGGAGAGCCGGCTGCTCGAGCTTGCCGGGAGGGGTGACGGGCGGGCGATACCGGGGGCGATGGTGGAGCTGGCGCTGCTGGAGGCCGCCGCGAACGGTCGCCCGCTCAACGACGCGCAGGCCCACCTGGTCCGGGCGATGGCGACGTCCGGCGCCCGGGTGCAGCTCGCGCTCGCCCCGGCCGGGACGGGGAAGACCACCGCGCTGCGGGTGCTGGCGCGGGCCTGGACTGACAGCGGCGGCACCGTCGTGGGACTCGCGCCGTCGGCGGCCGCCGCCGCCGTGCTGCGCGCCGAGCTCGACGGGGCACCGACCGACACCCTCGCCAAGCTGCTCTGGTCGATTGACCAGCTCACCGCTTTACATTCCGACGGGGCCGTGGTGGTGCCGGGGTGGGTGCACGAGATTGGGCCGTCGACGTTGCTGCTGCTGGACGAGGCCGGGATGGCCGGGACCGTCGACCTTGCCCGTGCGGCCCAGTACGTCACCAGCCGA
>JBBQEF010000489.1:0-2441 GCA_038320445.1 Mycobacteriales bacterium
CCGTTCTACGACCGCACCGGGCCGGGCAGCTGCCCCTCGTTGCGCTGGGTGTTCTGCGGCGGCGAGGCGGTCACACCGCGGGTGCGCGACGGCTTCCACGAGCGCTTCACGGCCGCCGCGATCATCAACTGCTACGGCCCGACGGAGCTGGGCTGCGTGGCCGAGACCGTGCTGCCCGTCGAGCCGGGCGCGCCGGTGGTGGTCGGCCCGCCCCCGCCGCACCGGCGCACCTACGTCCTGGACGACCACCTGCAACCGACGCCGATCGGGGTGGCGGGCGAGCTCTACGTCGGCGGGGAGGTCGGCATCGCGCAGAGCTACCACCGCAGGCCGGGGCTGACCGCCGAACGGTTCCTGCCCGACCCGCACGGCCTCCCCGGCGGCCGGATGTACCGCACCGGTGACCTGTGCCGCTACCGCGCCGACGGGGTGCTGGAGCACCTGGGCCGGATCGGCCGGCAGGTCAAGATCCGCGGCATGCGCATCGAGCTCGCCGAGATCGAAGCGGTCCTCGCCGAACACGACGGGGTGGCGCAGTGCGTCGTCACCGTGCTGCCCGACCGGGACGAGATCGCCGCGTTCGCCGTGCCGGCCGGGGACCTCGTGGTGCCCGCGCTGCTCGCGCACGCGGCGTCGCTGCTGCCTGCGCACATGCTGCCGAGCACGCTCACCGTCGTGGACGACATCCCGGTGTTCGTCCACGGCAAGGTCGACCTCGACGCGCTGCTGCGGCTGGTGGACCGCTCCGGCGACGCCCGGCCGGCCGACCCGCCCGCGACGGGGCTCGAGTCCGCGGTGCACGGGATCTACTGCGACCTGCTCGGGCACGAGGCCGTCGGGGTCACCGAGAGCTTCTTCGCCCTCGGTGGCCACTCGCTGCTCGTCCTCACGCTGATCGAGCGGTGCGCCGCAGACCTGCGCGTGGAGCCGTCGATCATCGACGTGCTGGGCGCCCTGTCGGTCCGCGAGCTCGCCGCCCTCCTCGGGCGGCGGGGCGCGACGGCCGGGGAGCCGGCATGAACAGGCCGACGACGGTCCGCGCGGGCACGGCCGACCCCGACGACGACCTGGCCGCGGTCCTCGCGATGGACCTCGCCGACCCGCGGCTCTACGCCGGTGACCGGCCCGAGCGGATCTGGGCGACGATGCGCGGTGCCGGGCGCCCCCTGCTGATGGGCGGCCTGCGCGAGCACTGGGCCGTCACCCGGTACGAGCAGGTGAGGCAGGCGTTCCGGCAGGGCGCGCACCTGTCGTCGGAGAAGGGCATACGGCTCGGGGAGAAGCCCACCGACGCGGCGGCGGGCGCGGCCGCGGGCGGGATGTCGATGCTGGTCGCCGACGACCCGGGGCACGCACGGATGCGCCGGGCCGTGGAACCCGCCTTCTCCCCCGGGGCGCTGCGACGGCTGGCCGGGAGCACGCGGGCGCTGGCGCGACAGCTCGTGGCGGACGCCGCGGCGCAGCCGGCGGTCGACCTCGTCGGCGCGGTCGTGGCCCCCCTGCTCACGACGGTGGCCTCCGACCTGGTGGGCGTCCCGGCCGGTGACCGCGAACGGGTGGCGGAGCTGTCGGAGACCGCGTTCAGCGGGTCGGGCCACACCACGGCCGCGGCGCAGATCACGGCGCACGTCCAGCTGCTCGGGTACTGCGGCGAACTGCTCGCCGCCAAGCACCGGACCCCGGGCGACGACGTCGGGACGCTGCTGGCCCGGGCGCTGGCCGACGGCGTGCTGAGCCGCGAGTCCGCGATCATGAACTGCCACGACTTCGTCGTCGGCGGCAACGCCTCCGCCCGGTACGCCCTGACCGCGATCCCCCCGACGCTGCTCACCCAGCGCCCGTTCTGGGCGCGGCTGCGCGCCGGCGACGCCGACCTCGGCGCCGCGGCCGAGGAACTGCTGCGCGGCGAGTCCCCGGTCAACCACGTCATGCGGGTGGCGCTCGACGACCTGGAGCTCGGCGGCGAGGTGATCCGCCGCGGCGAGCTCGTCACGCTGTGGCTGCGCTCGGCCAACCGCGACCCCGACGTCTTCGACGCCCCCGACGAGCTGCGCCCGGACCGGCGCGGCCCAGCCCACCTCGCCTTCGGCCGCGGCCCGCACCACTGCATCGCGGCCGTCCTGGGCCGCCTGGAGGTCTCCGCGCTGCTGGGCGCCCTCGCCGAGCTCGTGGCCGACGCCGAGCCCGCGGGCGAGCCCCGGCGCATGGAGTCGAGCTTCCTGCGCGGCTACCGCTCGGTGCCGATGACCCTGCGGCGGCGCTAGCGCCGGGCGGTTGCGGACATCCGCAGGCCGCGCGCCAGCCCGTCCACCAGCTCCGGCGGGGCGTCGATGAGCCGGTCGTGCCGGCCGGCGTGGACGACGAAGGTCGTGTCGCCGCAGTCGGCCCAGCCGGTCATCTGCGCGGGGGTGACCTCGTCGTCCTCGCTCCAGCCGATGGCG
>JBBQEF010000490.1:0-2439 GCA_038320445.1 Mycobacteriales bacterium
GAGCAGGTCGCCCGGATCGGTGTCGGGCACGAGCATGAGGTCTGCGACGTCGCCGGGTTCGGCCCCGGCCCGAGGGAGGCCGAGCACGGCGCGCGCGCCGGTCGTGACGGCCGCGAAGGCCTGCTCGGCGGTGAGGTACCCGGCCGTCATGAGCAGCGACGTGGTCTCGAAGGGATCCGCACGCCCGGCGGGGTTGAAGGGGTCGCGGAGGTTGTCGGCGCCCGCGGCCAACGGGATGCCGGCGTCGAGGATCGGGCGCAGCGCGGCCAGGCCCCGGGGAGCGGCGTGGGTCACCTCGCGGCCCTGCAGGTAGAGGTTGGTGATCGGCAGCGTCACGACGCCCAGCCCGGCGCGCGCCACCAGCTCCAGGATCGGCCCGAGCCGGGACGGCTCCAGCATCCCGAGCCGGACGCAGTGCGACGCCGTGACCCGCTGCTCCAGACCACGGGCGAGCACCTGCTCGGCGAGGTCGACGACGTCGAAGCGCTCGTCGGGCAGGGCGACGTCGAGCTGCTCGTCGGCGTGCAGGTCCACGGGCAGGCCGTGCCGCTCGGCGACGTCGAGCATGCGGGTGACCTCGTGGTGCGGGTCGGGTGCGAGGTGCGGGCAGCCGCCGATCACGTCGACGCCGCGCTCGACGGCGGCAGCGATCGCCGCGTCGGTGGCCTCCCAGCCGGCCAGCAGGCACACCTGGAGCGTGACGCGGCCGCGCAGCTGCTCGCGCAACGCGACCAGCGCGTCGACGCCGCGGAGCGGGTCGCCGTCGGGCGGCAGGTCGACGTGGGTGCGGATCGTGGTGATGCCGCGGGCCACGTAGCGGTGGACGGCGGCCAACGCGCGCGCGTGGATGTCGGCCGAGTCGATGGCGGGCAGGATCATGCGCCACTGCTCGATGGCGGCCACGAGGTCGTTGCCCGCGCCCGGGTCGACGCGCGGGGCGGTGAGGGCCTTGTCGAGGTGCGCGTGGGGCTCGCACGCACCGGGCAGCACGCGCCAGCCGGCCGCGTCGAGCTCGACGCCCGCTCCCGGCCGGGTGGCGACCAGCCCACCGTCCAGGGCCACGTCACCGACCGAGCCGTCCGGCCGCCGGACGCCACGCAGCACCGCGATGGTCTCCCCCGCCAGGTGCGTGGCGCCGTCCGGCTCGCCGATTCTCATCGTTTACTTGCCCCTGACCTGCGAGATATTCACACCGGTACTATAGGCGGGCTGATGTTTCGATCCCGTCACCGACAACACTCGGACCTGTGAACCATGACGTCCACCCCGCAGCGCGAGGCCGATGCCCGGCTCGGCCGGGCCATCCGCGACCTGCGGCGCACGAACGGGCTGACGCTCGTGCAGGTGGCGGCCGCGTCGGGGCTCTCGCAGTCGTTCCTGTCACGGCTCGAGCTGGGCCGCACCCGGCCGTCGATGCGCTCGCTCTTCCGGATCGCGGAGGCGCTGGGCACCACCCAGCAGGCCCTGCTCGCCCACGGTGACACCGGTCCCCTCCCGTACGACACGGGCACCGAGGGCGGAGCCCGCCTGCTGCTGCACGAGCCGGGCGCCGACGTCACCGAGTTCGCCGGGGTCTCGGGCGAGTTCGCCGAGTACTTCAGCCACGGCCGCCACGAGCTGCTCTACGTCGTACGCGGCACGCTGGAGGTGGAGCTGCGCGAGCACGGGCGCAGCAGGCTGTCCACCCTGCGGGCCCGTGACAGCGTGGGGTACACGGGGCGCGTCGAGCACCGTTTCCGCCAGGTCGGACCCGAGGAATGCGTGGTGTTGGTGGTGCACAGTGGAGCTTCCTGACGGCGATCCGTTGGACGTCCTGGCGCGCTGGGCCGCCGAGGCGGGCGGGCTGCCGGCGGCGATGACGCTGGCCACGGCCGACGCCACCGGCGCGCCGCACGCCCGCACGGTGCTGGCCACGGTGGTCGACGGCGCCGGCGTGCGGTTCCACTCGTCGAGGCCCACCACCAAGACCCGTGACATCGCCGCCAACCCGCGGGTGTCGGCGGTGTTCCTGTGGGCCGAGCTCGGCCGGCAGGTGGTGCTGCACGGCACGGCCCGCGAGCAGGACGCGGCGACGTCGCGCGCGGCCTTCCCCACCCGCCCGCGCCCGCTGCAGCTGCTCGCCTGGGCCTACGAGGAGCTGCCGGCCGACCAGCCGTTGGAGCCCGGGGCGGTGCAGCGGGTCTACGACGCGGCGGCCGGGAACCTCGAGATGCCGCCGAGCTGGACGACGGTGCAGATCACCCCGGACCGCCTCGACTTCTGGCAGGGCGGCACGCCCCCGAGCCGCACCCGCTTCGTGCGCAACCGCGAGGGCTGGGACCGGTACCCGGTACTGCCGTGACAGCAGCGCTCCGCCCCCGTGGGCGGGGGAACTCGCCCCCGGCCGCTGGGCCCCGCCCCCCCCCCGCGGGGGGCCGGCGCGGGCCCGGCGCCGCGGGC
>JBBQEF010000491.1:0-2423 GCA_038320445.1 Mycobacteriales bacterium
CGCGAGCCCGGCAGCTCTCTCGTCGCCGGCACGCCGGTCGGCCGTCTCTGGAGTGACGACCCGGCCAACCCACTGCAGGCAGACCGTCTCGCGCAGCTCCGGGACACGGCGGCGAAGGCGTTGCACACCGGTTTCGAGCGCACCGCCGCACAAGACATCGGCTACGGGCTGCGCCAGCTCACCGACGTGGCAGTCAAGGCGCTCTCCCCCGGCATCAACGACCCGACCACGGCGGTCCACGCCCTCGGGCACATCAGCGCGCTGCTGTGCGAGCTTGCCGCCACTGATCCGGGCCATCGCGTGCTGACCGACGAGCACGGCGGAGCCCGCGTCGTCCTGACCGGCCTGACCTTGGCCGACCTGCTCGATCTCGCGATCACGCAACCGCGCCGTTACGGTGCCGCCGACCCAGCCGTCCTCGCCCGGCTGTTCACCCTGCTGCGCGAGCTCGCGTGGCTCACCCAGCAGCCGGCCCACCACCAAGCTGTGGCAGCTCAGCTGGGCCGCCTCCGAACCACGGTCGCCGCGCAGCGATTCGATGCCACCGAGCGCGCGGGGATGGCTGAGCTCGCGTCCTCGGTCCAGGATGCGCTCGAACACCGCTGGCACTCATGAGCACCGGCCTGACCAACGGCGCCGGCGCCGAACCCGTGCACACCCTGCGGGAGTTCTCTCTGATCGCCGACGGAGAACGCGGTGCGCTGATCGGTCCTTCGGGGGACATCGCCTGGATGTGCGCCCCGCGCTGGCACGACGACGCAGTGTTCTCCGCCCTGATCGGCGGCTCCGGCTCCTACTCCGTCACGCCCACGGCCCGCGACACCTGGGGCGGGCAGTACGAGGACGGCACCTTGATCTGGCACAGCCGCTGGGTAGCAGGTCGGGCGATCATCGAGAGCTGTGAGGCCCTAGCGCTGCCCTCCGACACCAACTGTGCGGTGCTCCTACGCCAGATCCGGGCCGAAAGCGGCGACGCGGTGGTTCGGGTGGTTCTCGACGTCCGAGGAGGGTTCGGGCGGCGCTCGATGCGAACACTGCGACGTGATGATGACGGTCGCTGGACGGCCCGCACCGGCAACCTGCGGCTGCGATGGACCGGCGGATCGGACGCGGTGGTGGACGACCGCGGACGGCTCACAGTCGTCGTCAAGGTCGCCCACGGCGCAAGCCATGACCTGGTCCTGGAGATCAGCGACCAGCCGTTGCCCAAGCCCCGCGATGCCGCTCACCTGTGGGCCTCGACCCGCGCGGGTTGGACCCAGCGGGTCCCCGACCTGCCCGCGAGCGCAGCCCCACGCGACGCCCGACTCGCCACCGCGGTCCTCCACGGACTCACCAGCGCGGGCGGAGGGATGGTCGCCGCAGCGACGATGAGCCTGCCGGAACGAGCCGACCGACACCGGAGCTACGACTACCGCTACGCCTGGATCAGGGACCAGTGCTACGCGGGCATCGCGGCTGCGGCCGCAGGCGTCGACGACGTGCTGGATGCGGCCGTCGGGTTCGTCCAAGAGCGCGTCCTCGCCGACGGACCACGTCTGCGCCCCGCCTATCGAGTCGACGGGGGGCGAGTTCCTGACGAGCACCCGCTGAAGCTACCCGGCTACCCCGGAGGCACCGACATCGCCGGGAACTGGGTCAACGACCAGTTCCAGCTCGACTCCCTCGGCGAGGTGCTCCGGCTCCTCACCGCAGCGGCCCGAGCCGACCGACTCGAGAGCGACGGGTGGCGAGCCATCGAGGTCACCGCCGACGCCATCGCCTCCCGCTGGGACGAACCGGACGCTGGCATCTGGGAGCTGGATGCGAGCTGGTGGACGCAGTCGCGGCTGGCGGCCGTCGCCGGCCTTCGGCAAGCAGCAACCGTCGCACCCGGACCCCACGGCAGCAGCATGATCACTCTCGCCGACGCGATCATGGCCAAGACCACCCGGACCTGCCTGCACCCCGACGGGCACTGGCAGCGCAGCCCGGACCTGCCCGGCGTCGACGCGTCCCTCGTCTGGCCCGCCGTGTGCGGGGCTCTGCCGGCCGACGACCCGCGCACGATCGCCACCCTGGCCGCTGTGACCCGGGACCTCACCGACGACCACTACGCCTACCGATACCAAGCCGGCGACCTGCCCCTCGGACAGGCCGAAGGTGCGTTCCTGCTCTGCGGATTCATGGTCAGCCTCGCGCACCTCCAGCAGAGCGACCGTATCGAGGCCTTCCGCTGGTTCGACCGCACCCGCGCCGCTTGCGGATCACCTGGCCTGTTCACCGAGGAGTGTGATGTCCAGCAGCGGCAGCTGCGCGGCAACCTCCCGCAGGCCTTCGTCCACGCCGCCCTGCTCCAGGCCGCCGTCGCACTGAAGTAGCGGGGCTCGACATACGATCTGCCCCGCGCCAGTACCCTCGGGTGGTGGCCACTGGTCCCCCGG
>JBBQEF010000492.1:0-2414 GCA_038320445.1 Mycobacteriales bacterium
TCACGGACAAGGTCAGTGCCCTCCCCGACGCGGAGCGCGTCGAGCAGAGCGGAAACGGCAGACTCATCAAGAGCCATCGGCGTGTTCTCCTTGGTGTGCACTTTGGTCGGTACACACCGAGCATCACGCCGGTGGCTCACCTCACGGTGGACCCAAACCCCACCACGCCAGGGGACTCATAGCGATCACCGATGATCCTGAAGCCGAGCACGCCCGGCGTTGCCAGGTCGGCAAGGGTGCTTGTCCATCTAGCGTTTCCGCGGAAACGTGTTCTGATCGACTCATGGAGTCAGACGTGACTCACGAATCGCCGTGGGCCGAACAATCTCGTGGAGGGCGAGGCCAGGTCTCGCGCGGGGCTCAGGTTGCCGGCGGTGCACTGATCGTCATTGGCGGGGTGGTCGCGTTGCTCTACTGCTTCGCGTTGGTGCTCCTCTGGAACAAGCGCGGGGTGCGACCCTGGCTGGCGGTGTGGGCGTTGCTTCTCGTCCTCGGTCCGGTTCTCGCCGGGATCGGCACGGCCCGACAGCGACCAGTTGTGGCGGGATCGCTCTACTGCGGTGGCATTGCGCTGACCTTGTTCATCATGAACCTGCTCGGCTGACAGCCGGCTCGCCCGAGGTGCTTGTCCATCTAGCGTCCCCGCGGGGACGTTTTCGGGACCGCCGGAGGCGGGGTGGGCGAGCGTCAGGGGCGGAGGACGAGCCCGCGGTAGCCGTCGGTGAAGCCGGCGCGGCGGAGGTGCTCGGCGGCGGGTGACTCGGCGGCGGGGGCGCCGTCGATGCGGGCGATCTCGAGCTTGCGCAGCCGGCCGTCCTTGACCAGGCGGGCCAGCCCGTCGGCCCAGTGGGGATGGTCGGCGGCGGCCGGGAAAACCGACAGGCTCTTGCCACCGCGCTCGAGCTCGGCCACCGGCTCGCCGGCCACCAGCACCACGAAGGCGCCCGCGCTCCGCGACGGCCGCCCGGCGGAGTCGGGCCACGGCAGCGCCGCGCCATAGGGCTGGGCCGGGTCGGTGGCCGTCAGCACCACCGGAGTGAGATCGACCTCGACCGGTTCGCGTACGGCGCGCAACCGGTCGACCGCGCCAGGCAGAGCGAACTGGGCCGCGCCCAGACCGCTGACGAAGTAGCCGCGACGGACCTGGCCGCGCTCCTCGAGCGCCTTGAGGACGGGATAGATCGCCGCGAAGCCGCCTTCGATGCCCTCGGCCAGCGCCGCCTCTCGGGTCAGCACCCCGTGCCGTTCGAGGAGCTGCATGGCCTGAGCGTGCGCGGCCTCGGTGGGCATCGGCGTCGGCAGCAGGAGCGGTGCCACCAGCGACCAACGCCCGGCCGCCGCCGGCGGGCCGAGCGGTGAGAGCCCACGCAGGTTGGGACGGCCCAGGTTGGGACGGCGGGCGCCGGGCCGCAGCGGGCGACCGGCGCGGGCTCCGCTCCCCTTGCCGGACTTGCCGCTGGCCATGGCCCGCAGCGGTGCGAGCGAGTCGTTGGTGACCTCGCCCGCCCAGACGAGGTCCCACAGCGCGGCCAGCACCGATGGGTCGTCGTAGGCCTCACCGGCCGCCGAGGCAGCCGCGCCCAGCTCGGGCCAGAACGATGCCCCCCGGTCGGTCAGCTGCGCCCGCAACGCGTCGTGCAGGCCCGAGGTGGGCGCCTCGTCGTCGGCCAGGGCGGGCCGGACGAGGAGCCCGGCCTGGTCGCGGAACAGCAGGCGCACTCGGCCGTCGGACGCCCCCAGCGGGCCGGCGCCGACCCACACGACCTCGCCGGCGGTGCACAGCGCATCGAGGTCGGCCGGCCGATAGCCGGTGACGCGTGACGCGAGCACGTCGGCCTCGATGACCGAGGCCGGCAGGGCCGCCCCCTGGAGCGAGCCGATGGCTTCGACCAGCGCGTCGAGCCCCCGACGAGGCACCCCCACCCCCTGCCAGGCCGGCAGGAAGCGGGCGAGCGCGGCCGCGTCGACCGGCTCGACCTCCTTGCGCAGCGAGGCGAGCGATCGACGGCGGAGCTGGCGCAGGACGGTGTCGTCGCACCACTCGCGCTCGATGCCGTCGGGGCGGAACTCGCCCAGCACGATGCGCCCATCGGCCTCGAGCGCCTCGAGCACCGGACGCACGCGGTCGAGACCCAGGCCGTAGCGCCGGGCCACCTGGTCGGTGACGAACGGACCGTGGGTGCGGGCGAACCGGGCCACCAGATCGAGCAACGGCTCGGGCACCGGGTCGGTGAACGCGGCCGGCAGGCCAGCGGGCAGCGCCACGCCCAGCGCGTCGCGCAAACGGGCGGCGTCGTCGGCCGCGGCGATGCGCTCGTCGCCGGCGATCGACACCCGGATGGCCCGGCGCTGGGCGACCAGCGCGTCGACCCACGCCCCGACACCGGCCGGATCGTCGCCGGCACACCGGGACT
>JBBQEF010000493.1:0-2393 GCA_038320445.1 Mycobacteriales bacterium
CCGTCGACTGCCTGGCCGGCAACTTCACCGTCTGCCCGCCCGCGCTCCCACAGCTGGCGGCCCTCGGCGCGCTCACCCCGGAGGCCTACACCGAGGCCGACGGGCACGTCGCTCGCTACGGAGTCAACCGTGGCCTGCTGCTCGAAGGCCTGCCACGCCTGGGCATCGAGCGGACGGCCCCCGCCGACGGCGCGTTCTACGTCTACGCCGACGTGAGCCACCTGACGGCCGACTCCATGGACCTCACCTACCGGTTGCTGGCCGATGTCGGGCTGGCCGTGGCCCCCGGGATCGACTTCGACCCGGTCGACGGCGGCCGCTGGATCCGGCTGTCGTGCGCAGGTGCCACCGCCGACGTCGTGGAGGCGCTGCGCCGGCTGGAGAGCTGGGTCGGGCGCGCCGCATGACGTCCTCCGCCGCGCGGGAGGAGCCGCGGATCGCCGCGTGGAACCGCCGCATGGACTGGCCGCTCACGGCCCTGGCCGTCGCATTCCTGGTACGCCTGGCAGGTGCTCGACGCATCGCTCGACGAGGCGGCGCGCGAGCGGCTCGACGTCGCGCTCACCGCCATCTGGGTGCTGTTCGGCGTGGACTACGTGATCCGGCTCGTGCTGGCGAGGCGCAAGTGGCGGTTCGTCGGCACCCACCTGCTCGACCTGGCAATACTGCTGCTGCCGATGCTGCGCCAGCTCCGCGCGCTGCGGGTGATCACCGTGATCAGCGTGATGAACAGGCAGCTGCGCGACGACTTCCGGGGCCGGGTGGCGGTGTACGTCGTCGGCACGGTCGCGTTGATCGCCTTCGTCGCCTCGCTCGCGGTGCTCGACGCCGAACGCAACGCCCCGGACGCGTCGATCACGACGTTCGGTGACGCCGTGTGGTGGGCGATCACCACGATCTCGACGGTCGGCTACGGCGACCGCTACCCGGTGACATTCGAGGGCCGCGTGGTGGCCGCGACGCTGATGGTCGCGGGGATCGCCCTGCTCGGCGTCGTCACGGCGTCGATCGCGAGCTGGTTCGTCGAGAACCTGCGGCGCACGGCGCAGGGCGTCGAGGAGGAGATCGAGCAGGACGCCGTGCGCACGGCGGCCCAGCTCGACGCCGTGCTCGCCGAGCTGCGGACCGTCAGCGCCCGGCTGGCCGAGCTGGAGCGCCACCGCCGGTGAGCGCGGGCCCGCCGTTGCTGCGCGGCGGCTCGATCGGGCCGATCCGCTCCAGCACGGCGGTGATGTCGGCGTCGGTGAGATCGGCGTGGGTCATCAACCGGACCTGCCCGGACATCGCCGACGCCCGCACACCGGCGTCGGAGAACCGCCGGAGTGTGCCCTCCAGATCGGCGACGGCCACCAGCACGATGTTGGTCTCCGGAGTGCCGGCCCGCCAGCCACGCTCCTGCAGCCCGGTGGCCAGGCGGGTGGCGCGGGCGTGGTCCTCGGCGAGACGGTCGATGCGGTCGAGCGCGACGAGCCCGGCCGCCGCCAGCACGCCGCCCTGCCGCACGCCGCCGCCGAGCATCTTGCGCAGCCGCCGCGCCTCCTCGACGAACTCCTCCGACCCGGCGACCACCGACCCGACGGGCGCGCCGAGACCCTTGCTCAGACACACCTGCACCGTATCGGCGCCGACCGTCAACGCGGCGGGCGGCACCCCCAGCGCCACCGCCGCGTTCCAGATGCGGGCCCCGTCCAGGTGCACGCGCAGCTTCGCCCGCCGCGCGGCGGCGGCCACGGCGGCGTGCTCCTCGGGCGCGGTGACGGTGCCGCCCGCGGCGTTGTGGGTGTTCTCCAGGCACAGCAGCGTGGGCCGGAGCGTGTAGTAGGGCCCGGCCGCGCCGGCGGCCCGGCGCACGGCGTCGGGGGAGACCTTGCCGGGGCCGGCGTCGTGCGAGAGCGGTTTGGGCATGCCGCCGGCCAGCCACGCGGCGGTGCCCAGCTCGGCGTCCAGCACGTGCGAGCCGACGGGGGCGAGGAACGTGTCGCCCCGGTGCAGGTGGCTCATCAGCGCGATCAGGTTGCCCATCGAGCCGCTCGGCGTCCACAGCGCGTCGGCCGCGCCGAGCAGCCCGGCGACCCGTTCCTCCAGCTCCCGCATGGTGGGATCGCGGTCGAGGACGTCGTCGCCGACCTCGGCGGCGTCCATCGCGGCGCGCATCTGCTTGGTGGGCTTCGTGACGGTGTCCGAGCGGAGGTCGACCGGGCCGTCGTGGGCCGCCGCTCGGCGCGCTCGCGCTGTGGGTCGCACGGCACCTGATTCAACCAGCAGGAGACGGGCAGGTCGCGTCAGGGTCACGGATCGGTCACGACGGTTGGGCCGTTCAGGTGGTCTCCGGCCGGGCGTGCAACCGTGTCGGCCGGTCGTCGCGTCCTGTGCACGACCGGGGAGGCCAGGGC
>JBBQEF010000494.1:0-2351 GCA_038320445.1 Mycobacteriales bacterium
CACCCCGCACGACGGTGGCCCCTGCGCGCTCGCCCCACGTCATGAGCTGCTCGGCCGCCGCCGCACGGAACGTGTCGGCGGCACCCAGGACGACCCGGTGGCCGCCCGCCACGAGCACCCGCGCGAGCTTGCCGGTGGTGGTGGTCTTCCCCGTCCCGTTGACGCCGACGACGAGCAGCTCCGCCGGCCGGCCGTCGTGCGGCAGCGCCCGCACCGAGCGGTCGAGATCGGTGCGCAGCGCGTCGGTGAGCACGTCGCGGAGCAGGGCGCGGGCCTGGTCGGGGGTGCGGACGGCCCGGCGCGCCATCTCCGTGCGGAGCGTGTCGACCAGCTCGACGGTGGTGTCGGGGCCGAGGTCGGCCTGCAGGAGCATGGCCTCGACGTCCTCCCACGACTCCTCGTCCATGTCGCCCGCGCCGAGCAGCCCGAGCAGGCCCTGGCCGAAGCCCGACCGCGAACGGGCGAGCCGCCCCCGCAGCCGCTCCAGCCGGCCCTCGGCGGGGGCGATGTCCCCGACCGGCGCCTGCGGGGCGGAGCCGTTGCGCGACGGGGCTTCCGTGGCGGGCGCGGGTGCACCGGATCCGGCTGGAGCCGGTGACGCGCTGACCGGCGCCGTATCCACCGGGACGCCGTCGGTGGGGACCGCGGCGGGCGTCGGATCGGTCTCGGGCCTCGCGGTCCCGGCCGTGTCGCTGGCGGCCGTGTCGCTGGCGGCCGTGTCGCTCGCGGCCGTGTCGCTCGCGGCCGTGTCGCTCGCGGCCGTCCCGGCGCCGGCCGTGGCCACCGGCGGGGGCTCCACCGCTGCCGGCCGGGGCTCCGTGGCCGTGCCGGAGGAGAAGGCGAAGCCGCTCTCGGCCTGATAGCTGCCGCCGCGCCGGGGCGGGGTGATGGCGTCGGGTTGCTCGGTCTCGCGCAGGCTGATCCGGCGTCGCTGACGGAGGACGAGCCCCAGCACGAGGGCGATGAGCACGACCGCCGCCACGACCGCGACGACGATCCAGAGGGTCTGCGTGGTCACCCGTCCACCCTGTCATGCCCGCCGCACACCCCCCACCGGCGGTCATGATCGTTCCGAGATCGAGCACATCGCCCCCGGACGGGCGAACACCTCGATCTCGCAACGATCACCCGACCGGAAGCACGGAAACGTGCCGATTCGCGGGGTCGGGGGTCAGCTCGCCGCGGCTCGGAGGCGCTGGCTGATCACGGTCGTGATGCCGTCGCCGCGCATGCTGACGCCGTAGAGCGCGTCCGCCACCTCCATCGTCGGCTTCTGGTGGGTGATGACGATCAGCTGGCTGGTCTCGCGCAGCTCCTCCAGCAGGGAGATCAGGCGCCGGAGGTTGACGTCGTCGAGAGCGGCCTCGATCTCGTCGAGGATGTAGAACGGCGACGGGCGCGCGCGGAAGATCGCCACCAGCAGTGCCATGGCGGTCAGGGAGCGCTCGCCGCCCGACAGCAGGGACAGGCGCTTCACCTTCTTCCCCGGCGGCCGCGCCTCGACCTCGACGCCGGTGGCGAGCATGTCGTCGGGGTCGGTGAGCACGAGCCTGCCCTCGCCGCCGGGGAACAGCGTCTCGAAGACCAGCTCGAACTCGCGGGCGACGTCCGCGTAGGCCTGCGCGAACACCTCGAGGATCTTCTCGTCCACCTCGCGGACCACGGTGAGCAGGTCGCGGCGGGTGTTCTTCAGGTCCTCCAGCTGGGTGGACAGGAACCGGTAGCGCTCCTCCAGCGCCGCGAACTCCTCCAGCGCCAGCGGGTTCACCCGGCCCAGCAGGGAGAGGTCCTTCTCGGCACGCTTCTCCCGCCGCTGCTGGTCGGCGCGGTCGTAGGGCATCGGCGGGGGCGGGGTCACGTCCTCACCACGGTCGCGCGCGGCCTCGTACTCCGCCATCTCCGACGCCGACGCCGGCACGGGCGACTCCGGCCCGTACTCGGCGACGAGGTCGTCGATGCCGAGACCGTGGTCGGCGAGCACCTTCTCGGTGAGCTGCTCCAGGCGCAGCCGGTTCTGGGCCCGCACCACCTCGTCGCGGTGCACGGCGTCGGTGAGCTTCTCCATCAGCGCCGTGAGCCGTCCGGTGGTCAGCCGGGCCTCGCCCAGCGCGCGCTCCCTGGCGTCGCGGGCGGCGGCCGCCGCGTCCCGGTCGGCGGCCGCTGCCGCCAGCGAGACCGCGATCCGCTCGCACCCGGTCTCCCCCGCCTCGACGACGAGCGCCGCGATCCGCGATCCGCGCTCCCGGGCCACGCGGGCCGCCGCGGCCCGCTCCCGGGCCTGGCGTTCGGACGTCGCCTGGCGACGCAGCGCGTCCGAGCGCCCGGCGATGGCGCGGGCGCGCTCCTCGGCG
>JBBQEF010000495.1:0-2326 GCA_038320445.1 Mycobacteriales bacterium
GGTCGGGCTGTACGTCGAGACCTTCGGCACCGAGACGGTCGACGCCAGCCGCATCGCCGGCGCCATCCGCGAGGTGTTCGACCTGCGCCCGGCCGCGATCATCCGCGACCTGGACCTGCTGCGGCCGATCTACGCCCGCACGGCGGCGTACGGCCACTTCGGGCGCACCGACGACCTGGGCGGCTTCACCTGGGAGCGCACCGACCGGGTCGCGGCCCTGCGCTCCGCCCTCGGCGCCTAACCCATCCCCACCCCCACCCACCTACCCGCACTTGCGTCACTAAGTGACGCCCCTCGCGCTCGCGCGACGACGAGTAGTGCAGCAAGTGCGGGGTCGGGCGGGTGTCGGTGGCGGGGGGTAGGACTGAGCCGTGACTGACGCACCGGACGGGCAGCTCGCGCTCGGGCCGACGTCAGTGCGCGCGGCGGCCCGGCGGCGGACGCCGAAGCCCCCACCGGGCCCGGCCGACGTCGATCCCGTGGCCGAGGTGGCTGTCGACGTCGCGCTCGCGCACCTGGACCGCCCGTTCGAGTACACCGTGCCCGAGCCGATGAGCCTCGCCGCGGTGCCAGGTGCCCGCGTTCGGGTGCGCTTCGCCGGCCAGGACCTCGACGGCTGGGTGGTCGCCCGCAAGGCGGTCGCCGAGCATGCCGGCCGGCTCGCGCCGCTGCGCCGGGTGGTCTCGCCCGAGCCGGTGCTGGGCCCCGAGCTGCTGCGCCTGTGCCGGGCCGTGGCCGACCACTGGGCCGGGGCGCTGCCGGACGTCGTCCGGCTGGCGGTGCCGCCGCGCCACGCTGACGCCGAGAAGGTGCCCGGCGAACCCGCCCTCCCCCCGCCTGTCCGACCACCGGCCGGGCCGTGGGCGGACTACGCCGCCGGCCCGGCGTTCCTCGACCGGCTGCACTCGGGTTCGGCCCCCCGGGCGGCCTGGGCCGCGCTGCCGAGCAGCGGCGGGCCGGACGACGGCGCCTGGCCGCAGGCGGTGGCCGTGGCCGTGGCGACCACGCTGGCCGCCGGTCGCGGTGCCCTCGTGGTCGTGCCCGACCACCGCGACGCCGCCCGGGTGGACGCCGGCATCGAGCAGCTGGTGGGCCCCGGCCACCACGTGCTGCTCAGTGCCGACCTCGGCCCGCGGGCGCGGTACGCCGCCTGGCTGCGGGTCGCGCGCGGGCAGGTGCGCGCCGTCGTCGGCACCCGTGCGGCGATGTTCGCCCCCGTCCGCGACCTGGGCCTGGTGGTCTGCTGGGACGACGGCGACGACCTGCACGCCGAGCCGCACGCGCCGTACCCCCACGTGCGCGACGTGCTCGTGCTGCGGGCCGAGATGTCAGGCGCCGCAGCACTTCTGGGCGGTCACGTGCGCACCGCCGAGGTCGAGCGGCTCGTGCAGAGCGGCTGGGCCAGACCGGTCGACCCCGACCGGGCGACGGTGCGCGCCCGCACCCCGCGGGTGCTGCTCGCCGGCGAGGGGGTCGAGCCCGAGCGTGACGCCGCAGCCAGCTCGGCCCGCCTGCCCTCACTGGCGTGGCGCACCGCCCAGGCCGCACTGCGCGAGGGCCCGGTGCTGGTCCAGGTGCCGCGCCGGGGCTACGTGCCGTCGGTCGCCTGCCAGCAGTGCCGCGCCCCGGCGCGGTGCACGCACTGTCAGGGACCGCTGGCCCTGTCCGGCCGGGACGCCGTCCCCGCCTGCCGCTGGTGCGGCACCGTCGACGCGGCCTGGGTCTGCCGGCACTGCCAGGGCAGACGGCTGCGTTCGTCCGTGGTGGGTGCGCGCCGCACTGCCGAGGAGCTCGGTCGCGCGTTCCCCGGCATCCCGGTGCGCACCAGCGGCGGCGGCACGGTGCTGGCCGACGTCCCAGCGGCTCCGGCACTCGTCATCGCGACGCCGGGAGCAGAGCCGGTGGCGCACGGCGGCTACGCGGCCGCTGTGCTGCTCGACGCGTGGGCGCTGCTCGACCGGGCCGACCTGCGGGCGGGCGAAGAGGCACTGCGCCGCTGGACGAACGCCGCCGCCCTGGTGCGCGGCGCCGACCGCGGGGGAGCGGTGGTCCTGGTGGCGCCACCGGGCCTGCCGCCGGTCGAGGCGCTGCTGCGCTGGTCACCCCAGTGGCACGCCCGCGCCGAGCTGACCGAGCGCGAGGCCCTGCGGTTCCCGCCCGCGGCGACCATCGTGACCCTGACCGGCGAGCGCGCGGCCGTCGTCGCCCTGCTCGCCGCCAGCGACCTGCCGGCCGACGTCGAGCGGCTCGGCCCGGTGCCGGTCGCCGACCGGGGCGGCGAGCCCCAGGTGCGCCTGCTGCTGCGCACCACCCCGGACGCCGGCAC
>JBBQEF010000496.1:0-2311 GCA_038320445.1 Mycobacteriales bacterium
CCGCGTCGCCAGCGCCGTGCCCCACTTGGAGAACGTCGGGGCGTCGATGGTCGGACCCGCGAAGCCGGCGGCGAGGTCCCACAGCGGCGCGTCGGGCGGCTGCAGCGCGAACGGCCACTGCGCGTAGTAGGCCCGCCAGGCCCCGACGGGCCGCGCAGGCGGGACGAAGCGGGTGAACGTCACCTCGTCCCCGAACGCCGTGACCAGCGCCTTCACCCGTGCCACGATCGCGTCGAAGCCCGGCGTGGCCCAAGGGCTGGACGGTTCGGCGAACACCCGCTGCATGTCGATCACAGCCAGGTGGGTCACGTGCGCGCCTCCTGCGCCTGCACCGCCGATCGCCCGGCCAGCAGCGTCACGACGAACGGGACGGCCAGCGCCACGAGCACGCCCAGGTTCGCGTACGCCCACGGCCCCTCACGGCCGCCCAGGCCGAGATCGAGGAGGTAGCCCTGCCATGTCAGGGTCGAGTTGACGACGAGGCCCCAGCCCAGCACCGTACCGACGGCGACGAGCCCGACCGCCAGCCAGCGGACGTCGCCGTAGCGCCCGGCCGGGTCGAAGAGCTCGGCGTCGTGGTAGTCGCGGCGGCGCAGCGCGATGTCGGCGAGCATCACCCCGGCCCACGCGGCCACCGGCACGCCCAGCGTGTAGAGGAAGCCCTGGAACGGGCCGAGGAAGTCGCCGGCGAAGAACACCACGTAGACGGTGCCGATCACCATGATCACGCCGTCGATCAGGGCGGCGGTCCAGCGCGGGGTACGCAGCCCGAGCGCGAGCAGCGCCAGCCCCGAGGAGTAGATGTCGAGCACCGCCCCGCCCACCAGCCCGAGCACGGCGACGATCGCGAACGGCACCAGGAACCAGGTCGGCAGCGCCTTGGTGAGCGCACCGATCGGGTCGGCGCTGATGTCGGTGGACAGCGCCTCGGACGATCCCGCGAGCAGCAACCCGAACACCAGCAGCAGCAGCGGGGCCAGCGACGAGCCGAACGTGGTCCAGCCGACGACCCCGCGGCTCGACGCGCTGCGCGGCAGGTAGCGCGAGTAGTCGGCGGCGGCGTTGACCCAGCCCAGCCCGAAGCCGGTCATGAGGAACACGAGCGCACCGATCACCGCCTCGGTGGAGCCGGACGGCAGGGCCGACACCGTCGCCCAGTCGATCTGGCCGGCCACGAGCACGACGTAGACCACGGTGAGCACGCCGGTGACCACGGTGATGATCCTCTGCAGCCGCATGATCACGTCGAATCCCAGCACCCCGGAACCGACGATGAGCACGGCCACCACGAGCAGCGCGATCAGCTTCGTGGCCGTGCCCCCACCCCAGCCGAGCCGCTCGAAGACGGTGGCCGTGGCGAGCGTGGCGAGGATCGTGAGCGCGGTCTCCCAGCCGACGGTGAGCAGCCAGGATATCGCCGTGGGCAGCTTGTTGCCCCGCACCCCGAAGGCCGCACGGGAGAGCACCATCGTCGGCGCCGAGCCGCGCTTGCCCGCCAGCGCGATGAACCCGCAGAGCAGGAACGAGAACACGATGCCGATCACGCCCGCGATCACGGCCTGGGTGAAGGAGATGCCGAACGCGAGCGTGAACGCCCCGTAGCTCAGGCCGAGGACCGAGACGTTGGCGCCGAACCACGGCCAGAACAGCTGGGACGGGTGGCCCTTGCGCTCGGCGTCGGCGATGACGTTGATGCCGTTGCCCTCGACGGCAAGGCCGTCCCTCTTCTGCGCCTCGACCACGACGACATCCCCCTCGTAACCGGCCTGATCAGACCTGCCCTGTCGGGCGGACAGTAGAGCGGCCTGTGACAGGGGTCAATCAGTGGTCGGAGGGCCGCAGGTGGTACTCGAACACGAGCCCGCCCACCGAGATGAGCAGCAGAATCCCCGCGATCACCAGCGCCCACACGTAGAAGAACGCCAGTGAGATGCCCACCAGCGCGGTTGACGCGGCGAGCGTGACGGGCCAGTAGCTACCCGGCGAGAAGAACCCGACGTCGCCGGCACCATCGGACACCTCGGCCTCCGGGTTGTCCTCCGGACGCTCCTCCAACCTCCGGGACACGAACCGGAAGTAGGTGCCGATGATCAGCGCCAGACCGCCGGTGAGGAACAGCCCGGCCACGCCGACGGCCTCCTTCGCCAGCACCGCGTACACGATGCCGCAGAGGAAGAAGAACGCCGTGATGATCTCGAAGATGCGGGATTCGACCTTCATTCCTGCACTCTCATTTCCGCCCGGCCAAGCCGCGGGCTCCGTTGGCGCATGGCCGTCCGGTCGGCTCTTCCACGTCAGCCCCCCGCGGCCG
>JBBQEF010000497.1:0-2311 GCA_038320445.1 Mycobacteriales bacterium
CCGACGCCACCGGGGTCCTCATCGGCGACTTCGTCTGGCTCTACGGCGGGAGCGACGCCAGCGGGCCGGTCAGCAAGGTCCAGCGCGGCGCCTTCGGCCAGCCCGCCGCGCCGGGCCTGCCGGCGAACCCCGACCAGGGCAAGCTCGTCCGCTGGGACGTCAACGACCAGGCCAATCTCCCGGCGGCCCGCACGAACGCCGCGGGGTGGGGTGCCAACGGCGCGATCTACCTCGTTGGCGGCGATGACGGTTCCGCCCCCAAGTCCGAGCTCTACTGGGCCATTCCAACCACGACCGGCGACATCCTGGAGTGGAAGCATCTCGACGCGACGGATCTTCCGGCCTCCGGCCTCGAAGGGGCGACGGCGGTCACCTCAGGCCCCGACGCGATCCTGGTCGGTGGCGTGACGTCGAGCGGGACGGTCCTCGGCTCGAGCGTTCGCGCCAATACCGCGCCACAGACCCCGTTCTTCCAGGTCGGGTTGGTCGGGGCGACGGTCCCGGGTCTCAAGATCGAGGGCGAGATCGGGCAGCAGCTCGGCTATCTCAACGCAGCCGGTGTCGGCACGGTCGACTTCATCGTCCTGTTGCTGATCGGCTGGGCATTCGCACACAAGGCCCAGGCCCGCGGGATGCTCGCGCGGGTCACGCGGCGCGGCCGCTCGCACTAGCACCGCCCCGGAGACATGAAAACGCGGGTGGGCAATGCCCACCCGCGTTCGACGTTGCGCGGCTGTCAGTGGGCGACGGGGTGGACGCCTGACTGGCTGTTGCCGGCACTGTTGCCGTGCGTGGCGGTCGCGCCGTGCGTGCCGCGGGCGACGGTGCTGACCGCGCCGCCGTGGTTGACGTTGGTGCCACCGACGAGGGTGTCGTCCTGGGCGACGGCACTCACCGCTGCGCCGTGGACACCCTGGGCGCCGTCGGTCGACGTGTCGGGGGTGTCCGTGGCCGGCGTTTCGGTCGAGGCATCAAGTGTCTTCGCCAGCGTGCTGACGGCTCCACCGTGGTTGTCGTTGGTGCCGCCGACGGCGGTCTTGTCCTGGGCCCGGGTGGTGATGGCCGACGTGTTGGCCGGGGCCTGAGCCTGGGGTGCCGCTGCGAGGACGCCGCCGGCGGTGAGGGCCAGGCCGACGAGGGCAGAGGCTGCTGCGCGGGTCTTGTTCACGATACGAATCTCCTGTAACAACCCCCCGGCGCAGGTCGAACCTACCACAGGATCCGGATTGCGTCAGGAAGCGGGGAGCGTTCCCTCGCCGGGCTCGAGGGCACCGCGACGGACGGGCAGCTCCGCCCGCTCCCAGGCATCCATCCCACCGGCCACGTTGACGACGTCGTTGCGTCCGGCTCGGATCAGGTAGCCGGCGACGGCCGCGGAACGGCTGCCCATGTGGCACATCACCATGACCGGCCGGTCGGCGGGAACGTCCGCGACGCGGGTCATGAACACCGAGGTCGGGACGAGGAGCGCGCCTTCCACGCGGACGGTGCTGAACTCGTCGGGTTCTCGGACGTCGAGGAGGACCGGACGGTCCGCGTCTTCGCGGAGGCGGCGTTCGGCCTCGACGACGTCAATCGAGGGAATCGCGGGCGGCATCGTCATCGAGGGCTCCTTTGCAGGACGGGCGGTCCGAGCGTGGGCTGATCCGGGTGGGCGATCAGGTCCGCAAGGCGGAGGTCGATGGCCGCGATCAGCTCCCCGATCTCGATCCGGGCCACGTTGACCGCCGGACCGTCGGTGGCCGCCTCGACGAGGAGTGCCCTGGCGCCCTCGAGGTTGCGGGCGATCCCGAGCGGGTTGCCCCGGACCTCGTGGACGTAGGCGGCCGCGACCTTGATCAGCCCCTGGAGGAGGGCACGTTCCGCGGGGTCGTCGGTGCCCATCCAGGCGGGCTCCAGCTCCTCGTGCGCTTCGAAGAAGTCGCCGCGCTCGTAGGCGGCTAATCCTGCCGCCAGCGCGTTGGCCCGCTTGCCCGCCGAGAGCGGGCGGAATGCCTTGGCTCGCCCGTCGCGCCCGACGACGACGGAGCGATCGGTCACTGCAGCTCCGCCAGCGGCCGGCGTCCCGAGAACCCGCTATCGAGGTCGTGCCACCAGCCGATGATCGCCTCGCCACGCTGCCAGCACAGCCAGATCTGGCGGCCGGCCACGAGCGCCGGGAAGTCCACGAGACCGTGCTCGATGTCGCGCAACGACAGGCCGAGACCGTCGATCCGGGCGACGCCGGCCGCCATCTGGTCGATCAGCCCCTGCATCCGGAGCCGGGTGAGACGCAGGTCGTCGGCGATGGGCGGATCGCCCGATCCCGCCG
>JBBQEF010000498.1:0-2294 GCA_038320445.1 Mycobacteriales bacterium
CTGGCCGGCGCTGCCGGAGAAGGTGTAGCGGGCGTTCTGCCCGGGCGTCGTCGTCCGGGGCGAGACCGCCGCCCCGCCGGGCGTGATCGTCGCCGTGACGTCGCCGTAGACGTAGACGTAGATGACCAGTTCCGCCGTCCCCGTGGTGCCGGTGCTGCCGGCGCGCCCGGCCACGGTGACGGTGGCGGTGCCGGGTCCGCCGACCTTCGCGCCGTCGACGAAGGCCGCGGGCACCAGGCAGGCCGTGCCGATCGGGAAGCGCTTCGGGTCGGTCGTCGACACGGTGGCGTCGCACGCGCGGAAGGTCGTCGCCGGCACGGTGACCGACACCGACTGCCCGGCCTTGACCGGTACGTGGCCGGTGGCCGTGCCGCCCCCGGCGAGCCGAGCGTGCTCCACGTAGGGGCTGCGCGCGGCCGGCGAGGTGCCGCCGGAGCCCTTCGCAGTCACCGCGCAGGAGTAGGTGCGGTTGTCGGGCAGCCCGGACAGGGCGAGCGAGCGGGCGGCTGCGCCGGCTGTGCCCGTGCGGGGGGCGCCGCCGTCGGTGCTCGTGCAGGTGACGGCGTAGCCGGTGACCGGCGCACCCGCCGTTGCGGGCGGCGGCTGCCAGCGCACGGTGACGCTGCCCGCCGTCGTGGCGGCCGTCACCGCCCCGGGGGCGGCGGGAACGGCCGCGGCGCGTGCTTGAGCCGTGCCGGCCAGCGCCGTACCGGCCAGCGCCGTACCGGCCAGCGCGGTCGCGCAGAGCAGGCCAGCGACCGGGATCGCGGTCAGCCCGTGCAGACGCGCTGTCGAGGTCATGGACCGAACGTCCCACCGCCGGGCCCAGAGGGACAAGGCTATTCCGGGTGGTTGACGCGGACGGTCAGGAGCGTTTCAGCAGCAACCCGCACCCCGCTGCATTCGACGAGCTCGTGCCCGAGGCCTCGGCCACCACGACCGTCGGCCGGCTCCTGCACCACGCACACCTCTGCCAGATCAGCGGCGGCAGCGTCCGGCTGTCCCGAGCCGTCGCCGGACAAGGAGTCCAGCCCCTGGCATGACGTACCTCGACCGAGGTGGCCGACCCAGCAGATCCCACGGTCCACCCTCGTCGCACCGCACCGCACCGCACCGCACCGGGACCGGCTCAGCAACGCTGCCGCGCCGACCTACGCCGTCGTCCGCGACCGCCGGGGGACCTCAGTGCGCAACCCACCCGGCCGCGGACAGTGCTCAGCAACGACGAGGACCCGGTCCCTTGAAGGGGAACCGGGTCCTCGCACTGACGTAGCGGGGGAACGCTCAGGACCTGCGTCCGCAGGGTTGCCCCTCGGGTGTTCATGCAGGTCGGAAAGTCGTGCCGCAGCCGTGCGCGACCCGACTGACCCGACGCGGCTGACCCGAGCGCCGATGCACCGCTCGCCGCCGACCTCGGGGGCCTTCGGCAGGAGGCGAACTAGGTAGCCAGGTCGAGCACCGTCGACAGAGCCTCACCGATCTCGTCCATCTCCGTGAAGGTCAGATGCCCGACCTGGCGCTTGAGTCGAGTCATGTCGACCGCTTGCAGGTGCTCACACAGCACCAGCGTCGGCGTTCCCTCGACCTCGACCTCGGGTCGGTAGCTGGTGCGGCGGGCGCTCGTACTGGTCGGGCACACCAACAGCGTCGAGGTGAGCAGCTCATCGCTCTGCACGACGACGACGTAGCGCTTGCCGCGCTGCTCGTGCCCAACGGCGGTGTTCAGGTCGATCCCGTAGACGTCACCCCGCAGCAAGGCGAGCCATGTCCTCACGCACCGCACGCATCTCGGCCTGCTCGACCAGGTCATCCCGCAGCGCCAGGGACTCCTCCCGCATCAGCCGCCGCCGCGCCTCCCGGCGCATCGCCCGCAGACCGTCCTGGATGACCTGGTCGGCGGTCTGACCGCGCTCAGCGCCCCAGGCCTTGACCTCGTCGCGGGTGCTGACCGCGACCTTGACAGTGGTGGTGTCCGCCATGACCTGAGTCTACCGTGAGTCTACTTCGTCTGGTGGGCCCGTGACCGACTGTCTTGGCACCGTGCCGATGACCGGGGTGTGGCGCGAGGGCGACTCAGCCCTGCCGGCCGGCGCGCACGCCCGTCGACGTTGCCGGCACCACCCGGGCCAGCCCGATCACGCCGGTCCAGGCCACCCCGCTCGTCGCCCCGCACGCAGACCGGCCCCACTGACCGACCCGGCAGGGGGGGAACCGACGCCGTCACCGTTCCCCGCGGGTCCTGAGTGCGCAGCCCGCCCAGCCCCGGACAGTGCCTAGGAACGACGAAGACCCGG
>JBBQEF010000499.1:0-2259 GCA_038320445.1 Mycobacteriales bacterium
GGGTGCCGCAGTGGTGCGCCTGGCTGACGTCGGGCGCGACGTGACCGCCGTTCGATCCTCGTCGAAGTGCGGCGCGGCTTCGGGTAGAACTGCGGGATGCTGCTCGACGGCGTCAACCACATCGCCTGGATCTCCGCTGACGTGGCCCGGCTCGGCCGCTTCTACGCCGAGGTGTTCGAGGCCGACGTCGGGCCCACCCGCCCGCACGGGCAGGAGCCCGGCGAGACCATGACCGTGATCCGGATCGGACCCCACACCGAGCTCAACGTGTTCACCATCGAGGGCAACACCGAGCCCGAGCGCCAGACCCCGATGTGGGGCCGCGGGCGCATCGACCACGTCGGGCTGCAGGCCGCCTCGGAGGCGGCCTTCGCCACCATCGCGCAGCGGCTGGTCGACGCCGGAGCGAGCGACGGCACGGTCAACCACTTCGGCCCGGTGCGCAGCCTGTTCTTCCGCGACCCGGACGGCCTCGAGGGCGAGGTCCTGATCTCTCCATGATCGACCACGACATCGCCCTGCTGCGCCAGGCGATCGCGCTCTCGCGCAGCGCGGTCGCGAACGGAAACCATCCCTTCGGCGCGCTGCTGGCCAACGGGAAGGGCCAGGTCGTGCTGACGGCGGAGAACACCGTCGTGACCGATCGGGACGTCACGGGGCACGCCGAGACCAACCTGGCCCGGCTCGCCACCCGGGCCTACCGCGACCTGAGCACCTACAGCCTCTACACGAGCTGCGAGCCGTGCGCGATGTGCGCGGGCGCCATCTACTGGGCCGGCATCGGGCGCGTCGTCTACGCGATGGCGGAGGCCGACCTGCGCGCCATCACCGGAGCACACCCGGACAACCCGACGCTCGCGCACCCGTGCCGCCCGGTCTTCTCCGACGGCACGCGGGAGACGGTCGTCGAGGGCCCGGCGATCGCGGACGAGGCGGCGGAACCGCACCGGGGCTTCTGGGAGCAGCGCCCCGGGCCGCAGTGATCGCCGAACGGGTGCGTTCCCGGCCGGATGTGGCCGCCGTCGCACCGATCCGGTGATCACCGGCGGTGACGCGGGGACACGACGCCGGGCGTCAGGCGGGCCGGCCCGCGCGCACGACGTGCTCGGCCACCCGCAGGTCGTGCGCGAATGTGATCTTGAAGTTCCGCTCCTCACCCGGCACCCAGCGGATCGCCACGGCCGGGGCGAAGCGGTGCACGCACGACGCGGTGTCGGTACCGGCGAAGCCCTCCCGCGCGGCCTGCTCGTAGGCGGCCAGCAGCGGCCCGGCCCGGAATCCCTGCGGCGTCTGCACCGCGACCAGCCCGTCGGGCGCGGGTCCGGCGAGCGCCGTCCCGTCCGGTGTCGCGACGGCCAGGTCGGTGCGCGGGAGTCCCGGGACCGCGCCGCCGGACGCCCGTGCCGCGTCCAGCACCCGCCGCGCGAGTGCCGGGGTCAGCAGCGGGCGGGCGCCGTCGTGGAGGAGCACCACGTCGATCTCCCCGGCCCCGATGCGTGCCGCGAGGCGGCGCAGGCCGGCCAGCTCGGACTCCTGCCTCGTCGCGCCGCCGACCACGACCTCCGCGGACCCGGCCATCTCCCCGACGCCCGCAAGGTCCTGCGCCCGCACCACGAGCACGACCGGCCCGATCCCGGGCACGGCGGCGAACACCTCCAGCGACCACGTGATCACCGGCCGGCCCGCCAGCGGCAGGTAGACCTTGTTCCGGCCTGCGCCGACCCGCGTCCCGCTGCCACCGGCCAGCACGACGGCCGCAGCCCGTCCCGCCTCCGCACGCACGGCGTCAGTGGACCGGGCGGCGCGGATGTGCGCAAGCCGACCCTGCCGAACGGCCGCCACAGGCGCACGATGAGGCGGACGGGGGTGGTGTGGTCGTGTCACAGCGGTGGGGTGTGGAGCTCGCGATCCTGGCGGTCTTCGGCGCGGCGCTCGTGCTCGCGGCCGTCTACTTCCGGGAGCGGGAGCCGCGGGTCGGCCCGCGGCCACGGATCCTGATCAGCGGTCTGCTGGCCGGTGCCGGGGCCGTCGCGTTCCTCGCGGGGTGGTTCGCCTCGGAACCGGACGTCGGCGAGGCGCCGCCACCGGTCGTCGCCGCGCCGACCTTCTCCGCCGCGCCGCGGATCGGCGACCCGACGGTGGCGGTGGCTCCCGTGGTGTCGGCGGGGGCGGCCACGGGGGTGGTCGACGGCTCGGCCCCCGACGCGCGACGGGCACCGGTCCGGGCCGTGGCGGCGGCCCCCGGCCCCACCCCGCTCG
>JBBQEF010000500.1:0-2257 GCA_038320445.1 Mycobacteriales bacterium
TCTCGTCCCCGATGGTGCCTGCTGTGCCGCTCGCCGTCGCGCTCGCGGAGCAGAAGCTGCCGAACCCGTGGGTCGGGTGCAGGGTCGCGGCGCCGGGCAGTTCGGTGGCGAGTCGCTGCGCGGAGTGCCACTGAGCGTGCACCAGGGTGTCGGTGTGGTCGGGCCCCAGGAGGTCCGGGCGTCCGGTGGCACCGAACAGCAGGGAACCTCCGCTGAACACGGCGACCGTGTCGCCGGCCGCGTCCAGCAGCGCGTAGGACAGGTGGGTGTGGGTGTGGCCGGGGGTGTGCAGCGTGCGCACGGCCATCTCCGCGCTGATCGTCACGACGTCCCCGTCGTGCAGGCCGGTGCGCTCGAACGCGACGTCGTCGTCGGCGTTGAGGAGGTAGGCGGCGCCGGTGGCCCGGGCGAGGGCGAGCCCGCCGGTGACGTAGTCGTTGTGGATGTGGGTCTCGAACACGTGGGTGATCGTCACGCCGGCGTCGGCGGCGACGGCCAGGACCCGGTCGATGTCGTGCTGCGGATCGACCACGAGTGCGACCCGCCCGTCGTGGGCCAGGTAGCTGCGGTCGCCCAGCCCGGTGGTCTCGATCGTCAGGATCTCGATCATCGTGTCGCCTCCGTCCCGATGCCGTGCTCGACGGGCTGGCCCGCCTGGATCCAGGCTGCGGTGCCGCCCCGGACGTTCACGGCCCTGATTCCCGCTCCGAGCAACATCCGCGTGGCCTGGGCGCTGCGACCACCGGACTGGCAGACCAGGTACACCGGGGTGTCCCGGGGCAGCTCGTGCATCCGGGCGCCCAGCACCTTCAGCGGCATCAGCCGAGCGCCGGGCACGTGGCCGCCGCGGTACTCGTCGGCTTCGCGCACGTCCACCACCATCACCGCGGCGGATGCACGCACCTGTGCCAACTGCTGCTGATCGATCTCCGGCAACATCTCTGTGCCTCTCTGTCGGCTGTACCCCCTGAGGTATCCGCATCAACGAAGGAGGCGGCCCATTGATGCCCTGGGGGGTATCGGCGTGACGGACGGCACCTGATACCCCATGGGGTATATTGGGCGCTCACCGAACGATGGAGGTTCACATGTGTCAGCGGGCAACGTGCCGGACGTGCGGCAAGGCCACCTACCGCGGGTGCGGGCAGCACGTCGAGCAGGTCCTGGCCGGGGTGCCGTCGTCTCAGCGGTGCGGCTGCGCACCGACGTCGGGATCGGGCGGTGTGTGGCGGCGGCTGTTCCGTCGCTCCTGAATGTGCTCGGGAGCTGGTGCGCCCGGCGGGCGTCAGCCGGTCGGCGGGGACGCCGGCCCGGTCGGGGTCAGCGCGGCCTGGCAGCGGGCGTCGACCGTGTCGATCAGCGCGAGCACGCGGTCGATGGCCGCGTTGCCGCCCGCGCCGTTGCGGGCGGCGTTCTGCAGCAGCGCGATGGCGTCCTTCAGGTCGGCGAACACGGCGTGCAGCTGCTCGTTCTGCGTGGCCAGGCGCCGCCCCATGCGGGTCTCGGCACGGTCGGCGGCCGCGACGACGTCCGGTCCCCGGGCGCCGCCGGCGGCGACGGCCTGCGAGAGGTCCTCGATGGTCTGCGTGGTCTTGAGGCAGTCCCGGGTGTCGAGGGCCAGCCGGCCGGTGGGGGAGGGCGATGGAGCCGTCTGCGGTGTCACGGGAGCCGGCGGCGTGGGGTCGGCCGGTCGGGCGAGGACCAGGACCACGGCGGTCACGGCGGCGGCGACGAGCGTGGAGCCGATCAGACGGTCGGTCCACCGGATCGGCCGCCGCGCGCGACGTCGGTCCCCGTTGTTCACGATCGTTGATCGGCGGTGTCGCCGGGGCCGTGACGCGCTCCGGGCACCCGCCGGCCACGCCAGACGAGGAAGCCGGCCGCGGCGAGGAAGACGACGAGGCTGGTCCAGTCGTTGAGGCGCAGGCCCAGGAAGTGGTTGGCGTGGTCGACGCGCAGGGCCTCGATCCAGGCGCGCCCCACGGTGTAGGCGGCGACGTAGACGGCGAACAGTCGGCCGTTGTCGAGCAGCCAGCGTTTCCCGGCCCAGATCAGGAGGATGGCGACGCCGATGTCCCAGAGCGACTCGTAGAGGAACGTCGGGTGGTATGTGGCGATGAGCGGGGTGTCGGGTGGGCGGTGCGCCGGGTCGATCTCCAGCGCCCACGGCAGCGTGCTCGGCCCGCCGTAGAGCTCCTGGTTGAACCAGTTTCCCCAGCGCCCGATCGCCTGGGCCAGGACGAGGCCGGGGGCCATG
>JBBQEF010000501.1:0-2253 GCA_038320445.1 Mycobacteriales bacterium
CGAGCGGCTGGGTGCACGAGGGACGCGCAGCCACACAGCACGAACAGCGCCGGCACGGCCCACGACCTCGGCGGCGCCGGTCACCCAGGCCGAGCACATGCTCCAGACCGGAGCGCTCGAGCTGGCCGCGGGCGGTCCACCATGCGGCCGCTTCCACGGCCACCTCACCGGGCGTCGGTCCACACGCTCGCGGCGCAGGGCGGCCCGCTCGGCCCCGCCGACGTCCGGCGGTGCAGCTGCTCGACGGTGCGCCGCCACTGGTCGATCGCGTTGCAGCTCCACGTCGAACCGGAGCCGGCGATCGGGACGACCGACGGCTGCGCCACGGCCGACGGGTGCGAGGACCGCCGCCTGGACGACACCGGCGAGGAGCGCGAGCGCCCGCACCAGCGAGCACGGGCGACGCTGCAGGGACATCGACCTCAGGCCGGCAGCGGCGCGGCGAAGGGCACCTTCTCCCAGGTCAGGACCTGACGACCGCGCGGCGCGACGGTGACCCGCAGGTAGTCGTTCACGCCGGTGGAGCCGTCGACAGTGATCCTGGTCAGGTTGGGGGCCGGGGTCATGACCTGGTAGAAGTCCAGCCACGGCGAGCCGGGCGCCAGCGGCGTGTCGCTGTTGTACACGTGGCTGTCGCCGTTGAACAGGTACACCGGCCCGCGGAACGTCGCGGACCGCGCCGCGATCTCGCGCACGATCGGGCCCAGCGCCGAGTAGTCCGCGGGAGAGGGGTTCGGCACGGTCGGGTCGAACATGTCGGCCTGGATGAGGATCACCACGGCGCGCTGGCGCTCGCGGCGGGCCTGGTCGAACGTCGCCTCGATGAGCCCGACACCCGCCGCGATCCGCCGCGTCACCTCGGTGGCCTGTTCGGGTGTCGGCCCGGCCTGGCCGGTCCAGGTGGCCAGGCCGTTGTTGCTCCCGACCACGTGCACGGCCGCGAACCCGACGTCGGCCCGGGTGTAGCGCACGTTCTCCGGGAAGCCCTGGCGCGTCTGCGCTTCGACCCTGACGGCGTGCCTTCCCAGCGTCCGCCCCGGGCGGGGGAAGAAGACGGTCCGGACGGCGGCGAGCCGCTCCAGCGGGTTGTAGGCGCCATTGTTCGGCCGGTGGCAGTCGGTCCACTCGTTGTCGCCGGGCGTGTACACCAGCGGGTCGACGAAACGGTCGAACTGCGTGCGGACCGCGGCGAAGTAGGCGTCGCTGCACACCGAGGACCCGCTCTTGATGTCGCCGAGGTGGTCCACGAGCTGCACGGCCGGGTCGGCGTTGATCTGGTCGACCACGGCCGGGAACCGGGCGACCTGCGCGTCGCCGTAGGGGATGTCACCGATCACCGCGAACGTGAACGCGTCGCCCCGTTCCGCCGCCGCCGCCGGCGTGACGGCCGCGCCGGCCAGCGCCACCGCCAGCGCCGCTGCACACGCCGCCGTCATCCATCGAGAACGCATCACGCCTCCAGCACCCGGTGTCGAACTACCGTGAGCAGGGTGTTCGGTGGCTGTCGTCGCCGGCCATACGGCGTTGCTGAACATCGGGTGGCCACGTGGGGCACTGGAGACCCCTCTCATGCGGCGGTGCGCAGCCACCGTCGGGCCAGGGCCGGCCACGTCGTCGAGCGAGGGTCGGTCGTCGGGCCTACGAGGAACCGGTGCCCGGATCTGTTCTGGGCGCCATGCGGCGACCTGGGCCACGATCGGGCAGCTGGCCGAGTGGCCGAGCAGGACGAGGTGCCCGGTGTCGAGGGCGTCGAGTCGGTCCGTGAGCAGGCGCGCGGTGGACCGGGCCGAGCGGTGCGCGGCGGGAGGCGGGCAGGCCGAATCCGGGCAGTTCCACCGTGGCGGTGGGTGAAGGAGTTGCGTGCTCCGTGGTCGGTGAAGGATGAGAAGTGGGGTGAGGGCTGCGGCGATCCGCAGGGCCAGCGCTGTGCCGGGCAGCGTTGCGGCGCGCAGTGCGAAGGTGACGTCGGCGGGCGGGCCGACGCGGGGTGGACCTGCGCACGTCGTAGGCCCAGCCGAGCCTCTCCAGCGCGAAGTGGGTCCGCCGTCGCGGGTCCGCGCTGCGCCGCGGGTCGGGCGGTTGCGACGGATCGGGCTCACCGCCCGTCCCTGCCAGAGGTGCGGGCAGAGGTGGGACCGCAGACCTCAGGGGGTGGGCATGCCGCCGGTGACGGCGATGCGCTCGCCGGTGATGTAGCTCGACTCCTGCGAGGCGAGGAAGACATAGGCCGGCGCCAGCTCGACCGGCTGGCCC
>JBBQEF010000502.1:0-2198 GCA_038320445.1 Mycobacteriales bacterium
GCCCGTCGCCGGCCTCGACCTTGCGCCGGCCCTCGCCGAGCAGCACCTGGTAGCGGGCGTCCATCTCGGCCCGCAACTCCTCGAGCAGCGCAACCGCTTCGGCGACGTCGACGCCCGCGGTGGCCTGCGCGCACGGCGCCCACCGGGACAGCTCCACCAGCTTTCCGTCCAGCAGGAAGAGCTCACAGGACGGATCCAAGGCGGCCGTGGCCACCAGTTGGGACAGGGCCACCGACTTTCCCGCGCCGGGCTCGCCACCGAGGAGCAGGTTGCGTTCCGGCAGGCTGACGGTGATCGGCTGCCCGTTCTCGTCCACCCCAACCGGCACCGGCTCCCACAGCGACAACCGCTCCGCCCCGGCATGCGGCCAGCACAGGTCGCCGGTGGCGGCCAGCGGGTCGCGGCGGATCACACTGACCGCGGCATACCCGGCGTTGCCGGCGTCGCGGGTGACTTTGACGTCGCGGACCTGCAACACCGCCGCGATCGCCTCCGCGGCGCCGGCCAGCGCGGTGACCGTTCCCCCGGCCGGCACCCGGACCCGAAGCACCTCCCCGGCCGGGGTGAGCCGCATTCTCCGGATCCGGGGCACCCGGTCGTTGATGGTGGCCAGGCCGGCGTGCCGCACCGCGGTGTCCCACCGACGACCCACCCATCCGCGCCGCCACGCCCGAACCGCCAGCCGGCGGACTACCGGAACGGACCGACCTCCGGCGACCACGGCCGCGACGAGCACGACGGCGAGTACCCCGGGCAGCACCCGGTCCAGGAGTGACCATGTCGTCACCAGCAGCGCGGCCGCGGTCAGCTCCACCCGGTACGCCCACGCCGGCCGGCCGAGTAGCACCAGGAACTGGTAGGACCGGGTCTCCGGGCTGCGGGGTTGCAGCGGGGTGCGCTGCACCATCGGCGGCAACCCCGCCGGCCCGGTCGAACGGACCCACCCCAGCCGGTCAGCCATGAGCGGGCACCTGGCTCAGCAGCGACTGGGCCGCGGTCAGCGCCCCGTGCACCAGCGCCTGGCAGCCGGTGACGAACACGGTGGGAAACAACGCCACCAACACCACCAGCATCACGATCACCCGGAATCGCATGACCCGGCGCCTTAGGAGGCGGCGCGAGTCGGCGCGGCGACCGGCTCCACCTTGGCGGCCCGAAACGACAACCCCGAGCGGTCGCCCATCGCCCAGTAGTTGGCGGTCAACCCGGCGACCTTCACCGGCTGACCGGCGGTCACCTTTGGTTCGCCGGCGACGGTGACCTTCACGACCTCCGCGGCGTCCCCGTTCAGCGCGAGCAGCTGCAGCGCGTACAGCGCCTCCCCGGTGTCCGAGTCCGCGCGTTGCCGGCGGGACTCGAAGTCCAGCACCGGGCTCGCCGCCACGGCGCACAGAAACGTCATCCCCGACGTGTCGATTGGCAGCCTCATATCGGTACTCCCCTCAGGATCGCGAGCGCGGGCGCGCCCGAACGCTGACGACTCTGCGGCGATCAGGGGGGACGTCGTCACCCCCGACACGGACGCCTTAGGACGTCCACATCAGCGTGAAAGTGTCCTTCGCCGTACTAGCGTGATCGGCATGCCGAACGAGCGCCTGCGCAGTGCCATCGTCGAGGCTGGACTTACGCTGGCGGAGTTCGCCAGTAAGGTCGAGGTGGACCCCAAGACCGTCGAGCGATGGATCGCCGCAGGGCGCGTACCCCACCGATCGAGCCGCTGGGCCACGGCATCCTTGCTCGGGGCAGATGAGACCTATCTGTGGCCCGAGGTCGCCGACGACGCTCGTACCAGGTCAGCAAGCTTGGCCGAGGTGGTTGCCATCCACCCGCACCGTGGAGCCGTGTCTCAGGAGCTGTGGGCAAACCTGCTGGAGTCCGCGACTGATCAGATCGGGCTACTCGCCTACGCCGGCCTCTTCCTGACCGACACCTTCCCCGACCTGCCTGCCGCCCTCGCGGCCAAAGCTGCTGCTGGGGTGAGAGTCCGGCTGTTACTCGGCGATCCGAACTCACCGGCGGTGGCATTGCGGGGCCATGAAGAAGGCATCGGGGACGGCCTTGCCGCCCGCGTCCGGCTGAGCACGACCTACCTAACGGCCGCGCTAGACACGCCAGGGGTGCAGCTTCGTCACCACGCGACGACACTGTACAACTCGATCTACCGCTTCGATGATCACGTGTTGATCAACACCCATGTG
>JBBQEF010000503.1:0-2176 GCA_038320445.1 Mycobacteriales bacterium
CATGTCGGCGAGTGCCGCGGTGAGCGCGGGCACCGACAGCGGCCCGTCGACCCACCAGGCCGCGGTGTCCCGCACCGGGGTCATGAACAGCAGGCTCTGCATGGCGGTCAGCGGGATGCGGTCCGCCGTGACGTCCACGGCCACCGGCGCCTCCTCGCTCGCCCGCACGACGTCGAGCCAGGCTGCGAGCGTGCCGACCGCGGGCGTGCGGCACAGCTGCGATATCTGGACCGGCACCCCCAGCTCGGTCTCCAGCCGGACGCAGACGCGGGCCGCGTCGATCGAGCTGCCGCCCAGCTCGACCAGCGAGGCGTCGCGGGGCACCGACGGCACGTCCAGCACGGCAGCGAAGACGGCCGCGACGGCCTGTTCGGTCGCGGTGCGGCAGGCGTCCGCACCGCCGGGCCCGGGGACGGGGGGCGCGCCGAGCAGGTCCGCCAGCGCCCGGAGGTCGATCTTGCCGACGGCGAGGACGGGCAGCCGGTCGAGCCGGTGCACCCGGCCGGGGACGAGGTGCTCGGGCAGGGTGGCAGCGAGGCGGGCGCGGAGGTCGTCCGGTTCGACCGCGGTGAGGCCCGGGCTGGTGTAGAACAGGGCCAGCCCGTCGCACTCGCCCCGGTGGTTGACCGTGGGCAGCACGGCGGTGTCGCGGACGCCGGGCACCGTCGTCGCAGCCCGCTCCAGCTCCCCGGGCTCGATCCGGTGGCCCCGGATCTTGACCTGGCGGTCGGTGCGCCCGTCGAAGTAGAGGACGCCGTCGGACGTGCGGTGCCCGAGGTCGCCCGTGCGGTACAGGCGGCGCGGCGTGCCCTGCAGCTCGACGGCGACGAACCGCTGCGCCGTCAGCTCGGGCGCGCCCGCGTAGCCCGCGGCCAGGCCCCGCCCGCCGAGACAGATCTCGCCGATCTCGCCCGCCGCGCACGGTCGGTCGCCGTCGAGGATCCACACCTCGGTGTCGACGAGCTCGCGCCCGAGCGGGACGCCACCCGGGTCGTCGCAGTCCGCCGCGGTCACCGTGCGGGCCGTCACGACCACCGAGCACTCCGCCGGCCCGTACATGTTGGACAGCAGCGTGCCAGGCCGGGCGTCGAGGAACCGGCGCAGGTGCGTGGGGGAGACCCGCTCACCGCCGACGAGGACGGTGTCGAGGCCGTCGAACGCGTCGAGGTCCTCGTCGACCAGCATGTTGAACAGGCGGGTCGTGAGGAAGGCGATGTTGACGTGCTGTCGCTCGATCAGTTCGCGCAGGCGGGCGGGCAGCAGCACGTCGTCGTCGACGAAGACCGAGGTGCCGCCGGTGAGCAGGACGCTCCAGCAGTCGAGGCTGAACCCGTCCCACTGCACGGGGGCGAGTTGCGGCATGACCGCGCCCCGGCCCAGCGGCAGGAAGTCGCAGTCGTCGTAGAGCCGGGCGGTCCCGCCGTGGACCGAGACGACGGCCTTGGGCTCGCCGCTGCTGCCCGAGGTGTACAGCACCGAGCAGGGGTCGTCGGGCCCCACCGCGACCGGTGTGGGGCGGCGGCCGCCCGCGACACCCGCGATCGGACCCGGCTGCCACGTGGGCACCGGCCACGCGCCGTCCCGGTCGGTGATCAGCAGTGGCGGGTCCAGGTGGGTGATCTGGCCGGCGAGCCGCTCGGTGGGCCATTCCCGGTCGAGTGCGGCGTACGCGGCCCCGCGCTTGAGAATCGCGAGCAGTACGGCGATGAACTCGGGGTCGCGCCGCATCAGCACGGGCACGAACCGGCCGGGTCCGACCCCGAGGTCCTCCAGCTCGGCGGCGTAGTCGTCGGAGACGGCGTCGAGCTCGCGGTAGGTCACCCTCCGCTCGTCGTGCACGATCGCGACGGCGTCGGGGTAGCGGCGGACGACATCGGCGAACAGCGCCGGCAGCGTGTCGCCGCGCCGGGGCCGGCGCCTGCCGGACGCTGCGGCGTGGGGGACATGCGGGCTCGGCATGGCGTGCCTCCTCGAATCAGGTGGTGGGCCGGTGGCCGTGGTGCCACCGGTGGGACGACGGGCCGACGGGCCGGTCCGCTGGTTCACCGGCCACCCGCGACGGTCACCAGCTCGCCGGTGATGTTGCGGTTGGCCGCCGAGCACAGGAACACCGCCGCGGCGGCGACGTCGCAGGGGTCGCTGAGCCGGCCCGTGGGCGTCGCGGAGCGCTCCCGGG
>JBBQEF010000504.1:0-2144 GCA_038320445.1 Mycobacteriales bacterium
ACCTCGCCGCTGCTGGCGCCCTGGCCGCGGCGGGCCCTGCCCGATCCCGCCCGCCGGATCCGCTCCCAGCCGCGCGATCTGCTGCGCCTGGCCCACCTGCACCGCATGCTTCGGGCCGCGGGCTGGGCCCCGGCACCCGGCGCCCGGCACGCCGATCACGGCGGCGTCGTCGGGATGGATGCCGACGCGGTCGTGTGGCACGACCTGCGGTCGGGCCACTGGCCCGGCGGCCGTTCCACGCTGGCCGAGTACGACGCCCGCTTCGTCGACCGCTCGGCGGTCGCCCGCGCCGCCGCGTCCGGTGCGCCCGCGCTCGCCGTCCCGTCGCGGGTCACCGAGTGCCGTCACTGCTCGTGGTGGCCCACCTGCGAGGCCGCACTCGTCGCCGCCGAGGACGTCAGCCTGGTCGTGCGCGGCGAGACGGCCGTGGCACTGCGCGAGGCGGGCGTGGGCACGGTGGCGGCGCTGGCGTCGCTGGATCCCGGCGTCGGGCCGCCGGTACCGCTGCCCGGTGTGCCGTTCGGTGATGTCGTCGCGCTCGCGCGGGCGTGGCGGCGCGGGCTCTCGGTGGTGCGCCGGGTGCCGCGGGTGCCGGTGCCCCGCGCCGATGTCGAGGTCGACGTCGACATGGAGAGCTTCGGCGAGTCCGGTGCCTACCTGTGGGGAGCGCTGCTGCGCCATCCCGGCGGCCCGCGGCCCGGCGACGAGCCCGACGGCTACCGCGCGTTCGCCACCTGGGAGCCGGTGCCCACCGACGACGAAGCGCGCTCGTTCGCGGCGTTCTGGGGGTGGTTCTCGGGCGTCCGCGCCCGGGCCGCCGCCACGGGCCGCTCGTTCGCGGCGTACTGCTACAACGAGCAGGCCGAGAACCGCTGGCTGCTCGGCTCCGCGCGGCGTTTCGCCGGCAAGCCGGGCATCCCGCCGGTGGCGGAGATCGAGGCGTTCATCGCCGATCCGTGCTGGGTGGATCTGTTCGCGGTGGTCAGCGAATGGTTCCTGTGCGCCCACGGCAAGGGCCTCAAGCGGATCGCCCCCGCTGCGGGCTTCGCCTGGCGCGATGCCGAGGCGAGCGGGGAGAACTCCATGCGCTGGTACCGCGACGCGGTCGGCATGGACGGCGCGCCGCCCGATCCCGATCAGCGCCGGCGCCTGCTGGAGTACAACGCCGACGACGTCGCGGCCACCCGCACGCTGCGCGAGTGGATGACGGGCCCGGCCATCGGGGAGGTGCCCCTGGCCGCCGATCTCCAGCCCTGATCGGCCGGCGCACGAGGTCCGCGGGTGTGATCTCCGGTTCGGTGCGTCCCCGGCCCACATCCGGCCGCGGACGCACCAAGCCGGTGATCACTCCTGCGCCACGGCTCGCCGGAAGCCCCCGAACACCCGGCCCGGCGCCGGTCCGCGCGGCGGAGGTACCGCCGGAAGGGCGATGATCGACCCATGGCGCCCGTGACGCACGAGAGGCGCGGCCCGCTCGGCGCCGCGTCCAGCACCCACTACCTCGGCACGTCCACGGCCATGGCCGTGCTCGCCCGCGGCGGCAACGCGTTCGACGCCGCGGTGGCGGCCGGGTTCGTGCTCCAGGTGGTGGAGCCACACCTGTGCGGGCCCGGCGGGGAGGTGCCGGCCGTGTTCGTGACAGCGGGCGACCCGACGCCGCGGGTGCTGTGCGGGCAGGGCGTCGCCCCGGCCGCGGCCACCACGGGCCTGCTGCACGGCGAGCTGGGCCTGCAGACCGTGCCCGGCACCGGCCTGCTCGCGGCCACCGTCCCCGGCGCGTGGGACGGCTGGCTCACCCTCCTGCGCGACCACGGCACGCTCACGCTGGCCGAGGCGCTCGAGCCCGCGCTCGGGTACGCGGCGGGCGGGTTCCCGCTGGTCCCCCGCATCCCGCCGACCATCGCGACGGTCGAGGCGCACTTCCGGCAGCACTGGCCCAGCTCGGCCGAGACCTGGCTGCCCGGTGGGCGGGCGCCCGTGTCGGTCCACCGGCTGCCGGCGCTCGCCGCCACCTGGCAGCGGCTGCTGGCCGAAGCGTCCGCGGTGGGCGGCGACCGGGTCGCGCAGATCGACGCCTCCCGCGACGCCTGGTACCGCGGCTTCGTCGCCGAGGAGATCGAGGCGTTCTGCCGCACCCCGGTGCG
>JBBQEF010000505.1:0-2137 GCA_038320445.1 Mycobacteriales bacterium
TATTGCTGCACGGTGACAGCTTTGTGATGGTTAGCATTCGATTCGTTCCGCTTGCGCGGTTCTCCTCGAGTTCATCTGGACCCTCCGGCGCACACGGAACAAGTTCCGCGCGTTTCAGTGGGTATGCCGTGGGGGCTGCTCGGTGAGCAAACCCAGCATGCGTGCCGTGTCTGGGCGCCCAAGGTGCGGCACGACGAGATCGCGATGGCAGGACTCAAGCGCACGACGAAGCGCACACCTCGAAATACTAACTCCCCGCGGGTGGCCCGGTCAAATGGTGAGCCGCCCGTGAGTGGATGCAGCGGGTCTCGTTCGCGCGCGGCGAACACGACTCAGAGGCCGTGCGGCCAGAGCGGGGACTCGAGGGTGCTCTCGAGGTCGGCGAGCAGGGCCTGCACCCAGGGTTCGACGAACTCGTCGATCGCGGCGCGCATCCGTGCACGATGGCGGTAGAGGGCGGTGCAGACCTGGCCGCCCACCTCGGCGGCGTACTCGTCAGCCCGGCGAAGCTCGGCGCGGATCGCCGTCTTCTCCTCGGCGGTGAGGGGCGCGGGTTCCGCCACGGTCGGGGAGGGGGCGTCCGGCCGGGAGAGCTCGGCGAAGGTGAAGAGGTAGGGGGCCTCCCGCTCGGCGGGCGGGTCGAGTTCGAGGCCGGTGTACTCGGGGTCGAGGCCGTCGGAGGGATGATAGGCCGCCGACGCGGCCTTCCGCTCCTCGTTGGAGCGGATCTCGCGGTTGAGCAGGGGAAGTGCCGTTTCGGTGTACGCGTCGACGGCGGTGTCGATGACGCCTTTCACCCGCATGGCGAGGGCGTGCTGCACCGCGTGCGGCACATCGGTGGCAAGGCCGGCCGCGCGGATCACCGGCGAACCGAAGCACGTGCGGCACAACCGCGTGCGGCGGGTGTGGGTGCCCGGCCGCCACTTGGGAAGCCAGCCCAGCCAGTCGTCGACGACATCGTCGACGTGCGCTTCGAGGGGGACATCCATGGACGTTAAGGGTACCCGATTCCGAGGCGAAACGACCGGTAATTTCGCCCTATCCGTCCGGCCGTTCCCAGGGCCACAGCGGCCGGCCGTATTCGTTCAGGCGCGAGGCGAGCACGAGCGAATAGAGCAGGGCGACGACGAAGGCGAGGATGCCCGTCGTCGCCGCGAACGGACCGCGCAGCACCGCCGCGGCGAAGGTCAGCCCGCTGAAGGGTTCCCCGTTCCCGAGGACGTAGAGCGCCCCGCCCGCGACGACGAACCCGAGGAGCGCGGCGACACCCGTTCCGGCCGCGTACCCGAGCGCCACCCGCTGGCGGCGCGGCGACGCACGCAGCCCGAGCCACAGCAGGAGGACGAAGACCAGCACCACGGCCGCCGTCGCCATTCCGGGACCGACGAGGGGGCCGGCATCCGCGACCGGGATAACCTCGAGGTCGGCCAGCAGGCTGATCAGGCCGAAGCCCGCAACGAGCAGGGCTGCGTAGAGCACGGCCGCGAAGACGGCGACAACGGCCGCATATCTCTGGTAATCACGCATGGCTCAGGCCTCACTCCCCCGCGGCGGGGGCTGCAGCGTCACTCCGGACGGGACAGCTGCGGCCCTTCGGCGAGACGCCGATCGTAGTCCTGGCGGGCGGCCACGTTACGGGTGGTGACGCCCCGGCCGCGGCGGGAGATCCAGGCGCCGAACCAGATCGGCACCTCCCGGGCGACGATGGCTGCGGCGATCGCGCCGGGGTTCAGCCACTGCGCGGAGATGAAGCGCACGGCTTCGGAGGGGGTGAAGTTCCAGGCCTGCACGGTCAGCAGCGCCGCGCCGATGTAGGAGAAGTACACGACGACGGCCACGAGGAAGCCGAAGAGCACGTAGGCCCACCAGCCGCCGCGGTTCACGATCAGCACCAGCAGCGAGAACGCGATGAAGAAGAACACGACCGGGATGTAGTACACCGGGAGCACCACGAAGTCGCTGAACTTCCCGGCCGCGTCGGCGATCGAGCCGCTTCCCGCGCCGGCGATGCCGAACGCGACAAGAGCGTAGACGACCGCGTAGATGAGGGTGGAGACCAGCACGAGCAGCACACCCGCGGCACGGTTGCCCTTGTCGACGGGCGGGGCCGGGGCCTGGATGTAGATGGGGCCCGCCG
>JBBQEF010000506.1:0-2056 GCA_038320445.1 Mycobacteriales bacterium
ACAGGGCCAGCATCAGCCCCGCCGGGCCACCGCCGACGACGCAGACATCAGCGATGACGTGCGTGCTACCGGGTCCGTTGTCCGAGGCCCGCGGGCGCGGCGTGTTCACGCCGCGGCGTCGATCACGACGCGCATGAGATCACCGCTGACCTCGGCCACCGTGCCCATCGCACGCACGTCGGCCCGGAACTCCTCAGTGGCGAGCGCGGCCATGTGGTCGCCGGGCTCGCCCCACCAGCCCAGGTTGACGTAGGTGCGGGGGCTGCCCGCCAGCCGCACCAGCAGGTGGGCGACGAATCCCGGTTGCAGGCGGACGAAATCGGCGTGGGCCTTGAAGGTGCGCTCGAAGTCCTGCGGGCTGGCGTCCTCGTGCAGCTCGAAGGTGGTGACGGCGACCGCTGCCGATGCGGTCGCCGCATCGTTCGCGCTGCCGGCGAGCACGGGCTCGGCCCGCTCGCTGTCGCCCTTCACGAGCTTCATCAGCCGGCCGAAGACGTAGTTCGCGAACGGGACGCTGCGCACGACGGAGCGGTAGGCGTGTTCGTCGTGCCACCAGGAGACGTTGAGGTAGGTCGTGGGCCGGCGCAGTGACTGCAGCAGCGTGCTGCGGGCGAAACCGTCCTGGACCTGCAGAAACTCGGTCTGCTCCCTGAGCACCTCCTCGAACTCCTCAGGGGTGCCGGTGACGGTGAAGCGGGCCAGCACGGTCTCCAGACCGGTGTCGATGGGCTTCGGCACGGTGGGCTCCATTCAGGGTGGGGTGGACGCCTGCTGCGCAGCAGGACGATCCGAATCAGGATCGGCGACGGTGGCCGAGCCGGGCCGGAGACCGGGCCGAGCCCGGTTCGACGCCGATCAGACCTTCGCGGTCCACCCGCCGTCCACGACATAGGTGCCGCCGGTGCAGTAGGTCGACTCGTCGCAGCTGAGGAACAGCGCCATCGACGCCGTCTCGGCGGCGGTGCCGAACCGCCCCAGCGGGATGTTCGGCAGCAACGCGGCGGCGAACCCGTCCAGCAGGTGCTCGACCATCGGGGTCTCGACGACGCCGGGGCACATCGCGTTGACGCGGATCCCGTCCGCGCCCAGTTCGAGTGCGGCCACCTTGGTCAGGCCGATCACGGCGAACTTGGAGGCGCAGTAGGCGGACAGCAGGTGCATGCCGCCCATCCCGTCGACGGACGCGGTGTTGACGATGGTGCCGCCGCCCGCGGCGCGCAGTGCGGGCGCCGCGGCCTGCATCCCCAGGAACACGCCGATCTGGTTGACCGCGATCACCCGCTCGAACTCGCCGCGGGTGGTCGACTCCAGCGACCCGACGCCGAGCACGCCCGCGTTGTTGACCAGGCCGTCGAGCTTGCCGAACTCGCTCCGGGCGAAAGCGATGGCGTCGGCCCACTGCGCCTCGTCGGTGACGTCGAGATGGATGTAGACGGCCGCGTCGCCGAGCTCGTCAGCGATCTGCTTGCCCTCGTCGTCGGAGAGGCCCGCGAGGATGACCTCGGCTCCTTCGGCCACGAAACGACGTGCCGTCGCCTCCCCCTGCCCCCGGGTCGCCCCGCTGATGAGGACAGTCCTGCCGTCGAGCTTGCCCATGGCGCCTCCGCTCCTTCGTCGGCCCCACCGCGGGGCCGGTGTCAGCGTGGGCGCGCGGCCTCGAGGCCGTCCGGAGCGGTGGCCGAGCCCGCAGCGGACGTGGCCTCCCACAGATCCTGGACCGAGCAGGCCAGCGGCCACCGCGGTTGCCAGCCCAGCTGTTCGCGCGCCATCCGGATGTCGACCTGTTGCCAGTCGATGCCCGCGTTGCGCCCGGGGTCACCGTCGAGCTCGATCAGCCGGGTCGGGAGCCCGCTCGCCTCCACGAGCTGGTCGACGAGCAGCCGCAACGACACCGCCTCACCCCGACCGATGTTGACGACTCTCGCGTCGGGGTCCCGGGTGCACGCCGCGAGCACGGCGTCGGCGATGTCGCGGACGTCGATGAAGTCGCGGCGGGCGCGCAGCGGTGCGAGCTGGATCACGGCTGGTCCGCCACGGCGGGCGGCCGCCACGAGCT
>JBBQEF010000507.1:0-2052 GCA_038320445.1 Mycobacteriales bacterium
CGTCCGGCCGGTCGCGGTGCAGGCGCTGGCCACCGGATGGCCCGACGAGCAGACCCGCACCTGGCTCCACGACCACGCCACCACCGACCAGGACAGCATCGTCCGGTGGGTCGCGGTGCAGGCGCTGGCCACCGGATGGCCCGACGAGCAGACCCGCACCTGGCTCCACGACCACGCCACCAACTACTAACACGACGACGTTCAGTGAAAGCTGCGGCGCAGACCCCTGGGATGACTGGCCACTCAGCGGCGAATCATCGGGAGCACGTACCAACGAAACGCACTTCCGCTGCCAGCGTTCAGCGCTGTTATGCGTGACGCCGCCCGCTGTGGGCCTGTAAAAACAACGGTGTAACTCCGATCATGGAGGTAGCACCCGATGACTGATGTGACGCCCGCGCAGCGGGCTGTGGACCTGGACGAACTCGTGCGGGACGAGCCGACCAGCTCGGACGGGCTGGACGCGGTTGATGAGCAGTTGCTCGATCGTCTGGTCGGGAAGGCCCGCGCCGGCGGCTTGCAGCTGACCGGCGACGGCGGGCTGCTGGCGCAGCTGACGAAGCGGGTGGTGGAGTCCGCGCTGGAGGGGGAGATCACCGATCACCTCGGCTACGACCGCCACGACGTGGCGGGCCGTGATGGCGGGAACTCCCGCAACGGCCACCGCACCAAGACGGTGTTGACGGAGGTCGGGCCGGTGCAGATCGACGTGCCCCGCGACCGGGACGCCACGTTCGAGCCGAAGATCGTCGGTAAGCGCAAGCGGCGCCTGTCCGGGGTCGAGGAGCTGGTCATCTCCCTGTCGGCGAAGGGTATGACCACCGGAGATGTGCAGGCCCACCTGGCCGAGATCTACGGGGCCGAGGTGTCGCGCCAGACCATCTCCACGATCACCGACAAGGTCATCGAGGGCATGACCCAGTGGCAGAACCGGCCGCTGGACCCCGTGTATCCGGTGATCTTCATCGACGCGATCAACGTGAAGATCCGCGACGGGAAGGTGGCCAACCGGCCCATCTACGTGGCGCTCGCGGTCACCGGCGAGGGCCGCCGCGACATCCTCGGGTTGTGGGCCGGGGAGGCCCCGTCGGTGACCGGCGCCCCGGGCGGGGAGGGCGCCAAGTACTGGCTGCATGTGCTGACCGAGATCAAGAACCGGGGCGTCGGAGATGTGCTGATGGTCGTCTGTGACGGCCTGGCCGGTCTGCCGGACGCGATCGCCGCGGTGTGGCCGCAGACGATCACCCAGACCTGTGTGGTGCATCTGCTGCGCAACAGCTTCCGCTACGCCGGGCGTCAGCACTACGAGGCGATCGCGAAGGCGCTGCGCCCCGTCTACACCGCGGCCACGGAGGCGGCGGCGCTGGAGCGGTTCCTGGAGTTCTGCGAGACCTGGGGCGAGCGGTATCCGGCGATCGTGCGGCTGTGGGAGAACGCCTGGGCGGAGTTCGTGCCGTTCCTGTCCTTCGACGTGGAGATCCGCAAGATCATCTGCACGACCAACGCCATCGAGAGCGTGAACTCGCGGATCCGCCGCGCGGTGAAGGCCCGCGGGCACTTCCCCAACGAGCAGGCCGCCCTCAAGTGCGTCTACATGGCGATCATGAGCTTGGACCCCACCGGGAACGGGCAACGACGCTGGACGATGCGCTGGAAACCCGCCCTCAACGCCTTCGACATGGCCTTCGACGGACGCCTGGCCGCCGGCCGCAGCTAGATCAACGCAAATCAGTTACACCGGAAACTTGACAGCCCCACGGGAGGAGCGCCAGGACGGCGGCGAGCACGAGCAGCGTCCGCAGCAGGGTGCTGTCGGGCAGCGGTCCGGCGAGCACCAACAGCGCGGCGGCGATCGCGGAGACGAGGACGGCGTTGAGGAACAGCGTGTAGTAGCGCACGACGGGCTTGGTCCAGATCGTGACGGCGTTGGGTCCGGTTCCGCCGCGGTGGCGGCCCTGAAGCTGGGCGAGCCAATCGCGGTCCCACACGATGGTCAGCAGCAGCACGGGGAGAACCTGGGCGAGGGTCGAATAGAAATCACGGGCGTCGGCC
>JBBQEF010000508.1:0-2033 GCA_038320445.1 Mycobacteriales bacterium
GCCGTGGTCGTCCCGGCCGGCGTGCTGCACCTGCTCCCGGAGTGGGCGGTGCTCGTTGTGGTCGGCGCGGGAGTGCTGCTCGCCGCGGTCCAAGTGATCGTCACCCAGATCATCCGGCTGCGTGCGAGCACCCGCATCACCAGCAGCCGCGACGCCCTTCGGGTGCTGGAGATCGAAGATCTCCCCCACCACCGCGAACGCCAGGACGGCCGTGTCAGCCTTGCCCTGCCCCGCCGACGGAACGACCAGCAGCACACGCCGGCGCCGAGAAGCCCGGATGGCCGACCACCGGCCGGCGGCGCGGTCGAGGATGCGACACCCAGATGAGACTGATCATGGTGACATCGTCGTGAGACAACCCGGAGAAGCGCAGTTCAGACATGCTCAACATGTCACGGGAGGCGAGAACTTACACCAGGCTTGACGAAGACGATCACTGCCCGAGTTCAGCTTCAGCTTGATCGATACCGGTTCGACGCTCGTCGAGTCGGTCGGCGGGCAGGGCCCCGGCAAGGTCGCGATAAGCGGGCGCTGACCTGCGACGACAGGCGAGTGTAGGTACGAGTGCGGGCACAGGCTCGACGTGATCATGAGGATGTCGAAGTCCCTTGATCATGTCTGGAAGCCTGTGCCCGCTTTGTCATCCTTGCCGATCGTTGCCGCCCTGGATCACCTGGAGGTCCTGCCCGATCGGGTGAGCCCTCCTGCGGTCGCGCAGCTGGTGGTGTTATCGCTGGTCGAGGCGCTCTCCGCGGTGCCGGACCCGCGCAAACCACGAGGGGTGCGCCACGGCGTGTTGGCGGTGTTGCTGCTCGGGGCGTGCGCGGTGCTGGCCGGGGCGCGGTCGTTCGTCGCGGTCGCCGAGTACGCCCACGACGCCGGCCGCGCCGTGCTGGACGTGCTGGGTGCGGGCACGGTGGTTCCGCACGAGTCGACCATCCGCCGGGTCCTGCAGCAGCTCGACCCGCAGGCGTTGGAGACGGCGTTGCAGACCTGGGCGCTGGCCCAACTCGCCGTACGCCCGCCGCAGCCGGACATCCCAGCGCGCGAGAAGCGCCGCGTGGTCGCCCTCGACGGCAAGACGGTGCGTGGTGCCCGCTCCCGCGCCACCACCGGCGACGGCGATGAGCCGGTCACGGCGCCGCATCTGGTGTCGGTGATCGACCAGGCCACCGGCGCGGTGCTCGGGCAGGTCCAGGTCGACGCGAAGGGCAGCGAGATCGCCGCGTTCACCACCTTGCTCGACCAACTGGACCTGCACGACGTCCTGATCAGCGCCGATGCCCTGCACACACAGCGCTCTCATGCCCGCTACCTTCACGAACGCGGCGGGCACTACCTACTTACGATCAAGGCGAACCAGCCCACCCTGCTGCGCCGGATGCGGGCGCTGCCCTGGGCGCAGATCCCAGTCGCGAACCGACAGCAGGCCCGCGGTCACGGGCGCGTCGAGACCCGCGCCATCTCGGTCGTGAGCCTTGCCCGGTGCCCAGACCTGGGTGGGGAGTTCTTCCCGCACGCCGCTCAAGCCATCAAGCTCGTCCGTCGGCGCCGCCGGCTGGGTAGCCGAAAGTGGACGACGGTGACCGTCTACGCGATCACCTCGTTGACCGCGTTCCAGGCCGACCCGGTCCTGCTCGCCCGCTGGATCCGCGGACACTGGGCCATCGAGGCGTTGCACTGGGTGCGGGACGTGACCTTCGACGAAGACCGCTCCCAGGTCCGCACCGGGCACGGCCCGCAGGTGATGGCCGCGCTGCGGAACCTCGCGATCACCGCGTTGCGGTTGTCCGGCGCCACCAACATCGCTGCCGCGCTACGCCACCACGCCCGCGACACCCGGCGCCCGCTCGCCACCTACAAGATCACGTGAGCACTTTGCCGGGGCCCTGGGTGACCAGTCGGGCGCCACCACCCGCATCGCCGATCTCGAGACCGAGTGGGACAACGCCCAGGCGCGCCTGAAGCCCAGGAACGGCGCCGCGTGGACCACGATCGACGGCAGGATCGACACAGTTCTCCGTGAGCTCCGG
>JBBQEF010000509.1:0-2004 GCA_038320445.1 Mycobacteriales bacterium
CCACGGGCCGCTCGTGCCGCCGGTCTTGGCGTCCACCCGCACGCCGGTCACGACGGCCCGCTTGTCCACGGCCTTGCACATGTCGACGAGCGTGAGGCAGGCCACCATCACGGCGGTGAGCGCCTCCATCTCGACGCCCGTGCGGTCGGCGGTGCGGACGGTCGCGCGCACCGCGACACCGCCGTCGTCGACGGTCAGGTCGACGGTCACCCCGGACAGCGCGAGCGGGTGGCACAGCGGGACCAGGTCCGGGGTGCGCTTCGCCCCCATGATCCCGGCGATCCGCGCGACCGCGAGCGCGTCACCCTTGGGCACGCCCTCGCCGCGCAGCAGCGCGACGACCTCGGCGGACAGGTCGACCCGGCCGGAGGCGGTGGCCGTACGCGCCGTGACGTCCTTGGCCGTGACGTCGACCATCCGGGCGGCACCGGTCTCGTCGAGGTGGGTGAGCCGCCCGGCGCCCGCCGTCACCGCGCCCGCCGCTCGAGCAGCATCACGGTGACCGGCTCGCCGGCGGCGACCTTCTCGACGTCCTCGGGGATGACGGCGAGCGCGTTCGCGCGAGCCATGCCGGCCAGCAGGTGCGAGCCGGCGCCGCCGACCGGGGTCGCGACGTAGGCCCCCTTGCGCACCGCGAGCTGGACCCGCAGGAACGAGCGCTTGCCGGGCGGCGAGCTCAGCGCCTCCGTCGCGACGGCGGTCACCCGCGGCCGCTCGAGCGGCTCGGTGCCGAGCATCCGGCGCAGGGCCGGCCGCACGAACACCTCGAAGCTCACGAGCGCCGACACCGGGTTGCCGGGCAGCCCGAACACCGGCGTGCTCTCGGGGCCGATCGTGCCGAAGCCCTGCGGCATCCCAGGCTGCATGCCGACCTTGTCGAACTGCACCGTCCCGACCTTGGACAGCACCTCCTTCACCACGTCGTACGCCCCGACGCTGACCCCGCCGCTGGTGATCAGCACGTCGGCCCGCACCAGCTGGTCCTCGAGGGTCGCGAGCAGCGTGCGCGGCTCGTCCGGCACGATCCCGACCCGGTAGGCCAGCGCGCCCGCCTCCACCGCGGCGGCGGTGAGCGCGAAGCTGTTGGCGTCGACGATCTGCCCGGGACCGAGCGGGCTGCCCGGCTCGACCAGCTCGCTGCCGGTCGACACGACCACGACCCGGGGCCGGGGACGGACCAGGACGCGGGTGCGCCCGACCGCCGCTGCAAGGCCGATCGCGGCACTGCCGAGCACGCCCCCGCGGGCCAGGACCGTCTCGCCGGCGGACACGTCCTCGCCGGCGCGGCGGATGTAGGCGCCGACGTCGACGGCCCGGTCGATCCGCACGTGCGAGACGCCGCCGTCGGTCAGCTCCAGCGGGACGACCGCGTCGGCGCCCTCGGGCAGCGCCGCACCCGTCATGATCCGCACGCACAGGCCGGGCTGGACGCGCAGGGCGCTGGCGGGGCCGGCCGCGATGTCGCCGATCACCGGGAGCACGACGGGCATCGGCCCGGCCAGGTCCTCGGTCCGTACGGCGTAGCCGTCCATCGAGCTGTTGTCGAACTGCGGGAGGGGCAGGGGCGCGAGGACGTCCTCGTCCAGGACGCAGCCCTGCGCGTCGAGCAGCCCGAGGTCGAGCGGCGCCAGGGGCTTGACCACCGAGAGGATCCGGGCCAGGTGCTCGTCGACGGAGATCACGAGGTGGTCGCCGGTGCGGTGTCGGACATGGGCGCAACCCTAGGGGACCGGGGTCGGCCCGGCCGCGGTCTCGAGCGGTCCCATCTGCAGCGGTACGGCGTGCGCACCGCCGGCCGCCACGTGCCGGCGGGCGTGCGCCACCGCGGACGGCAGGTCCGCGAAGACGTGTCCACGGGCGAGCACCGGCGCGAGCGTGCCGACGGCGGCGAGCAGCCGGGCGTGCTGCGGGGACACGCCCTTGAGCAGCACCGCGACGCCCTGGGCGGCCAGCCGGTCGACGATCTCGCCGAGCGCGCGGGCGCCGGTGGCGTCGAGCATCGCC
>JBBQEF010000510.1:0-1987 GCA_038320445.1 Mycobacteriales bacterium
GTAACCATTCAGGTCCGGCACCGGTGATCTTCCGGCGTGTCGGTGCGTGACCCGGGCGCCGTGGTGTGCTGATCATGTGCGGTGTCCGGGTCCGAGCAGCCGTCGCGTGAGGAGCTCCTCGGGCTGATCGAGTCGCAGGCCCGGGTGATCGAGGAGTTGCGGGTCGAGGTCGCTGAGCTCAAGCGCCGGCTGGGTCGCAACTCGGGCAACTCCTCACAGCCGCCCTCGGCGGACGGGCCTGTGGTGTCGCCCTCGCGGGCGGAACGCCGTCGCAGCGCACGCAACCCCGGCAAGCAGCCCGGCGCGGGCGGGTCGGCGCTGTTCCAGACCGGCAGTCCGGACGAGATCGTCGATCATGTGCCCGCTGCGTGCGGTGGCTGCGGCCGCGATCTGGCCGGTACCCGCCCGGTCGGGGTGATACGCCGCCAGGTCCACGACATCCCGACCATCACCCCGACCGTGACCGAGCACCGCCTGCACAAGCGCCGCTGCGGGTGCGGGACGACGACGACCGCGACCGCACCGGACGGGGTGAGCGCGGCCGCGGTGTACGGGCCGAACCTGCGCGCGCTCGCGGTGTACCTGCTGGTGTTCCAACACGTCCCAGTCGCCCGCACCGCCATGTTGATCGCGGACCTGACCGGGGCCCGACCGTCGACCGGCTGGATCAGCTCGGTCCTGTCGAGCGTCGCGGAAGTACTGGTCGATGTCGAGAAGCTGATCAAGTCGCTGATCGTGCTCGCGCACGTCATCCACGTTGATGAGACCACCAGCAACATCAACGGCGCCCGGTGGTGGCTGCACGTCGCCGGCACCGACAAGCTCACCGCCTACCACCTGCACCGCTCCCGCGGCCGGGCCGCGGTCAACGAGTTCGACGTACTGCCCGCGTTCCGCGGAACAGTGGTCCACGACGCCCTGTCGCTCTACGACGCCTACCCCGACGCCCGACACGCCCTGTGCTGCGCGCATCTGGCCCGCGAACTGGTCGCCGCCGCCGAAACCCACCCCGAACAGGCCTGGCCCGACCAGGCGCTGCGCGCCCTCTACGGCCTCAACACCGCCGCCCACCAGGCCCGTGACCAGCAACTTCTAGCGATCCCACCCGAAGTCGCCGATCCACTACTCGATTCGTGGCGCCACGCACTGCTGGTCGGGCTCGCCGAACACCGCCGCGTCCCCGGGCGGCGCCAGTCCAAGACCCGCAACCTGCTCGAACGCCTGCACGACCGCGACGCCCACGTGCTGCTGTTCGTACGCGACCTGACCGTGCCGTTCACCAACAACCAGGCGGAGCGCGACGTCCGCCCGACCAAGACCCAGCTCAAGATCAGCGGCTGTCACCGCTCGGCGACCACCGCGAAGGCCTGGCTGCGCATACGCGGCTACATCTCCACGGTCGGCAAGCACGGCGACAACATCCTCGACGCACTCCGCGACGCCATCACCGGCAACCCCTGGAAACCGCCCGTAACCTGCTGACCTGAATGGTTACCCTCAACCTGCCCTCAACCGGGAGGACACGTGGTCACATGCACTTGATACATGATCCGTGCACTGACATATCTCGCGCCGTCGACTCGATCGATGGCGGACGACCGACAGCGGACTGTGCGGTGCCGTTCGGTGCCGCCACCCTGCTATAACCGGCTGAGCAGTTGTTCAAGGAGATGGCGCCCAGATGGTCGGCGCAGCAGACCTCGCGGATGCTGGCGCCGACGGCCAGGGCAGGTCACCTGGGGCAACTACAGACTGCTGTGACCGATATGATGGCTCACTCGCGAGGCCAACCAGCTGTGCCACCGCGGACACGGCGATGCCTGGACCGGATGTGCCCACGCCACGCCCCACCATTCGGTGCGCGGCGCCTGAGCAGCTGAGTTCGCCCCTGCGGTAGCTCGCGAGCAGCCGGATGTGAATATGCGATAGCCCGCCGTATCACCACGTCGGGTTGTGCCAACGGCCAAGTGCTGTTGTTCTCTCCACA
>JBBQEF010000511.1:0-1959 GCA_038320445.1 Mycobacteriales bacterium
CGTGCGATATCGATCAGCTCGCCGACCCCGCTCCGACGACCGCCGTACGGGGCGGCGATGCCCAGCGGGAACGCCGCCACGTCGACGAGCGGGATGGCGAGGATGTCGGGCCGGTTGAAGTAGCGCAGCTTGGCCGCGGGCTGCACCATCGCCGCACCGTCGAGCGACACCAGTCCCTGACCGCCGGGCACATCGCGCACCACGGCCGCCGACAGCGTTCGGGGCGGGCCACCACGGTGGTCCTCCAGGTAGTGCCGGACGAACCACGGCCGCGCCTCGTCGGGCACACGCACGAACGTCGAGTCGATGACGTCCGCGACCCGCAGCTGCGCCCGGCCCGCCAGGCGGTGGCCGGAGCCGAGGACCACCACCGCGTCGGACTCCAGGACCGGGGTGAACACCCAGCCCGGGAACGGGGGGTCCGGGTGGATCCAGAACAGCACGTCGACGTCGCCGGGGCGGTCGAACAGCGAGGCGGCCGGGCAGGGGCGCACGTCGAGCGCGATCAAGGGATGCGCGGCCCGGAACGCGTCGATGACCGGCCCGGTCAGCTCGGCCAGCCCCTCCTCGACCACCCCCAGGCGCAGCGTCCGGGTGGGCGCGGACAGCCGGAACTCCGCCACCCCGCGGTCGAGGCGGTCCAGGACGTCCGTCGCGACCGCGAGAAAGGCCCGGCCGGCCGCGGTCAGCTCCACCGAATGGGTCGTGCGGTCCAGCAGGACCCGCCCCAGCTCCGACTCCAGCTTGCGCACTTGCGTGGAGAGGGCACTGACCGCTACCGGGATCCGGCGGGCGGCGTTGGTGAAGCTCAGCTCCTCGGCCACCACGACGAAGTAGCGCAGCTGCCGGATCTCCACCGGCTCAGCGTAGATGCCGACGTACCGGCCGGCGCCGTACCGCGCACCGTCCGACCCGTCACCAGCGAGAGGACATGACCATGATGGACACCCCGACGATCCTGGTGACCGGCGCGGCCGGGCGCACCGGCGGTGCCGTCGCCGAGTTGCTGCTCGACCAGGGCGCGCGCGTGCGGGCCCTGGTCCGGGCGCAGGACGGCCGCAGTGAGCGGTTGCGGTGCCGGGGCGCGGAGGTCGTCGTCGGTGACCTCTTCGACGCCACCAGCGTCGCCGAGGCCCTGCGCGGTGTCCGGCGGGCCTACTTCGTGCCGCCGTGGCACTCCCACATGCTCGACGCCGCCGCCGCGTTCGCCGCCGCCGCCCGGGAGTCGGACCTGGAGTCGCTGGTCTGGCTCACCCAGTGGCTGGCCAACCCCGTCAGCCCCTCCCCGACCACGCGGCAGCACCACCTGACCGACCAGATCCTCTGGATGCTGCCGGATGTGGCCAAGACCTGCCTCAACCCCGGCTACTTCGCCGACAGCTACCTGCAGACCATGGACTTCGCCGCCCACCTCGGCCTGGTCCCCAGCCCCACCGGGAGCAGCTGCAACGCGCCACCATCCAACGAGGACATCGCCAGGGTCGCGGTCGCCGCGCTTGCCGACCCCGGCAGCCACGACGGCCGCACCTACCGGCCCACCGGTCCCGACCTGCTCGACGCCGCCCAGATGGCCACGATCATCGGCGGCGTCCTGGACCGGCCCGTCCGCCACCTCGACCTGCCGCTGTGGATGTTCCTGCGGGCCGCGAAGGTCTCCGGGGTCAGCCCGATCGAACTCCTCAACGTCGGGCACTACTTCGCCGAACACCACCGCGGCACCTTCGCCATCGGCGCACCCAGCGACGACGTCGCCACGGTCACCGGCACGCCCGCGGAACCCTTCGCGACCACCGCCGCCCGCTACGCGGCCATGCCCTTCGCCGCCCGGACCCCCGCCCGTCGGGCCCGCACCGCCCTGCGGTTCCTGCGGATCGGACTCACCCCGACACCGAACGCCGCACGCCAGGCCCGCACCCTCGGGCTCCCACGACTCGCGCACCCCGCCCTGTCCATCGACAC
>JBBQEF010000512.1:0-1906 GCA_038320445.1 Mycobacteriales bacterium
AGCTGTTCCGCAGCGACACCAAGTTCGACTCGCACTGCGGCTGGCCCTCGTTCTTCACCCCCCTGGCCGGCGACGCCGTCATCGAGAAGACCGACTACACGATGGGCATGAAGCGCGTCGAGGTCGTGTGCGCCACCTGCCACAGCCACCTCGGCCACGTGTTCGAGGGCGAGGGCTACGGCACCCCCACCGATCTGCGGTACTGCATCAACTCGATCTCGCTCACGCTGGTGCCGGACGACGCCACTAGCTGATCACCTCGACGGCGCACGGCAGGCCCGGGGCACGGGCGAGCCGGGCATCCTGCTTGATCCCCCCGCTGCGGCCATCCGTCGGGCCACACTGCCGACCTCGGCTGAAACAGCGCTACGGGAGCGTCGCCACCAGATCACCGGGCTGCACACGCGGGCCGGTGAAGAACGGCACCTCCTCGCGCACGTGCCGGCGGGCCTCCGTGGCGCGCAGGTCACGCATGAGGTCGACGATGCGGTCGAGCTGGTCGCACTCGAAGGCCAGGATCCACTCGTAGTCCCCCAGCGCGAAGGCGGGCACGGTGTTGGCGCGCACGTCGGCGTAGCCGCGGGCGGCCTTGCCGTGGTCGGCGAGCATGGTGCGGCGCTCGTCGTCGGGGAGCAGGTACCAGTCCAGCGACCGGACGAACGGGTAGACGCACACGTAGTTCTTCGGGTCCTCGCCCGCCAGGAACGCCGGCACGTGGCTCTTGTTGAACTCGGCGGGCCGGTGCAGCGCCACCTGGCTCCAGACCGGCACGCTCGCCCGCCCCAGCGCGGTGGTGCGGCGCAGCGCGGCGTAGGCGGCCTGCAGGGCCTCGACGTTGTCCGCGTGCCACCAGACCATGTAGTCGGCGTCGGCGCGCATCCCGGCGAGGTCGTAGACGCCCCGGACGACGACCCCCTTGCCCGCGAGGCCGTCGAGGAACTCCCCGGCCTCCGCAGCGGCCGGGCCCCGGTCCTCCCCGAGCTTTCCCGGCTCGACGCGGAAGACCGACCACATCGTGTAGCGGACGGTGCTGTTGAGCTCGGCGTAGTCGAGGCGTGCCATGCCTCCATGCTGCCACCTCGCCGCGCCCCCCGCCCCGAACCCCGCGAGTCGGCGCGATCCCGTGCGCGAGTCGTCCCGTCCGGCAGCGCGCGACCGGTGGATCAGCGACCGACGTGCGCCGTCAGCTCCGCGGCCACCCGCTCCGCCGCCGACCGGGCCGTGCCCACGCACGCCGGCACGCCGACGCCGTGGAGCGCGGCCCCGGCCACTGCCAGCCCGGCCGGCAGCCCACGCTCGATATCCCGTACCCGGTCGAGGTGCCCGACGCCGTACTGCGGCAGCCCGCCGCCCCACCGCTGCACGTGGACGGCCACGGGCGCCGCGTCCGGCCCGCCGACCGCGGCGAGGTCGGCCCGCACCTGTGCCACGAGCTCGGAGTCGTCCATGTGGAGGGTGTGGGCCTCGCCGAACCGGCCCAGCGACGCACGGAGTCGCACCAGCCCGTCGGAGGCGAGGTGCGCCCACTTGTTCGTCGAGTGCGTGATGCCCTTGACGGCGAGCGGCTCACCCGACGCCACCAGCATCCCGGACGTCGGGGGCAGGCCCGCGGCGTCCTCGGACCGGTACGCGAGCGCCACCACCGCGGACGACGCGAGCTCGATGCCCCCGGCGGCCGTCGCGGCCTGCGGCGCGACGGCGGCGAGCAGCCGGGCTGCGGCCGGGGCGGGGACGGCGAGTACGACCGCGTCGACGTCGAGCGTTTCCAGGTCGGTCGCGGGCCCGAGCGTCAACCGCCAGCCGTGTGCCGTGCGTCCGAGATGGCGGACCGTCGTCCGCAGCCTCACCTCGGCACCCGAAGCGGCGGCCAGCGCGTCGAGCAGCACGCGGTAGCCGCCGCGGACGG
>JBBQEF010000513.1:0-1874 GCA_038320445.1 Mycobacteriales bacterium
GGGACATCCTCCTGGTGAGGTTTTCGGGCTTGGAGTCCCAACCGCACCAGGAGGATGTCGTGTCCAACGGTAGTAGGCACCGGTTGTCGCGTGGAGACCGTCGCCGCAATGAGAAGCTCGCCCGGCTGCGGGCGGTGATCACCCGCGAGTCGGCGGTGCTGGCGTTCGATCTGGCCGCGGACAAGCAGGTGTGCGCCCTGACCGACCCGGACTCGAAGGTACTGGCCCGGCGCACGGTCCGGTGCAAGGCCTGGCAGCTGTCCGACGCTGTGCGGTGGGGGCTGGCCCAGGCCGTGGAGGCCGGGTACGGCCACGTGGTGGTGGCGTGCGAACCGACCGGGCACCGGTGGCGGGTGCTGGACCAGATCACCGCCGAGCAGGGTGTGGCGCTGGTGTGCGTGCAACCGCTGCTGGTGGCGCGGGCGCGGGAGGCCGAGGACTTCACCCGCAACAAGAACGACGACACCGATGCGATGATCATCGCCCGGTTGGTGACCGAGCTGCGCTGCTACCTGCCCGAGCGGGCCGACCCGACCTGGGCGCGGCTGCGGCACCTCGGGGCGCGCCGCGCCGGGCTGGTCACCGCCGGCGGGGCGGCGCGGCAACAGGTCCGCGACCTGCTCGAGTGCGCCTGGCCCGCCGTGCTGGGCGCGGCGAGTGACCCGTTGGAGTCCAAGAGCTGGCACGCGGCGGTCACCGTCGCCCTCGACAAGGTCGGTGCCGGCGGGGACTTGTCGGTGATCCGCCGCTGGGGGTGGCGCAACTTCGCCGCCGCGGTCCGCCGCGAACTCGGTGCCACCCGCTGGTACTCCGCGATCGTGCGCGCAGTGTTCGACGCCGCCACCGATCCCGCCCACACCGCGGTCGGGGTCACCGCCCAGCGCGCCGGCGCCCTGGAACGCGTCGCCTACGCCTGCGCCGACCTCACCGCGCGCCGCAGCGAGATCATCGAGGTCGAGACCCGCATGCTCGGCGTGCTGGACACGCTCGGGCTCACCGAGCTGGTGGCCAGCATCCCCGGGGTGTCCGCGATCGGGTCGGCGACGATCCTGGCCGAGGCCGGGGACCCCACCCGATTCAGCTCCGCTCGGGCGTTGGTCAAACACGCCGGGCTCTGCCCCCGCGACAACGCCTCGGGCACCTACCAGGGCAAGACCACCATCAGCGGCCGCGGCCGCCCCGAGCTGCGCCTCGCGGCCTGGCGCGCGGTGTTCACCGCGCTGCGCCACAACCCCGTCCTCGCCGCCCGACACGCCCACCTGATCGGCCGCACCGACAACCCACTCACCGACACCCAAGCCCGGGTCGCGGTCGCCGCGAGCCTGCTGCGCCAACTGCACGCCGTCGTCGTCACCGGCACCGCATGGGACCCCATCATCGCCGCCGGCCTCGACCGATGCGAGGACCCGACCCACGAGAACGGAGCCGCCACCGCCGCCTGACAGTCCCTCGTGCGCCGCTGACCACCGGGCGGGGCGAGCTCGCATGCCCGTCGGGACCCCGATCCCGCAACTGACCATGAGCAGCCCCGCCCGTCTCCCACCAAGCCCGGATGAAGGCTGTCGGGAACAACCCGCTTGAACGCTACGTAGGGCCGGAGACGGGCGCGAGGCACCACCCGACCAGCAGCACAACTCCAACAGAAGATCAACTCGGCGGCGACAGGCCACTGAGTCACCCCAACACGCCCAAGATCACTTTCAGGCAGGCCTTGACTTCGACCTCATAGGTTGGTCAGCGGAGATCCAGGCGATGTGGTTGACGCCGTCGAGCAGCATCCCGCAGTTCTACCCGAAGCCGCGCCGCACTTCGACGAGGATCGAACGGCGGTCACGTCGCGCCCGACGTCAGCCAGGCGCACCACTGCGGCACCC
>JBBQEF010000514.1:0-1858 GCA_038320445.1 Mycobacteriales bacterium
GCCGCGCCGTCGTGGGCGTTGTTCCTCGGGTCGGCGACGGCCATCGGTGGGGCGATCGGGGTGATCACCGATCACCGGCCGCACGAGCTGGCCGCGGCGGTGTCCGGTGGAGCGCTGGTGGGCCTGCTCGGCTGGTTAGTCATCGGCCTCACCCTTAACCCACTGCTGCACGGAATACCACCCACCTGGACGGTGGCCGCGGCAGCGACCGTCTACCGGACATTGATCGGCGCGGTGCTACACGGGGCGCTGACCGGAGCCGCGCTGCACGGGCTGTGGTCGGTGCGGCGGCCAGGATCCGGTTCCGGCGCGGCGCCGGTCGCACCCCTGACCCGGGTGGTCATCGTCGGCGGCGGGTTCGCTGGGGTGAACGCCGCCCAGCGGTTCGAACGGCTCGTCCTACGCGGAGTCACCATCGACGTGACGGTGATCAGCGACTCCAACTTCCTCCTGTTCACCCCGATGCTGGCCGAGGTCGCGTCCAGCGCGTTGGAGCCCGCGCACATCAGCGCGCCGGTGCGCTCCGCCGTGGCGCACACCCGATTCAGACACGGCGCCGTCGACGACATCGACACGATGGGCCGCGCCGTGCTGATGAGCGGTGAGCGGGTGCCCTACGACCATCTCGTGATCGCCGTCGGCTCGGTGCCCTCGTTCTTCGACGTGCCCGGGGTCGAGGAGAACTCGTTCACCATGAAGGACCTCGCCGACGCGACCCGGTTGCGCGATCACGTGATCGAGCTGCTGGAGCGCTGCGACCAGCTCACCGACCCGCAGGAGCGGGAACGGTTGCTGACCTTCGTGGTCGCGGGCGGCGGGTTCGCAGGCGCCGAGACCGTGGCCGAACTGTTCGACCTCGTGCACGGCGTGCTGCATCTCTATCCGGGGATCACCGCCGAGGAGCCGCGGTTCGTGCTGGTGCACTCCCACGACCGGATCCTGCCCGAGCTGTCCCCGCAGCTCGGCGCCTACGCCCTGGAGCGGCTGCGAGCCCGCGGGATCGGGTTTCGGCTCGGCATCCGCGTGTCCGAGGCGTCTCGCGACGCTGTCCGGCTCAGCGACGGAGAACGGATCTCCACGGCCACGTTCGTGTGGACCGCGGGCACCCAGCCCAGCCCGTTCGTGGCGCGCATCGCCGGGGAGCACGCCCGCAACGGCGCACTGGTCACCGACGCGACGTTGCGCGTCACCGGGCTGGATCGGGTGTGGGCCGTCGGGGACTGCGCGCGGATACCCGACCTCGACCAGGGCGGCGCGCCCTTCCCGCCGACCGCGCAGCATGCGCTGCGTCAGGGCAGGGCCGTGGCCGACAACATCGCCGCGATCATCGCCGGGCGGCCACCCGTCGCTTTCCGGTTCCGGACGATCGGGGTGCTGGTCGCGCTCGGACACCGCACCGCTGCCGCCGAGATCCGCGGGCACCGCTTCTCCGGGCTGGCCGCCTGGTTGCTGTGGCGCGGGATCTACCTCGCCAAGCTCCCCGGCACCGAGAAACGGGTGCGGGTGCTGCTGGACTGGCTGCTGGATCTGGTGTTCCCGCGCGACGTCGTGGTCACCACCAAGTCCCGTGCCGTGGCGTCCCCCGTGCCAGAGCCCAGCGCCAATGGAGGGCACCGATGACCGTGACCGCGGCCTCGTTCCGGGGCAGCGCCATCGGACGCGGCGCTGCGGCGGGGGCCGTGTCCGGGATCGCCGGCGGGCTCGTGTTCGGGGCTGCAATGGCCGCGGTAGGCACCCTGCCGACGGTCGCGGCGATCCTGCGCACTGACTCGCCATGGGTCGGTTTCACCCTGCACATGGTGTTCGCGGTCCTCATCGGCGCCGGATTCGGTCTTCTGGTCGCCCATCAGCACGTCCG
>JBBQEF010000515.1:0-1824 GCA_038320445.1 Mycobacteriales bacterium
CTGCACGCGCTGCTCGACGCCGGCACCGGTGGCCTGGTCGTCACCACCCCGGACGTCGACCTGGCGCTCCACACCCTGCGCACCGCAGGCGCCACCGCCTACCGGGCGGAGGGGTCCGAACCTGCGGTCGTCGTGGCCGACGGCGGGCCGCCCGCACCGGACGTGGTCGCGCTGCTCGTGCGCGCCGGTGTCGCCGTGCACGAGGCCCGGCGCAACCGCGCCAACCTCGAGGAACTGTTCGCGCGGCTGACGGAGGAGTCATGAGCGCCCCGGTCGGCAGGCTGCTGGGCTCGGAGCTGCGGTGGGTACTGCGCCGCCCGCGCACGCTCGTGATGCTCGGCGTGTTCGCACTGGTGCCGGTGCTGATCGCGATCGGCGTGTCGGTGGCGAGCCGTGGCCCGTCCGGTGGGCTGATCGGGCAGATCGGCGGCAACGGTCTCGTGCTGCCGATCGCGGCGATCACGCTGTCGCTGACGCTGCTGCTCCCGCTCGCGGTCTCCATGGCCGCGGCCGACGCGATCGCGGGCGAGACGGCCAGCGGCACGCTGCGCGGGCTGCTGATCTCCCCGGTGGGCCGGTTGCAGCTGGTCGGGATGAAGGCGTTCGGGGTGCTCGTCGTCGCGGTGCTGGCGACGCTCGTGATCGCCGTCGTCGGGGTGGCCGCGGGCCTGCTCGTCGTCGGCGGGGCGGACGGCCAGCTCGTCACGCTGTCGGGCACGTCGGTCGGGCTGGGCAACGCGCTGGGCCGGGTGGCGCTGGTCGTCGGGTGGGCCGTGGTGCAGCTGGCTGCGGTGGGCGCGATCGCGCTGGCGATCTCGTCGGTCACCGAGCACCCGCTGGTGGTGCTGGCGTCGGTGCTCGGCGGGCTGATCCTGTTCGGGGTGCTGGGCGCGATCCCGTCCCTGGAGTGGATCCAGCCCTACCTGCTCACGTCCGGCTGGGGCGCAGGCGCCGACGCCCTCCGTGACCCCCTCCCCCTGGGCGACCTGTGGCAGAGCACCCTGCGCGCGCTCTGCTACCTGGCGGTGGGCGCCGGCCTCACGACGTACCGGATGCTCAACCGGGACGCCTGACCCCGCCCCGAGAGTCGGCACGTTCCCGTGCGCGAGTCGGCGTGACGGCGCCGGACCCGGAACTGCACTTTCGCGCACGGATACGTACCGACTCGCGGGTGTCGGGGGGCCGGGTGGGGCAGGATCAGGTGCATGGCCGAACTGCTGGACGACGCCGCCGTCTCCGCCGCACTGGGCGGGCTCCCGGGCTGGACGCGGGACGGGGACTCGATCGTGCTGATCGCGACGCTGCCCTCGTTCCCCGCCGCGATCACCGCGGTGGACCGCGTCGCGGAGATCGCCGAGGACCGCGACCACCACCCGGACATCGACATCCGCTGGCGAACGCTGACGTTCCGATGCTCGACGCACTCGGAAGGCGGCATCACCGACCTGGACATCGCGCTCGCCGCGGCGATCTCCGAGCAGGTGTCGGCGGCCGGGGGCTGAGTCAGCGGCTGCGGAGCCGGTTCCAGGCCACGCCCGGCACCACCGCGGTGACCTGCGACCCGGCGCCTTCGCTGCTCGGCACGAACCGCCGGCAGCCGTGGTCGCCGCACGCGCTGCAGTCGCGGCCGGCACGGAAGTGCTCGTGGGCCTCGAGGCTGTGGCCGCAGCGGCAGCGCAGCTCGGTCGTCATGTGTGCTCCTGGTGATCGCGTCGTCACGGACAACGAGATAGTCGCGTCGGTGCCCCCGCCGGGTTACCTGTCTGAGGGCCATTCATCACATCGATGTAGAGTCCTCCCTGTGCAGCGCTCCTACTGGTTTAC
>JBBQEF010000516.1:0-1822 GCA_038320445.1 Mycobacteriales bacterium
GTGGTGGTGGCTGCACACCGGGAGCAGGTTGGCCAGATCGGTGACGCCTCCGTGCCGCCACCAGGTGACGTGGTGGATGCGGCAGTCATCGAATCGTGTGGTGCACCCGGGTACCGCGCAGGTCGGGTACCAGCCGCGCAGGACGCGCCGTTGGGCCCGGTTGGCGATCCGTGTCGCTCGCCCGAGGTCGAGTCGTCCGGGGGCGTGGAGGACGAGCCCGTTCCACAGGACGATCCCGTGGACGTCGGCTTGCGGGGCGAGCATGGCGAGGATCTCGACCGGTAGCTCGACGGGCAGCCCCCAGTCGATGAGCGGCCCGTTCGCGTCGGGTGGTTGGGTGCCGTCGATGAGTGCGACGAATTCTGCCCGGTTCGCCGGGGCGGGTGCGGCCTGCCCGTCGGGCAGTACGAGCGCGACGAGGGCGTGAGCGGCGAGGTGTTGGTCGCGTTCGATCGGGTCGGTGGGGCTCGTGTCGGGCTGGGCGGTGCGGAACAGCTCTTCCTTGACGGCTTTCAGTCGTGCCGCGAGGCGGAGCCCGGTGAGCGGATCGAACGTGCCGGACAGTCGCCACATGCCGGTGGTCTTGTCGACCCATGACCGCAACCGGGTGTCGCGCCGTTGCCGCTCGAACGTGTCCATGCCGTTGTCGGCGCGGACCCGGTCGGTCGCGGTCTTCACCGCTTTCGCGAACTCGTCGGCGTCGACATAGGCGGCGATACCAACCAGTCGTGCCGCGTCGTCCAACAGGGCCTGGCGTTGCGCCGGGTCCAGCCCGCGCAGACCGCGGTTGAACACATCGAGGTGTTCGCCGTCGATCGCACCGTCCGTCAACGCATCCCCCAACGCGGGCGCGGCCGCGGCCAGATCGGCGCGTTCCTTCGATCGTGAGGCCCGCCGCAACGGCACCCGCGTGGCGTCCGCCAACGACTTCTCCGGATACGACGACACCCGCCCCAACGCGCCTATGACCGCGGTGTCGCGTCCGTCGAGCCAGCGCCGCAACCGGGCCACGTCACGCGCCACCGACAGGATCAGGTCACGGTCGTGGCAGGACGCGTCGAACGACGCCACCCGCTCGACCACCCCCGTGAGATCCATACCCCGCACCCTACGGACGGGGTGCGACAGAGTTTCCGATGAACCATTCGCAGGCTTCGGGCGTCTGGAGCGCCGATGGGCGAAACGGACGCGGTGTGGACTCCTGACGCAGGCGGTGCGAACGTCGGCGCCGTGGCGGCACCGGCGTTCGACGAGGCGTACGCCGAGCTGTGGCGCCCGATGCTGCGGCTCGCCGTGTCGATGGTCGACGACCCGGTCGTCGCGGAGGACGTGACGCAGGAGGCGTTCGCCCGCACGATGCTGCGGTGGGCGCAGCTCGACGACCCGGTGCTGCACCTGCGCCGGGCCATCGTCAACCGGTCGCGCAGCGAGCTGCGCAAGCGGGCGGTGCGACGGCGGGCCGTGCGGGCGCCCGTCGTCGTGCCGCCCGGGGAGCCGGTGGTCGACGACGCGGTCGTGCGGGCGTTGCGTGGCCTGTCGCCCAAGCGCCGTGCCGTGGTGGCGCTGCGCTTCTACGCCGACCTCACCGAGCCCGACATCGCCCGCGTGCTGGGCGTGCGGATCGGCACCGTGAAATCGACCCTCCACACCGCGCTCGCGCAGCTGCGCAAGGAGCTGGAGCCATGACCGACCTCGAGACCCGGATCACCACGACGCTGCACTCGGTCGCCCGGTCGGTCGACGGCCTGGCCGCGCCAGTGGCATCGCTCGTGGCCGAGCGCGCCGAGAAGGTGCGGCGTCGCCAGCGTCAGCGGGTGGGCGC
>JBBQEF010000517.1:0-1789 GCA_038320445.1 Mycobacteriales bacterium
ATCACCGTGACGAGGTCCCGGGACGCGACCAGGCGCACCGCTGCCCGCCGCTGCTCCACCGACAGGTCCGCGGCGGGGCCGGTGAAGAACTCCAGGAGCACATCGCGGCGCAGCATCGTCGCGGGGACGAACCCACCCACGACGGCGCGTTCCACGATCCGTGCCTCCATCTCCACCAGCTCACTGGAGGCGTAGCGGGCATCCGAGGCCCGCGCAGTTACCCCTGAGGGGTCCGCGCCCAGAGAGACGGCACCTGAGCGGGAGAGGTAGGTGAGCGCGGTGTCGGTGAGCTGCTCCACCCACACCACCGCATCCTCAGCGGTCACCAGCGTGGGGACCCCGCCGGTCGGGATCCGCGCGGCGACCGCGACAGTCAGATCCGCCCGCGACCACACCGCCTTGCGCCGCCCGACCTCCGTCACCGCGTCCGTCACGACCGCCTCCGCCCACCCCGCCGGCAACGCACGGGCATGAGCGCGCGCCTGGGCGTCCGCGCTACGGACGGAGTCCGTCACCACGTCCGTCGCGAACCCCAACCCGGCTGCCTGAGCGGCCCACCGGGCGCGACGGTCACCGTCGGGCAGCGGGGCGTCCTTCGCCGGTCTCGTTGAGAGGACCGCGGTCTTGATGATCCTCGCGCGCTCCGCCGGCGACACCGGGCGACCCAGCGAGTCCTCGGCCGCAGCGATCGTGGGGACCGCGTCCGCCAGCACGGCGCTGGTCCGCGACGACCACGCCGCCATCAGCCCCTCGGGGACACCCGCGATCTCGGCCTGACCGTGCTCGGACACCGCACCGAACGACACCGCCAACCGCGACGAGAGCTCCGCGCGCAGCGCAGCCTGATAGACCACACCCGCGGACTTCTTGTGATGAAAGACCTCGTGACCGTCCAACGTCCGCCACACCCCATCAGTGCAGCGAACCTTGTTCACCACCAGCGCGTGGGTATGCAACTGCGGATCCCCCGTCCGCGACGTCCGATGATCGAAACACGCCGCCGCGAACCCAGCCGAACCGATCTGCTCAACCCCATCACGGCCACGCCGCGACAACGACGCATGCCTCTCGAGATAGCCCAGAGCAGAATTCACCGCTGCGGTGTGGGCGGCATCGATCTCCGCCATCGTCCCGGCGTCACCCAACGCCCACAGGGTGCTCACGGACTTCGGTGCGGAGAACGTCAGGTCATACCCGGTCACCGCATCCGTCCGCCACGACGACCCCAACGCGACACCCGTCGTGGGGGACAACGCACGACCGAACAGCGCCTCGAGCTCTCGCTCTGCGACCTCCGCCCCAGGGACCAGGCCGAGCTGCGCGAGCCCAGCGCCATGCCAACGGCCAGGGGCATCACCGTGCTCGGCGTAGTACTCACACGCACCGCCCGCGACCGTGCGCTGGTAGTACCGCCAGGAGGACCGACCGATCTTCGCACTAGACAACACGAGACATCACAACCCGGAAACCCGTTGAGCCACAATAGATTCAGGGACAGACGGTACTCGCCGTCGATGCACATGTCTGCTTCGATTCTTGGCAGGTGGCTGTCGCTCGTGGGGCGGGAAGATCGATCGGTGATGGGGTGGCAGTGGACGGTATCGACTGGACGGAGGTGGACGATCTGTCGCGTGTGGTCGACGTGGAAAGTTGATGTGGCGTTCGCGCGTGTCGCAATGGCTGACGGCAGATGGGCCGGCGTTCCGGCTGCCCCGCGTCGCGCGACCCACGGGCTCGCTGGCGCACCGCAGACCCCCGCCATTCCGAAGGAGCCAGAAGAGTATTGGTG
>JBBQEF010000518.1:0-1759 GCA_038320445.1 Mycobacteriales bacterium
GCCGAACGCCGCGCGACGCTCCTCGTGCTCGCGCTGCACGAAGAGGCAGAGATGCCTGCCCTGCCGGCGGGCGTCGAGGCCACGCCCGCCGTCTCGGTCGGACTCCAGGCCATGCTCCCGGCCGGGCACCCGGCGGTGGACCGGCCGGTCGTCGACCTCGGTGACCTGGCCGGGGACCGCTGGGTGGCCGGGACCGGGCCCGACGCCCTCGACCTGGTCCTGCGGGAGTGCCGGGCCCCCGGCATCGAACCCGACGTGGCCGTCCGTGTGGACGGGCCGTCAGCGGTCGAGCGGCTGGTGGAGGCAGGCGCGGTGACGGTCGGGCCACCGCGCCGGTCCGTTCGGCCGGGCGTGGTGCTGCGCCCCTACCACGGTGCCCGTTCCGTCGGGTGGTTCGTGATCCGCAGGCGGGACGGCGCGCCCGCCGAGCTGGTGGCCGAGGTCGTCGCGGCGCTGGTCGGTCTGCACGGCGGGCCCGCCCCGGGCCTCCCGGGCGAGCCGGGGATCGGCACCCTGGCCAGGCCGCTGCGGGTGGGCTCGGGGTTCACCCCGCAAGCCGGGGCCCTGCCGTCCCTGCTGCGGTCGCGGGGGATCGTGACGTCGATGAGCCTGGCCGGCGACGAACGGCTGGTGGCCGAGGTCGACGCGGGCCGCCTCGACGTGGTCCTCCGGCACGACTATCGCGCCCTGCCGTTCTCGCTGCCCGCCGGGTGGGCGGAGCTCACGGCGGTCGAGGCTGAGCCGATCATGGTCGTCGTCCCCCCCGGACACGCGCTGGAAGGCCGGGACGTCGTCGAGCTGGCGGAGCTGGAGGACGAGTCCTGGGTGCTCCCGTCCGCCCAGATCGACCCCGAGCGGAAGGCCTACGTCGCGATGATGGCGGTGGCCGGCTTCACTCCCCGGGTGGCGGTGAGCGTGACCCACGAGGGGTTCCTGCCCGGCATCCTCGAGGCGTTCTCGGCTGTGACGCTGGTCGGGTGCGTGCCGCCCGGCGGGGAACTGCGCGCGGTGCGGCTGGCCGATGCCTGCGCGTACCGGCGGGTGACGGTGGGGTGGCGGCGGGAGAACGGGCTCGACGCGCCCGCCGCCGCGGTGGCCGCCGCGTACGCGGACCTGCTGCGGCGTGACGCCGACCCGCTGGCCGCCCCGGCGCTGGCCGTCGGCCCCGACGCCTGAAGGATGCCGCGGTGGACATCGAGATGCGGCACCTGCGGCTGCTCGTGGCCATTGCGGACGGCGGCACGATGGCCCGAGCGGCTGCGGCCGTCGCGCTGAAGCCGGTCGCCGCCGTGGGCTTGCTGCGCAGGGTGGAGGAGCATCTCGGGGCCGCGCTGTTCACGGTGGACGCCGGCGTGGCGCTGCCCACCGCGGCCGGCCGGAGCGCGGTGCGGCGGGCGCGGCGGGTGCTGCGTTCCACCCAGGACCTGGACGACGCGGTCCGGAGCCTGCAGAGCCGGACGGACGTGATCCGGGTGCACTCCTCCCTGTTGCCCGTCGAGATCCTGGTGGCGTTCCTCCGCGAGCAGCTGCCGGACCTGGACTGGCAGCTCCGGTCGTCCTCCGCCGAGGACGCCGTCCGGGCCGTCGCCGACGGCAATGCGGACCTGTTCTTCGGACTCACGGTGAACGGCGACCGGGAGTGGCGGGTCCCGCCCGGGATCCTCGTCCAGCATGCCGTCGAGGAGACCCCGTGCCTGACCATGGCGCGAACCCATCCCCTGGCCGGCCGTGGCGCCGTGGACCTGGCCGAACTCGCCGG
>JBBQEF010000519.1:0-1727 GCA_038320445.1 Mycobacteriales bacterium
AGCCCGTACCCCTGCACGACGGGAACGCCGAAGTGGCGGGCCAGCCGCTCGGCGGTGGGCGGGGCCAGCGCGGACCCGCCGGAGGCGATCAGGCGCGCGGTCGGGAGGACGAGGCTCCCCAGCCGCGGGTCCTCGGCGAGCCGGCTGAACATCACCGGGAGGCCGTACACGTGGGTGGCTCCGGCGTCGCGGGCCGTGTCAATCGCGCCCACCGGGTCGCCCATGCCGATCAGCACCTGCTCGGCGGCGACGGACATCGCGGAGTTGAGGTGCATCGGGTGGTAGGTCGGCAGGGTGTTGGCCGCCACGGCGGTGGTGTCGAGCCCGTGGGCCCAGGCCACCTGTGCGGCGTTGGCGGACAGGTTGCGGTGGCTCAGCCGCACGGCTTTCGGCGGCCCCGTGGTGCCGCTGGTGAACAGGATCGACGCGAGGTCCCCCGGGACGGACGCGACCGCGGGGACGGGGGCGGACCCGGCGTTCGCGACGGCGTCGGCCAGTACCAGGACCGAGCCCAGCGCGGGCAGGCGCGGGCGTGCCGCGGCGACCGCATCGGCCATCGCCGCGGGGAGCAGCGCCAGCCGTACGTCGGCCGTCGCCAGCAACCGTTCCAGCGCCTCCGGGCGGGTCAGCGGGTTGACCGGCGCGATGACGTTGCCGCTGCGCAGCACCGCGTAGTAGGCGATCGCGAAGTGCACGTCGAGGGTGGAAGCCACCGCGACGACATGCCGGCCCGCACCCAGCCGCCCGGCCAGCTCCCCCGCCAGGCGGTCGACTGCTGCGTTCCACTCGGCGAAGGTCCAGACCTCGCCCGCCGAGCGCAGCGCCGGGCGGCCGGGGTGGCGGCGGGCCACGGCGGCCAGGCGCCGGTCCAGCGGGTGGACCGGCCAGCCGCGCCCGCTGCCCCGCCCGACCGCCGGCCCGGTGGCGACCCGGTCCGAGGAGTCAGCCACGCCCGGAAGCCAGCCGCTCGGCGTAGTCCCTGGCCGCGTGCAGCGTCGTCGTGCTGTTGCGGCTCAGCGCGCCGTGCACGTACGCGCGGGCGGCGGCGACGGACGCGTCCGGTCCGAGGACGGCCTCGATGGCGTCGCACCGCAGCGCCACGTCGTGGCGGGACGACACGAGTACCGTGCCGTCGTCGACGGGCTGGATGCGCCACTCGCCGGTGTGGCCCGCCATCAGCGCCGGCACGACGGTCTGCTTGTAGACGATCCGCTCCGGCAGGCACACGCGGATCGACTCCGTGGTGTGCACGGCACCGTCGGCCGTCCGCGTGTCCATGGCCATGCGCTGCACGCCGACGGCCGTCTCCTCCACGTCCAGGTGCGCGACGTGCGGCAGCCGCTGGGTCCACAGGTGCGCGTCCCGCAGGAACGCGTACACGTCGTCCGCCGCGCCCGCGACCCGGACGGTGTCGGTGAAGGTGAAGACGCGGTCGGTGTCCGCCGCCGCCTCGACCCACTTCTTGAGCGCCGCGAGCTCGGCCTCGCTGTTGTGGTCGACCGCCTGCGCGATCCAGGCGGCCCCGGCCGGGTCGTCGTCGACGGCGCGGAAGTCGTGTAGGAGCACGACCTCGGTGCCGCCGTCGGCGCGTTCGGTCAGCTCCCATGCGCCGCCCATCGCGGCGACCGGGTGGCGGGGACCGTCCTGGCGGAACGTGATCCGGAAGGCATCGGGCTCCAGTTCGCGGCGCGACGTCCACGTCCTGACCTGGCCGTTCGCGGTGGCCC
>JBBQEF010000520.1:0-1716 GCA_038320445.1 Mycobacteriales bacterium
GCGTCATCCCCGATGTAGGCGATCAGCTGGCGCAGCGTGGCCGCCCCCTTGGCATAGGAGATACCGTCGAAGTTCTGCAGCGCGGACTGGGCGTCGGGGGCGGGAGAGCCGGCCACCGGGTGAGTCGACGGCATCCGTTCGGCGGCATAGCCCCACGGCTTGCGGGCCATTGACGAGTCGACCCAGGCATCCGTGAACTCCGTTGCCTCCTGGAGGGTTCGGTGCGACATGTACTCGGCAAAGGACTCGTTCAGCCACAGGTCGTCCCACCACGCCATAGTCACCAGGTCGCCGAACCACATGTGCGCCATCTCGTGGGTGATGGTGCTGGAGCGGGTCAGTACCTCGTCGCGGGTCATCGCCCCCCGGAACACGTACTGGTCTCGCAGGGTCACGCAGCCTGGGTTCTCCATCGCTCCGGCGTTGAACTCCGGGACGAACACCTGGTGGTACTCCCCGAACGGGTAGCGGATACCGAACAGCGAGTGGTAGTAGTCGAACGACTGCGCCGTGATGGTGAGCATCTGCTCCGCCTGACGCTCCAGGGGCTCACGCAGCGAGGCCCGGGCGTGGATGCCCAGCGGGATGCCGTCATGGACCCCCGTGACCGACGCATACGGCCCGGCGCACACGGTGAAGAAGTATGTCGCCAGTGGCTTGGTCGTCGCCAGCACCCAGGTTCCCTCGCCGGTCCGGGTGGCCGCGCCGTTGCCCAGGACGATCCACTCCGGCGGAGCGGTCACGCTGACGTCGTAGGGAGCCTTGAGATCCGGCTGGTCGAAGCACCCGAAGACCCTCGGGGCGGCGTCCAGGAACGAGTGACCGTAGACGTAGTGCCGGTCGTCCGCAGAGTCGACAGCCCGGTGCAGGCCCTGCCCGTCGTTGCTGTAGCTCATCGTCGCCGCTACCACGACCTCGTTCTCGAGCGCCAGCGAAGTCAGCCCGATCCGTTCACCGTCGAACCCGGCGAGGTCGACCTCGACCCCGTTGAGCGTGACCGCGTGGAGCCGCAGCGGTTTGATGTCCAGGAACGTCGACTCCCCTGGCTCGGCACAGGTGAAGCGCACGGTGCTGGAGGACTCGAAGGTCGTGGCTCCCTGAGCCAGGTCGAGCTCGACGCGATATCCGAGGACATTGATGAGGGCTGATCGCGCCCCGGCTTCCACACGGGTCAGATTGGTCATGCCCGCACTCTTCCAGAAGTGGCCGGCAGCGACTGCCCCAGGTCCCACCAGGCGCGGGCGGGGTCAGTAGCCGCGGTACCCCGAGGCCATCGCCTCCAGGCGGGCGATCCGATCGGCCATCGGCGGATGGGTGGCAAAGAACCGCGAGGCGTCCTGGGCACGGAACGGGTTCGCGATCATCATGTGGCTGGCGTTGACCAGGTCACGCTCGGGTGCCAGTGGCGCGGCAGCCGTCCCGCGCTCCAGCTTGCGCAGTGCCGACGCGAGGGCCAGGGGGTCACCGGTGAGCTTGGCGCCATCCTCATCGGCGTCGTACTCACGCGTCCGGGTGATCGCCAGCTGGATGGTGGTGGCGGCCAGCGGCGCGAGCAGGGCCATGGCCATCATGGCCACCGGGTTCGCGCGGTCCTCGTCATTGTTGCCACCGCCGCCGAACATGCTCATGAACATGAACATCTGGGCGACGCTGGTGATCACTCCGGCTATCGCGGCGGCCACCGAGGACGTCAGGATGTCGCGGTTGTAGACGTGC
>JBBQEF010000521.1:0-1706 GCA_038320445.1 Mycobacteriales bacterium
TCGACCGCAGGTCAGCGCCTGCGCCACCGCGGTAACGACCCCACCGACGACCCCGCACAGACCTAGAGGAGAACTCATGGCCGAGACCGGCGAGACCTACACGGGCAGCTTCTACTGCGTGAAGTGCAAGGAGAAGCGCGACGCCACGGGCAACGTCGTCGAGACCAACGGCCGACGCATGGCCAAGGGCAAGTGCCCCGTCTGCGGCACCAACCTGAACCGGATCCTCGGCAAGGCCTGAGTCCGGCCCCGAGCCCGAGCCGAAGGGCGGTCCGCTGCGGCGGACCGCCCTTCGTCGTCCCCGGGTGCGCGTCGCCCGCCGTCCTCGTCGCACCTGTGGACGACGGCCCCGCGGGTCCGCGCGGTTCTGCGAGGCTCGCCCGATGCCCGCCCGCCCCCGTCTGCGACCGGGGCTGCCGCGTGCCTGGCGCGACCCGACGACGCTGCAGGTGGGCCTGGCTCCGGGGCCCGGCGTGGTCCTGGCGGGGGTGCGGCCGGGCGACGAGGCCCTGCTCGGCGCGCTGGACGGCGCGCACGACCTCGACCAGCTGCGCCAGCTCGCCGCCCGCCACCACGTCGGGCACCGGCGGCTGGCCGAGCTGATCGACGTCCTGGCCCGCTCGCGCCTGATCCTGGACGACGTCACCGCGCCGGTCGCCGACCGCGCCGACCTGTCCCGCCTCGGGGCGGTGGCGCGGGCGCGCCTTGCTCCCGACGCCGACGCCTGGTCGCTCGTCCACGACACCGACGGCCTGCGGCTGATCGCCGCCCGCGGCCGGCGCCACGTCGTCGTCGAGGGGGGTGGCCGGCTCGCGGCGGCGCTGGCCACGACGCTGCTGGCGGCCGGTGTCGGGGCGGTGACCCTGCGCGCCCCCGGGCGGGTGCGCGCGGGCGACGTCCTGCCGGCGGGAGCGGGCCCGGTCGAGGTCGGGCGGTCCTGGTCCGAGGTCGCCCTGCGCGCGCGGGCGCGGCTGGCCTGCGCCCCGCTGTCCGCGTCGACGCCGCCCGCCCCCGTGGTCGGGCCCGGCGGTGCCACCGACCTGGCGGTGCTCGTGGGCGTCGACGTGCTCGACTCACGGGTGGGCGACGACCTCGTGCGCCGCGACGTGCCGCACCTGGCCGTCGTCGTCGCCGCCGACCGCATCGTCGTCGGCCCGCTGGTGCGGCCCGGGCGCAGCGCCTGCCTGCGCTGCCTGGACCTGCACCGCCGCGACCGCGACCCCGCCTGGCCGCACCTGGTCGCCCAGCTGCTGGGCCGGCGCGGGCACCCGGCGCCGGTGGGCGAGTCGGCGCTGTGCACCGCGGCGGCCGGCATCGCGGCGCTGCAGGTGCTGGCCGAGCTGGACGCCGCGCACACCGCTCGCCCGCTCGTGCCGGACGCCGTCGGGCGCACCCTCGAGGTGAGCCTGCCCGACGCGGCGGTGCGTCGACGACCCTGGCGCCCGCACCCGGGCTGCGGGTGCTCGCGGCTGCCGCTGGTGCCCGTCACGCCGGCGACGGTCCCCCCGACCGCGCCGCCGAGCGGGTCACCTGCGCGCGGCCCGGGCCCGTGGCCGATGATGGAGCCGTGAGCGACCTCCCCCGCAAGGCGGTGACCCGGACGGCGAAGCTGGCGACCCTGCCCCTGGGGTTCGCCGGACGCACCGCCCTGGGCTTCGGCCGCCGGGTCGGCGGGCGGCCCGCCGAGCTGGTCGCGGCCGAGGTGC
>JBBQEF010000522.1:0-1697 GCA_038320445.1 Mycobacteriales bacterium
GCCCGGGTCGGTGCCCGCCCGACATGCAACCGCCGGGTCGGGTCGGTGAAGACCATCCGCCGCCGCTTGGCGAACCGGAACAACGACCGCAGCGCGACGAACGTGCCTGCACGGGGATGGCCGCGCAGCTCGTCCAACGCGGCCGCAATGTCCTCGGCGGTGACCTCGCGCAGCTGGGCGCGGGTCGCGGACCAGGCCAGCAGATGCGGGCGGACCCGCCCGAAGTAGCCATAGATCGTCGAGCGGGTCCGCGGGCGAGCACGCTGATCGCCCTCGTGCAGCACCAGCAGCCAAGCCCGAACATCAGCGCGGAATCCGGCCGGGAGCCCATCGCAGCGGTTGTCGATCCATGCCCGCATGGTCGGCACGGTGTCGTCGACGAGCAGGCCGAGCTCGTCGAGGACCTGCTTCACCCGCCCCGCCCGAGCACCCTCGATCACGCCGAGGACGGTGCGCACCCGGCTCAGCGTGACCGGCCGCCCATCCGCCAGCCCTCCCACCAGCTGATGCAGCGCGGCAAGCACGCGTTCCAGCGACCGCGCGCTCCACCCGGCGGCCTCCGCGATCCGGAATGCCCGCTCGACCGCCGCCCGCTCGGTGGACCCGACGGGCAAGCCGGCGGCGTGGTCGACGAGCCGGGGCGGCGCCACGGGCCGCCGGGCCGCGGCCGGGCGGCAGGTGTGGCAGCGCAACCGACGCCGACCACCGTGCCGTCCCGCGCTGCGATCCACCGGCCCACCGCAGATCGTGCACGGTGCATCGTCACCACGGCCCGCGGTGGGCGCTGCCCGGCGACGCGGCCGGCACCCGAGGCAGTGCAGCCGCGGTCGACCACCGCGCCCGCCCGAGAGCTGCTCGACCAGGCCACCACACGTCGCGCACGGCGCCCCGACCGGTCGGTCGCTCACCCGGTCATCGGGGCGGCAGCGTGCGGCCCGACCGCGGCCGCGGTGTCACCGGCCGGGCCTGGCCCGCGCCGCCGCTCTGCTGCCCGACCGCCGCACCGGGCTGCTGCGCGCCGGGCCGGGGTGCAGGCGCCTTCTCCGGTTCGGCGGTGATCAGGTCGCTGATCTCGCAGCCCAGGACCGCGCAGAACGCGTCCAGCTCGTCGGGGCGCAGCACCGCGGGCTGGCCCGACCACAACCCCGACATCTTCCCGACGCTCATCTCCACGCCCCGCTCGGCGAGCATCCGGCGCAGCTCGCTGGCCTTCCACACGCCACGGTTGGCCGCGGCCAGGCGCAGGTTCCACTTCATCGGATCAACCCTTCCCACCGCTGCGCGGCCCGTTCCTGGCTGCCGGACATCGCGTCCTCGACGCGGGTCGCGTGCACGTGGACGTACCGCATCGTCGTGGATATCCACGAATGCCCCAACAGCTCCTGCACCGCCAGGATGTCCACCCCGGCCCGGTAGAGCTGGCTCGCGCAGTAGTGCCGCAACACATGCGGGGTCAACCGGCCCGCCCAGCCCGGCAGATGCGCCGCGACCGCGTCGGTCAGCCCGCGCCGCACCACATCGGTGCTCACCCGAGCGCCCGGCCCTTCCAGCCGGCGCCGCTCGGACGGGAACAACGGCGCCCCCGGCAGCGAGTGGTCGGCGTCGAACTGGCCCCACACGTCCTCGATGAACCACGCCAACGCCCGGTCCGCGCCGTTGATCAACGGCACCACCCGCTGCCGCGGCCCCTTCCGCCG
>JBBQEF010000523.1:0-1687 GCA_038320445.1 Mycobacteriales bacterium
CTAGCCTCGGGATTTCGTGCTGAGGGCGCCGGGTAGCGTTTCGATCAACTGAAAAGTGCCCCTGACCTGGGATGATGTGTCTTGCGACGGACAACTCAGCCGAGGATCGAGGAGCACTCTCCAGGTGAAGAACACTACCGGGTTCTATCCCCGTCCCCGGGTCGACACGGCGGGCCGATCGGCGGTGGCTCACGCCGGCGGGGCGTTGCTGACCGCGACGGTGCGCGCGAGCGGTTTGGACGCCGCGCTGCGTGAGGCGCTCGGGCCGTGGCGTAAGCCGCTGGCGACCCACGACCCGGGCAAGGTGGTCCTGGACCTGGCGTTGACTTTGGCGCTGGGTGGGGACGCCTGCTCGGATGCCGCCGTGGTGCGCGCCGAGCCGGCGGTGTTCGGTGCGGTGGCCTCTGACCCGACGATCTCCCGGACGATCGCCGCCTTGGCCGGTGACGCTGACCGGGTCCTGGCCGGCATCGATCGGGCCCGGGCGGGCGCGCGGGCCCGGGCGTGGTCCGCCGCGGGGGTGCACGCCCCCGACCACGCCACCAGCGCCGCCGCCCCGCTGGTCATCGACCTCGACGCGACGCTGGTCACCGCGCACTCCGACAAGGAGCTGGCTCGCCCAAACTTCAAGCGCGGCTATGGCTTCCACCCGTTGTGCGCGTTCGTTGACCACGGCCCGGCGGGCACCGGGGAACCGTTGGGGATCCTGCTGCGCCCGGGCAACGCCGGGTCGAACACCGCCACCGACCACATCGCGGTGCTGCGCGCCGCGCTGGCGCAGCTGCCCGTCACGACCCGGCGCGGGAAGTCGCTGCTGGTGCGCATCGACGGCGCCGGGTCCACCCACGCCGTGATCGACTGGCTGACCCGCCGCCGCCTGGCCTACTCGGTCGGGTTCACCCTCCCGCCCAACACCCCCGACCTGCTCGCCCTGATCCCCGCCCACACGTGGGCACCCGCATTGGACGCTCACGACGAGGTCCGCGACGGGGCCTGGGTCGCCGAGCTGACCGGGCTGCTCGACCTGACCGGCTGGCCAGCAGGGATGCGGGTGATCGTGCGCAAAGAACGCCCCCACCCCGGAGCTCAGCTGCGCTTCACCGACGTCGACGGGATGCGGATCACCGCGTTCGCCACCAACACCGGACGCGGACAGCTGCCCGACCTCGAGCTGCGCCACCGCCGCCACGCCCGGGTCGAGGACCGCATCCGCATCGCGAAAGACACCGGCCTGACCAACCTGCCTCTGATGGGGTTCGACCAGAACCGGATCTGGTGCGCCATCGTCGCGCTGGCCAACGAGATCACCGCCTGGATGGGACTGCTCGCGCTGCCCGGCCACCAGGCCCGACGGTGGGAACCCAAGAAGCTGCGCTACCGGCTGTTCACCATCCCCGCAACCCTGGCCCGCACCGCCCGGCAGGTCGTGATCCACCTCTCCAGCCGATCCCCCTGGGCCAGGCTGGTCACCGACGGCCTGGACCGCCTCGCCGCGCTGGCCCCCGGCTGACCAGACGCACCGCCCGTCCCGACCAGCAGCCAAAACACCCCGGACCGTGGAACCGGCGCCTACCCCCGAACGACACCCGGGGCGAACTGTCACACCCCGATGCCACAATCAGCCCCAAAGCGCCGCTCCCGGTGCTACAACACCTCGAGAACCTTGATCACGAAAGATTGAGGCTAG
>JBBQEF010000524.1:0-1665 GCA_038320445.1 Mycobacteriales bacterium
TGATGCTGGCCCTGTTGCTGGCCCGTTCCGGTCGTCGGGTCGCCGTCGTCGAGCGCTCCAGGAGCCTGCGCCGTGCGTTCCGCGGCGAGATCCTCCAGCCGGGTGGGCAGGCCCTGCTCGACCGGCTCGGCGTGCTCGACCCGGCCCGCGAGCGCGGCTGCCGTCCCCATTCCCGGTTCCGGCTGGTCGAGCACGGCCGGGTGCTGCTCGACATCGACTACCGCCGGCTGCCCGCGCCGTACAACTGCCTGCTGGGCCTGCCCCAGGAGCACTTGCTCGGCGCGCTGCTCGATGCCGGCGGCCGCTACGAGGAGCTGCGCTACCTGCCCGGGAACCGCGTCGACGGGCTGCTGCTCGACGGCGACCGCGTGCGCGGCGTGACCGCCGCGGGCGCGGGTGGGCGGGTCACCGTCGAGGCCGCCTGCACGGTGGCCGCCGACGGGCGGTTCTCCAAGACCCGGGCACTGGCCGGACTCGACCACCGGCGCATCGAGGCGTTCGACCACGACGTGCTGTGGTTCCGGCTGCCCGCCCCGCCACGGCCGGTCGACGCCGTGCAGGTGTTCCGTGCGGGCGGCAACCCCGTGCTGGTGCACCGCACGGTGCCCGACGGCCTCCAGCTGGGCTGGACCCTGCCCCACCGGGGGTACCGCGATCTCGCCGCGCGCGGGTTCGAGGCGGTCCGCGAGGAGATCTGCCGTGCCGTGCCGCCGTACGCGGACCTGGTGGCCGGCAACATCCGGTCCCTGGGCGACCTGACGTTGCTCGACGTGTTCTCCGGGGTCGCCCCGCAGTGGGCACGCGACGGGCTCGTGATGATCGGCGACGCCGCGCACACCCACAGCCCCATCGGCGCCCAGGGCATCAACCTGGCCCTGCAGGACGCCACGCTGCTGCACCCCCTGCTCGTGGACGCGCTCGACCGCGGGGACACCGGGGCCGCGGTGCTCGGCGGGTTCCAGCGCGCCCGGGAGGGCGCCATCGCGCGGGCGATGCGGCTACAGGTCATGCAGAGCAGGGCGATGCTCTCCCGGAACCCGGCGGCCGCGCGGGTCCGGCCGGTGCTGGCCAGACTGCTGGCCCGTACGCCGATCTACCAGCGGGTGCTCCACCGGCTCGCCTACGGCGAGGTCGCCGCGTGAGGCGGCCCGCCGCCGGTGTCGCGTCCCGCACGCTGATCCTGTCCAGCCCGGTGCCCTCCCACCTCGCGCCGCTGACCCCGCTGGCCGTCGCCCTGCGGGCCGCGGGCCACCAGGTGCTCGTGGCGGCCTGTCCCGAGCTGCACGGGGTCGCCCGTGCGGCCGGGCTCCCCTTCGCCGCCGTGGGGCCGCCGCACGACGAGATCGCCGCCCGGCGCCGCCGGGCCGCCGGGCCCGACCGCGAGCCGACCGCCGACGAGATCGGGCAGGTCTGGCGCCACCGGCTCGCCACGAGCCTGCCGGCAGTTCTCGAGCTGGCCCGTGACTGGCGGCCCACGCTGGTCGTGGCCGACCCGTCGGATCACACCGGCCTCGTCACGGGCGGCCGGATCGGGGTGCCGGTCGTGCAGCACCGCTGGGGTGTGGACCCGTTCGCGGCCGTGGCGCGCGCGCGCGCCGCACAGCAGCTGCACCCCCCCGGGCCCGCCCGGGGGGAAGCCCGGTTGCCGCGCCCGGCGCCGGTGCT
>JBBQEF010000525.1:0-1652 GCA_038320445.1 Mycobacteriales bacterium
GTCGGTCATCGAGTTCCTCGGGTTGGGAGGGAGCCACTCTCTGTCACCAACGGCCGTTGTGGAGAGGGGCACGGCCGCTGTCACTCGCTGCCCCGAGCCTACGGGGTCGGCGTCCCACCCCCGACGGCACGCTCCCCCCGAACCAGCAGCGATGAGACCACATGCGCGACGGGCTGGCGTTGCACGGCGCGTGGATGGCGTCGGCTGTGCGGTGCCCGCCACCGGGCAACCGGCGCAGTGCCGCTGCCGGACGGGACGGTCCCGCTCGGTTGCCACCACCCGAGCCCGCAGAACACGAACACGCGCGTGCTGACCGGCGCGATGCTCGACGCGGTGCTGCTGTGGGCCAGGGGACCGGCGGGGATCGCGGTGGCTCCGCGCTGAGTTCAGGGTTCGACGAACAGGCGACGGGCTCCTCCAAGCCGACGACCGGGGCGACAGCTACTACTCACGTGGTGATGTCGGGTAGGGATCACGGGCGGGTGCGGTCGCCGCGGGCGATGCCGAGCAGCAGGCGCGCGGGGCCGGCGGGCTCCGGCCCCTCGGGCCAGACGCCGCGCAGCTCCCGGCGTAGATCGAGCCCGCCGCCGATGCGTACCCGCACGAGCCGCCCGGAAGCGATGTCCGCCGCCACGGCGATGGTCGACAGCACGGCCGGTCCGGCGCCGGCGAGCACGGCGTGGCGGATGGGGGTGGCCGACAGCTCGAGCGCGGGGGCCGGCCGCTGCACCTCGGGTGCCGCCGCGGCCAGTGCCCGGTCCAGGACGATCCGGGTGCCCGACCCGGACTCCCGGGCGACGAGCGCGGTGGCGGCCAGCTCGGCGGGGTCGACGCTGCGGCGCCGTGCCCAGCGATGGCCGGGCGCGACGACGAGAACCAGGTGGTCGGAGGCGACGGTGACGCTGTCGAGCCCGGGGGGCAGGTCGGGGCCCTCCACGAACCCGAGTCCTGCGTCGCCGCGGAGAACCAGCGCGGCGACCTGCGCGCTGTTGCGGACCACGAGGTTGACGCCCGTGCCGGGGCCGAGTTCGGCCCGCAGGCGGGCGAGCCAGCCGGGGAGCAGGTACTCGGCGACGGTGTAGCTGGCGGCCACGTCGAGCCGCCCGTCCCGGACTCCGCGCAGCGATGTGATCGCGGCGTCGAGCTCGTCGGCGGCGTGCAGGACGCGGGTGGCCCAGTCGGCGATCAGCGCGCCGGCGTCGGTGAGCGTGCTGCCGGCACCCGCGTGAGGTGTTCGCGAACCTCGGGCCCAACTGGTACGCCTCGATCATGGGCACCGGGATCGTCGCGAACGCCGCGGTGACGCTGCCGCGGCCGGTGCCGGGCCTGCACACCGCAGCACTGGTGGTGTGGGGCGTCGTGTCGGTGATGCTGGTGGCGCTGACGGTGGCGTGGGCCACGCGCCACCGCGCCACCGCGACGGGGCACGCGGTCAACCCCGTGATGGCCCAGTTCTACGGTGCCCCTCCGATGGCGCTGCTGACCGTCGGCGCGGGCACCCTGCTGCTGGGCAAGGACGTGCTCGGCGAATCGCTCGCCGTGCACATCGACTCGGTGCTGTGGATCGCCGGCACCGCAGCCGGTCTGGCCAGCGCCCTGGTCATCCCGTACCTGATGTTCACCCGGCACGAGCTGAAACCGGACTCGACGTT
>JBBQEF010000526.1:0-1648 GCA_038320445.1 Mycobacteriales bacterium
ACCGCTCGGCCGCAGACAGCTCAGCGATGCGCCGGTCCAGCCGGGCCACCAGGGAGCGGATGTCGCCGTGGATCGCCAGCCGGACGGCGTCAGCGTGCACGGCGTACTTGTCGACGGACTCGTGGCCGGCGCACGGCGCCCCGCATCGTCCCATGCCGTACAGGGCGCAGGCGGTGCCGGTCCCTGAGGCCGACATCCGGCCGGTGCACTGGCGAACCGGGACGGCCTCGTGCACCGCGGTGAGAGCGGCCTCGGCGGCGCGGCGCGAACCGAACGGACCGAGGTAGTCGGCGCCGTCGTCCTTGAGTGCCCGCACCATCGACAGGCGAGGGAACGGCTCGACGGTCAGCTTCAGCCAGAGCACCCGCTCGGGGAAGCGTGAGCGCCGGTTGTAGCGCGGCTTGTGCTCGGCGATCAGCCGCAGCTCGCGGACCTCGGCCTCGAGCGCGGTCGGGCACGGGATCGGCCGCACCCGCTCGGCCAGCCGGACCATCTCGCCCATCCGGGTGCGGGTCTCGCTGGCCGTGAAGTACGAGCGCACCCGCGAGCGCAGGTCCTTGGACTTGCCGACGTAGAGCACCCGCCCCTGCGCGTCCTCGAAGAGGTAGACCCCCGGACCGCGCGGGACGCCCTCGGCGAGGTGCCGCTTGCGCCGCAGGGCGGGCGAGACGCGGGAGGAGTAGGTGGTGAGCTCCTCGAGGGTGTCGACGCCTTGGGTCCCGACCCGCTCGATCAGCCCGTGCAGCACGTCGACGGTCGCCCGCGCGTCGGACAGGGCCCGGTGGTTGGGCGTCGTGGTCGAGCGGAACAGCCGCGCCAGGGTGCTCAGCTTGCAGTCGGGGGCCTCGTCGCGGAGCACCACCTGCCTGGCCAGCCGGGCGGTGTCTAGCACGCCGAAGGCCGGCCAGTCGTAGCCGGCACGTGCCGCGGCGGCCCGCAGGAAGCCCAGGTCGAACGGCGCGTTGTGCGCCACCAGGACCGCGCCGCGGGCGAACTCGAGGAAGCGGGGGAGCGTGTCGGCAATGGTCGGCTGGCCCGCCACCATCGTGTCGGTGATGCCGGTGAGCACCTGGATGAACGCGGGGATGGTCGACCCGGGGTTGACCAGGGTCTGGAACTCGCCCAGGACCTGCCCGCCGCACACCTTGACCGCACCGATCTCGGTGATGGAGCAGTCGGCCGGCGAGCCACCGGTGGTCTCGAGGTCGACCACGACGAACACGATGTCCCGCAACGGCGAGCCCAGCTCGTCGAAGCTGCCCTGGTGGGCGTTCGCGAGCAGCTCGGCCGGTGCGGTCATGCCGTGACGGTAGGCAGAGGCACCGACAGGGCGGGGGAGGCGCTCCGACGACGTCGGCGCGCGTGGGCTGGCGGCAGCCCCCTCAGACCGCCGCCAGCCCACGCACGGCCAGGGAAGCGCCCACCACCAGGACGGCGGAGGCGGTGATCAGGGGGAGCACGCCAGCCGTACGCGTCACCCACGGGTGCCGTCCGGCCGTGGCCAGCCGACCGAAGCCGGTGGCCGCGCGGTGGGCCAGCAGTCCCGCACCGGCGAGCGTGATCGCCATGCCGGTGCCGAACGCCAGGACGAGCAGGACCCCGAACCATGCCCGCCCGATCGCTGCTGTTCCCAGCAGCACGATCAGGG
>JBBQEF010000527.1:0-1631 GCA_038320445.1 Mycobacteriales bacterium
GGCAAAGCACCGCCAGCACAGCCCGCCGATCTTGGTGCCGTGCATGCTGGCCGTGCAGCCGTCGACCCGACACAGCGTCCGGCCCAGCAACGGGTGCCGGGCGGGCAGCGACAGCACCCGAATCGTCGGGTCCCATCCGGCTTCGGTGAGGAACGCCGGCTCAAGCATCGCGGCCAGGTGGACGGCCGCGCCCACGAGCACCGTCCCCTCCAGCACCCGCGGGAACTCGCACACGTCCTCGGCGACTGCGACCGCGAGTACCGCCGCGGCGGCGGTCACCGGGCGGCTCCGGCCTGTTCGCGGGGGCTGGGCACCATCTCGACCGCGGCCCGTAACCGGCCCGGGTCCGGGTGCACATAGACCTGCGATGAGGAGACCGAAGCGTGTCCGAGCAGCTCAGCGACCACATCGATACCGCACCCGGCATCGGCGATGTTGCTGGCGCAGGCGTGGCGGAGTTGATGCGGGCGGACCGGCCGGTCCAGCCCGGCTCGCCGCGATGCCGCCGCGAGCAGCTCCCCGATCGCGTCCGGGCGCATCGGCGCGCCGATCGGCGCCCGGAACAGGTTCACGAACACGAAATCGCTGGTCGCTGCGGGCGGGACCCGCATCCGTTCGAACTCGTAGGTGTCAAACGCCCCCACCGTGAGGAAATCCAGCGGCACCACCCGCTGCCGGCGGGACTTGGCCCACGCCCCGTTCGGGTTGTCCTCCCGACGGAGGACGTGCAGATGCGCCCGAGCGACCTCGCACCCCAGACCGCGCGAGTCGATGAGCAGGTGCACATCGCTGCGGCGCAGCCCACACAGCTCCCCGCGGCGCAGCCCGGCCCGGGCCATCAGCAACACGATCAGCCGATCCCGCGCCGACCGGCACGCCCGCAGCAACGTGACAATGTCGCCGTCACTCGCGCGCGCCACCGGCACCTCAGGCTCATGGCGTCGATGCCGAGCCCGCAGCCGCCACGACATCCCAGCGTCCCCGTCGCGGGCCTGCTCGGGCAGGTCACGGTCATCGGCCACCTCGTACAGCAACGCGACCAGACGCGCCGGGGCCGCCCCAGCCGCGACCGCGTGCACCACCATGGAGCGCACCGCGGTCAGCACACCGTTGATCCGCGACGGCGACCGCGACGGCTGGCTGCCCGGTCCGGTCAACACCACCGCCGAACCAGCACTGCCCGCATCGGCGCCCGAGGTGATCGGCCCGGCATGGGCCAGCCACGTCATGAACAGGCCCAACTGTTCGACACCGGCCTCCCACGACCGGCCCGACCGCGTGCACCACCGAAGGAACAACGCGATCGAGTGCGCATACGCCTTCGTCGTCGACTCCGCGCCATCACGGCCGAACCGCTGGTGCCGCAGGAAACCGTCGGCGACGGCCACTACCTGCAGATCCTCATCCAGCACCGTCCAGTAGCGCTGTCCGGACGGCAACCTCACCGGGAATGCCCGCACTCGTCTTCACTCGCTCTCATGGTCGACAATCGTGAACGACTACCAGCTACGAGCACCACACCCACGGAGAACCACCGCACCACCACCAAGATCACCCGGTTCGGGCGACGTCATGCCACGGGCCAGGGACCCGTGGAGAAGGGGTCCGCCTCGAGGAACTCCTGGAACTCA
>JBBQEF010000528.1:0-1592 GCA_038320445.1 Mycobacteriales bacterium
TCGAGCAGGCGCTCGCCGAGGCCGACGCCGCCGGTGTCGCCGGACCGGCCGTCACCCCGTGGGTGCTGGCCCGGCTGCACGAGGCCAGCAATGGCCGCTCGCTGGTCGCAAACCGGCGGCTGCTGGTCGACAACGCGGGCCTCGCGGCCGAGATCGCCGCGGCCTACTTCGCAGCCTAGAGGAGGTCAGGCGCCCGGCGGGTCATGAAACGCCGGGGTGTAGCAGACGGCGATCAGCAAGCCCTCCGGGCTCAGCAGCCGGGCGGTGATCTGGCCCCACGGCTCGGTTCGGGCGTCGTGGATGAGCCGGTAGCCCTTGGCTCTCAGCTCCTGCGCCGCGGCGGCGACGTCGGCGACCTCGAACTCGATGCTGGCCTGGGGAATGGGAACCTCCGTCGGCCATTCGCTGGTGCCGAAACAGGCGTTCGCGGCTTCGGCCAGGGGCCACAGCCCGAGGTGCTTTGTCCCTTCCAGCTTGTGGGTGAACACGTAGTCACCGTCCCCACCCTCGAACGAGAGGCCCAGAGCGTCCCGGTAGAACGAACGGGCCGCGTCGGCGTCTCGCACGATTGGAGCGACGCTCGCGACGAACTTGACATCCATCGGCCTCCCTCCCGTCAGCCGTGTTTCGGTGCGTTCCTCACGATAGCCCGTGGGGAGTCTTCGCCCCGCGCCGCCGCGGCGCGATCGCCGGGCCGTTCGGGGCGGTCTGTCCGGGGGTGGGCGCAGCCACGCCGGTCGGGCGCCGCCCAGAATGCCAATTGGCCGGATCAGCCACCCCCCGCCACCGCCCCGCGCTCACAGTGGAAGCCGGCGATCGCCGCCGGGTCGGGGAACGGGCCGCCGCCGGATCCGCGGACGCGATAGACGTCGAAGAGCGGGCTCGAGTGCACCATCTGGAGGTACGGCACGCTGCGAAAGATGGTTGGGTCGACGCCGTCCTCGAGCACCCCGACCATGCTGCCGATGCGCACGCCCTTGACGACGATCACCTCGTTCACGCCCAGGCGGCGCAGGAGGGCCGCCCCTCCCGCCGGGTGCTCGAAGAAGCGGTGGGCCTGCAGCACCGTGTCGAGCACGGTGTGCAGCATCGCCGGCCGCAGGTAGGGCCCCATGCCCTCGACCACGCTGACACGGCCGGTCACGGCGGCGAACGTCCCCAGCGTGACCCGGTCGGGCAGGATGCGCGCCCCGCAGGGCGCGTGCTGGTCGACCCAGTCGAGCACCGCCACCGAGTCGCGGCCATTCTGCTGCCAGCCGCTTCGGTCCGGCCCGACGGTGGCCGCGACCGCGACCGCGGGCACCGCCACCGCGGCCACCACGACGACGACGGGAATCCAGCGCCGCACCGCCCGCAGCCGCCCCAGCGCGGCCTCGGCCAGGCCAAGCACGGCGAGCACGAGCACCAGGGGCACGTAGTCGAACTCACGGTCGATCCCGAACCGGCCGGGGATCTGGGTGCGGTACCGGTACGAGAACACGAACGCGATGCCGAGCAACGTCGCCGCCGTCCCGACCCCGACCACCCCGAGCGGCGCGAGCTCGCGCGGAAACCGGCGCAGCATCATGGCGACGGCCGCGGCAACGGCGACG
>JBBQEF010000529.1:0-1587 GCA_038320445.1 Mycobacteriales bacterium
CGTCGTCAGTCCCGCGGCACGGGCCGCAGCCAGTGCGGCGAGACCGGCGTCGCGGGAGGAGGCGTCGAGCAGGACGTAGCCGGAGAGGTGCAGGTGGTCGCTCCCGGCGAGATCTGGCAGGTCGGCAGGCGACAGGTGGGCTGCGGCGCCGCGATCGGAGAGCAGCGTGCGGTCACCCGCGCCGAGGATCGAGACGACCGTGCAGGTGGGACGGAGGCGGTCCACCGCGAGCACGGGGTGGACCCTCGCCGCGCGAAGTTCCGCGTGCGCCGTGCGGCCGGCTGCGTCGTCGCCGACGCGCGCCACCAGGATGACCTCAGCGCCCAGATGCGCCAGCCAGGCCGCGGTGTTGGCCCCCGCACCACCCGGGGTGATGCTGATGCGCGCGGGCACGTCGGCGCCCGTCACGGCCGCGGACGAGGGCTCGACGAGCACGTCGACCCCGAGGTCCCCGACCACGACGACCCGGGGGGCCCGGGCGGTGCCCGCGCTGCCGGTCACGGCGTCGACCCTGTGGCGGCACCCGGTGTCCGGCGTCGGCCCGCCTGCGGGTGGCGTCGCTCACCCGGCGGCCCGGGACGAGTATGCCGGATCCCTGATCCGCGTGCGGATCTGTGCCGACCCGCGCACCGGAACGTGCCGACTCGCGGGGTGGGGTGGGGCCACTCGCGCACCGGAACGTGCCGACTCGCGGGGCTTCGGAGGGCAGCCGTGGTCACGGGGTGGCCACCAGCGCTACCGCCACCTGCGCCGCCAGCGCTGCGTTCGCCCGGACCAGGGCCAGGTTCGTGCGCAGGCTCGCGCCGTCGCTGGCGGTGTGGAAGTGCTCCAGCAGTGCCGGGGTGACGTCCTTGCCGGTGACGCCGCGCTCGGCGAGCAGGGCGAGACCCTCGGCGAGCAGGCGGTCGTGCAGGGCCGCGTCCAGCTCGTCGGCCACCGGGACGGGCTGGGCCAGCACCACGCCCGCCCGCGAGCCGAGCGCGGTGTGGGCCAGCCAGACCGCGGCCGCCTCGGCGGGGGTGTCGACGCGCCAGGGCGCGGTGTGGCCGGAGGCGCGGCGGTAGAAGCCCGGGAAGGCGTCCGTGCCGTAGCCCAGCACGGGGACCGATTGCGTCTCCAGCACCTCGAGCGTCGCGGCGACGTCGAGGATCGACTTCACCCCTGAGCAGACGACGAGCACACCCGTCGTCGCGAGCGCGGCGAGATCGGCGGAGACGTCCCAGGTGTCGCGCGCCCCGCGGTGCACACCGCCGAGCCCGCCGGTCGCGAACAGCGCCACCCCGGCGGCGTGGGCCAGCGCGGCGGTCGCGGCCACCGTGGTGGCGCCGTCACGGCCGAGCCCGACGGCCACGCCGAGGTCGCGCGCCGAGAGCTTGTCGAGGTCACCGGAGCACACGCGGTCCAGCTCCGCCGCGCTCAGGCCGACGCGCGGCACGCCGCCCAGGACGGCGACGGTCGCAGGCACCGCCCCCTGCTCGCGGACCGCGGCCTCCAGCTCGTCGGCGGCGGTGCGGTTCTGCGGGGCGGGCAGCCCGTGGGCGAGGATCGTGCTCTCCAGCGCGACGACGGCGCGGCCGCCTGCGAGGG
>JBBQEF010000530.1:0-1572 GCA_038320445.1 Mycobacteriales bacterium
CGTGGCGTCCGTGTGGTGCACGACCACCGCCCCCGCGGCCCGCGCGCCCCGCACGTTGCGGGCCAGGTCGTCGACCACCACGCACTCCGGTGGGGTGATGCCCAGCAGGCCGGCGACGCGCCGGAACATCTCCGGGTCCGGTTTCCGCACGCCGAGCGACGCACCGAGCACGACCACGTCGAACGCAGCAGCGCAGTCGTCAGGCACCGACGGCGCGTCGGACACCAGCGCGGCGGGCACGCCGGCGGCGGTGACCCGCCGGACGAGATCGAGCATCTCCGGCCCGTCGGTGAGGACGCCACCCCAGTCCATCACCAGCCCGCGCAGCATCACCGGCGCTGCGCGCCGTCGTGGGACGCGGCGTCGTCGAACGCCGCCAGCACCGCCAGCAGGTGGTCACGGACGACGGCGACCTGGTCGGGCGGCAGCTGCGGCATGCGCCCGGCGACCGCCGCCTCCACCGCGGCCGACGCCGCGGCGATCCGCTCGCGGCCGGACTCCGTGATCGAGACGCGGACCACGCGCCGGTCGGCGGGATCGCGGTCGCGGACGAGGTCACCTGCGGCGTCCAGAGTGTCGATCACGGGTGTGAGCGTGGCCGGGGAGACACCGAGCCGTGCCGCCAGCTCCCGGTGCGAGGCCCCGGCACCGCGCGACAGGGCGGCGAGCACGCCCATCGCCGTGGAGGTGAGACCGTGCCCGGCGGCGGCCCGGCGATGGAAACGGCCGACGGCCTGCCCGGCACGGGTCAGCAGCCCGGCGAGGACCGCGGGCTCCGGTCCGGTCATGCCCTCGACCCTACGTCGATGGAACGTTCGCCTCCATACCGTCCGGTGACGTACCGGTCCAACCGCACCCGGCAGCGCCCTCGGGACGCGCACGCTGCCGCCATGACCACGACGCTCGTCGCGCCCCGGCCGGTCGCCCCACCGGCGCCCCGCCTGCGGCGGATGCGGTACGAACCCGAACCGCGCACGGCCGCGGCCGTCCCGGTTCCGCCGGAGCCGGTCCCGGTCGTCGCGACCACGCCCCGGCCTCCCGACGCCGAACGCGTGCGCCGGGTGCTCGCCGGCACCGTGCGTCTCGCGATGGAGGTGCTCGACGGACGGCGCCCGTCGGCCCATCTCGGGCACCACTTCGACGCCGCCACGCTGCGTTACTGGCGCGTGGCGACCCACCAGCGGCGGGTGCGCGCACCCGCCCGGGTCGTGCGGATGCTGGTCTGCATCCCACGACCCGGTGCCGCCGAGGTCACCGCGGTGTGTGACATCGACGGCCGGGTGCGCGCTCTCGCCGCGCGTTTCGAGCAACCCGATCCCGCCGCCGTGTGGCGCTGCACCGCCCTACGGCTCGGGTGAGTCCACCTGATGCCTCACCACTCCCATCCGGTTCCAGGCCGATGATCCCGGCCCCCCTCCGATCCGTTCACCGACGACTTCACTCAGCCCCAACGCCAGTTCCGCACGACCGCACCTCCCTCCCGTTTCCGATGCAGACCATTCACCGCTCAGCCCCAACGCCAGTTCCGCACAACCACACCTCCCTCCCGTCACCGACGCCGACCATTCACCA
>JBBQEF010000531.1:0-1568 GCA_038320445.1 Mycobacteriales bacterium
AACCCGATCGGGCCATTCAAAGCCCCGCTCGAACTACCCCAGGCTGGTGGCGGTGAGAGCGGTGAATGAACCGTCGGCCCTCACGTCGAGCCTGTTGTCCGACGCTGCGCGCAGCCGCTCGCGCACTCCGATGCGCGCCCGGTCGAGGATCCCGGGTTCGCCGAAGAGCGGGAACGCGAGGTTCGCTGCAACGAGCATGGCGTTGGTCTCGAACGTGAGCTGGGTGGAGTCGGTCTCGGCCGAGATCTGGCCCAGCGACTGCGCCTCGCGGATCCCGCCCTCGATCGCCCCCATCCACCCGCTGGCGAACTCGCCGATCCGGTCGCGGACCGGCCCCGGCCGCACGTTCATCTCGGCGGCGACCGCCGCGAAGAAGCAGCCGCCTGGAAAGACACCGCGTTCGACGTGGGACAGGAATGCGTCGCAGAGCGCCAGCACGCGGGCGGTGCCCGCCGGCGCGGCCAGTCCCGGATCCACCACCTCACGGCGGAACACGGTGTCCGCGGTCTCGATCGTCGCCAGCTGCAGCTCCAGCTTTGACTTGAAGTGCGCATAGAGCCCGCTCTTGCTCATGCCGACCGCGCTCGCCAGGCGGCCAATCGAGAGTCCCTCGAGTCCCTCGACGGTGGCCAGCCGGGCCGCCTCTTCGAGGATCGCCTGCCGGCTGCGCTCGCCGTCCGCACGGCGGTGGGGTGAGGTGGGTGTGGTTGCCATCGTTGACAAGGTAGCACGACCGGTCGTATGATCTCGCCGGAGAACGACCGATCGTGCTTTGGGGGGAGGATTCGGTGGATGAAAAGACGAACGGCAGGGCGGTGATCAACCTCACGACCGGCCATGAGGACGCCGACCGGGTGACGGTCGCATTCCTCGTCGGCACCGCGGGGCTGGCCGCGGGAAAGGACGTGGTGATGTTCCTGACCAAGGAGGCTGTGAGGCTCGCGATCCCGGGGTACGCGGACGCGATCGAAACCGCCGGCGCCCCGCCCGTCGCGAAGCTCTTTGCGCAGTTCGCCGAGGGCGGCGGCGAGCTCTACGCGTGCCCGATCTGCTTCGACGCGCGCAGGCTCGACCACGAAAACATCGTGCCGAACGCGCGCATCGCCGGCGCAACACCGCTGTGGGAGTTCGTCGGCGAGGGCGCGACCGTGTTCAGCTACTGACGGGCTGATTGCCTGAGGTATGCGGATCTGCATGCTCAGAGAGGACGCCGGCAGACGGGTGCACGAGCGGGACGAGGGGATTCCAGCCCCGCCGCAGCACCGCGACGAGCATGGGCGGTGTGATCACCACGGCATCACCGGCCGGCCGGGGCCTCGGTGACACGTAGCCGTCGGGTGTCCACCGTAGCAGCCGTTTGCCGCTCACCAGCCACGGCTCTCCCTCCTCGAGCACGAACGCGCCGTCTGGGAGGTCTCGAAACGCGGCCGAGTGGCGTCGCTGGGCGCGGCTGGCGATGTCAAAGCGCTCCGCGTCCAGCAGAGCGTCGACCTCATCGGCAGACGGCCGCCGGCCGCCGGTCGCCGTGCAGATGTCCAGGAAGCGGTTGTAGTCGGCCCGGCGGCACA
>JBBQEF010000532.1:0-1567 GCA_038320445.1 Mycobacteriales bacterium
CACCGTGGCGTCGGATCCACGACGGACCACGATCACCGTGGCCGGCCGGACCGTCGTCACCCGGGACGGCGACGTGCGCCCCGACGTCGCGGGCGCCTTCACCGACGCACGCTCGGGCGTCGATCTCACCCTCACCGCCGACACCCGCTTCCAGACCGCGATCTCCCCGCTCAAGGCCGCGATCGCGGCGGTCTGCGTGCTCGCGCTGCTCGGGATGCTGGTGGCCCTGCGCCGCGCCGACGGCCCGGTCCGGCGCTCGCCGCGGTCGTCCGCGTCTCACGGGCGCCGGCGGCGCCGCTGGCCCGCGGACCTCGCCGTCACCGCACTGCTCGCGGTCTGGTGGGTGATCGGCTCGCTCACCGTCGACGACGGCTACATCTCCGGGATCATCCGCAGCCGGGGCGAGAACGGGTTCATCGGCAACGTCTACCGCTGGCTGAACGCGCCCGAGGCCCCGTTCAGCTGGTTCTACGACGTGTTCCACGCCTGGTCCGGGGTGAGCGACTCCACGCTGTGGATGCGGCTGCCCTCCACCCTGCTCGGGCTCGTGGCCTGGGCGCTGCTCTCGCGCGGCGTGGTGCCGCGGCTGGGCCGGTTCGCACGGCCGTGGCTGGCCGCGCTCGCGTTCGGCACCTGGTGGATCCCCTACAACCTGGGCCTGCGCCCCGAGCCGTGGGTCGCGGTCGGCGTGCTGGGCGTGTTCCTGGCCGTCGAGCGGGCGATCGCGACGCGCCGGATGCTGCCGGTCGCCGTCGGGCTGCTGCTGGCCGGCGTCACCACGGCGCTGACCCCCGGCGGGCTGATCGCCTTCACGCCGTTGCTGGCCGGGTTGGCGCCGCTCGTGCGCCTGCTCCGGTCCCGCGGGGCACCGCTGGTCGTCGCGTGCGTCGCGGCGGCGTCGGCGGCGGTGCTGCTCATGGTCTCCGACCAGAGCCTCGCCGCGGTGCTCGAGGGCACCCGGGTCCGCGCGCTGATCGGCGGCGGGCTGAACTGGTACCAGGAGTACGAGCGGTACGCGAACCTGCTGGAGCCCGGCTCGTTCCAGGCGTCGATCGGCAAGCGGGCCGCCGTGCTGTTCACGCTGCTGGCGGCGGCCGGGCTGGTGTGGGTCCTGCGGCGCAACCGCGCCGGGATCGCGAGCGGGCCCGCCCGCCGGCTGGTGGCCGGGTTCGGGCTCGCACTGGTCGCGATGACGTTCACGCCCACGAAGTGGACCCAGCACTTCGGCGACCTCGCCGGCATCGGCGCCGCCGTCCTGCTGCTCGGCCTGGTCGCCTTCGCCGCGACGCCGCTGCGCGAACGGGACCGGGGATTCGTGGTGGGGCTCGCCGCCGTCACGGGGCTCGGTGCGCTCGCGCTGACCGGGTACAACGTGTGGCCGTACGCGTCGAACTGGTTCACCCCGACGTTCAGCACGGTGCCGCCCGAGATCGCGGGAAAGGGCGTGTCGACGCTCGTGCTGGCCGTGGGCGGCCTGCTCGTGGCCGCGCTCGCCGTGCGCGGCGCCTGGTCGGGCCGGGCCGCGGTACCGCGGAGGGTCCCGGCCCCCGCCCCCCTCGTGGCGATC
>JBBQEF010000533.1:0-1566 GCA_038320445.1 Mycobacteriales bacterium
GTCCCGTCGCCGCCGGCCACGCCGATGGCCCGCACGGCGTCGCCCGCTGCGGTGACGGCCGCGTCGAGCTGCTCGTCGCGGTCGCGATCGGGCTCGGCGCGCACCACGACGGCGGCGGGCAGCGCTGCCCGCAGCTCGGCAGCCGGGTCGCGGACGCCGTCGCCGGAGCGCTGGTTGGACACCATCACGAGGCCCTGGCCCCCGGGCAGCGCGGGCACGGTGTCGAGCGGGCGGGCACGGGCCTCGTCGTGCTCGCGGACCGGCCACCAGCGCTGCGTCAACCACGCGATGCCACTGCCGATCGCGGCGCCTGCCACCACGTCGGACATCCAGTGCACGCCGACGTGCACGCGCGAGTAGGCCACGGACGCAGCGAGCGGGGCCACCACCAGGCCCATGCGGGGGCTCTCCATCGCCACCGCCGTGGCGAACGCGGCCGCCGACGCCGCGTGCCCGGACGGGAACGACGACGACGTCGGCGGGTTCGCGATCTGCTGGTAGGCGGGCAGCTCGCCCGCGGCCGGCCTGCGGCGGGGCAACACCGGTTTGAACACGGCGTTCGCGGCCGCGCTGGCCAGCCCGATCGAGAGCAGCCCCCGCGCCGCCGCCTTGCGTGTGGCCCCCCGGCGGGCGGCCAGCAGGGCGGCGACCGTGAACCACAACAGGCTGTGGTTCGCGGCGGTCGAGATGCCCTTCATCGCCCCGTCGGCGGGGCTGCGGGGGAATCCGGACACCGCTCGCGAGATCGCGCGGTCGGTGTCGTTCACACCGTCGGCGGCACGCCGGAGCCAGGAGATCACCGCGCCGAGACTACGGACCTGGAGCGGGCGGGGCCTGTCCGGGCGGGCCGGTTGTGAGGCCCGGCTCGGCCGTGGTTGCCCCACGGCGGCCCGTCTCCGCCTACGCTGGACGGATGCAGCGGCGGATCTTCGGTGTCGAGACCGAGTTCGGGGTCACGTGCACCTTCCACGGCCAGCGACGCCTCTCCCCGGACGAGGTGGCGCGCTACCTGTTCCGCCGTGTCGTCTCCTGGGGTCGGTCGTCGAACGTGTTCCTGCGCAACGGCGCGCGGCTCTACCTGGATGTCGGAAGCCACCCCGAGTACGCGACGGCCGAGTGCGACTCGCTGGCCCAGCTCGTGGCCCACGACAAGGCGGGGGAGCGGATCCTGGAGGACCTGCTCGTCGACGCCGAGCGCCGGCTCGTCGACGAGGGCATCGGCGGCGACATCTACCTGTTCAAGAACAACACCGATTCCGCCGGCAACTCCTACGGCTGCCACGAGAACTACCTGGTCGGTCGGCACGGTGAGTTCTCCCGGCTGGCCGACATACTCATCCCGTTTCTCGTCACCCGGCAGCTCATCTGCGGCGCCGGCAAGGTGCTGCAGACCCCGCGTGGGGCGGTGTACTGCGTCAGCCAGCGGGCCGAGCACATCTGGGAGGGCGTCTCATCGGCCACCACCCGGTCACGGCCGATCATCAACACCAGGGACGAACCGCACGCCGACGCGGAGCGGTACCGCCGGCTCCACGTCATCGTCGGCGACTCCAACATGTGCCAGAC
>JBBQEF010000534.1:0-1558 GCA_038320445.1 Mycobacteriales bacterium
AATGCGTCGACAAGAACATGATCGACAAGGACGAGTACCCGCAGACCGCGGAGCTGGCGCGGCGGTGCGTGGCGATGCGGGCGGACCTTTGGCTCGCACCGTCGCCCGACCAGGCCACTGGCTGCTCGACCACCGGTTCTAGCGAGGCGGGGATGTTAGGGTTCGCGATGAATTAACGTCGTTTTCGCGTTTGTGGCGGCTACGGTTGTGCTATGGCGGACCTGGAGGAGTCGTTGGCGCGGCGCTACCAGGTGCTGCGGCCGCATCTGAGTGAGCTTCAGCGCCGGTTGTGGTTGGGGGCGGAGGCCGCCGAGTTGGGCGCCGGTGCTGTGGCGGTCGTGGCTGCGGCGGCGGGGGTGGCGCCGGACACGGTGCGTCGGGGCCGCAGCGAGGCGGCGGGTTTGGATTCGGCGTCGGTGGTGAAGTCCCGCCGCCCTGGTGGGGGTCGTAAGAGGGCCGAGGAGCACGACGGTGAGCTGAAAGCGGCGTTGGAGGCGTTGGTCGACCCGGTCACCCGTGGGGATCCGATGTCGCCGCTGCGGTGGACCTCGAAGTCGACCCGGTCCCTGGCTGCGGCGTTGACCGAGAACGGTCACCGGGTCAGTGACTTCGTGGTCCGCCGGCTGCTGCACGAGATGGGGTACAGCCTCCAGGCCAACGCCAAGACCACCGAGGGTGGCCAGCACCCCGACCGCGACGCCCAGTTCGCCTACCTGGCCGACCAGGCCCAGTCGCACATGGACGACTCAAACCCAGTGATCTCTGTTGATACCAAGAAGAAGGAGCTCGTCGGGGACTACAAGAACGGGGGCCGGGAGTGGTCACCAGCCGGGGAACCGGTCAAGGTCAAGGTCCACGACTTCATCGACCCCAAGCTGGGCAAGGCCAACCCGTATGGGGTTTACGACATCGCCGCCGACACCGGGTGGGTCGGTGTGGGCACCGACCACGACACCGCCGCGTTCGCCGTGGCCACCATCGAACGCTGGTGGACCGCTGTGGGCGCGCCCGCCTATCCCGGCGCCACCGCGCTGTTGATCAGCGCCGACGGTGGCGGTTCCAACGCCTCACGTTCCAGGCTCTTCAAGACCGAGCTCGCCGCCCTGGCTACCCGCACGGGCCTGCGGATCACCGTGTGCCACCTGCCACCTGGCACATCAAAGTGGAACAAGATCGAACACCGGCTCTTCTCCCACATCTCGATGAACTGGCGCGGGCGGCCGCTGACCGGCCACGACGTCATCGTCGAGACCATCGCCGCGACCACCACCGCCAGCGGACTGAAGGTCCACGCCGAGCTCGACACCGCCATCTACCCCACCGGCGTCGAGATCCCCGACAAACAGATCAAAGCGTTGGAAACAAAGGGGATCCTCACCCGCCACACCTTCCATGGCGACTGGAACTACTCGCTCAACCCCGCACTCGACACACCCGACCGCGACGACTTTAAATAATCGCAGGCCCTAAGCCGGCTTGGCGCTGCAACGACGGTGGGCCGCCCGGGTCCAGGACCGCACTCGCAGACCTAATCTCGTCATGGGCGCCAACGTGCAGG
>JBBQEF010000535.1:0-1545 GCA_038320445.1 Mycobacteriales bacterium
AGTGGTCCGTCGCTGTTTTGAGCTGGTGGAGGGTGGCCCGGCCACGGGCGACCTTGGCGATGATGTCCTGGGCGGTGGCCTTCCACACGAACGGGCGGGGGTCGAGGTTCCAGTGCTCGGCCCAGGTGGTGATCGCTTCGCTGAGTTCGGCGACGCTGGTGAACACCCCGCGGCGCAGCCGCTTGTCGGTCAGTTCCTTGAACCAGCGCTCGATCAGGTTGAGCCACGAGCTGCTGGTCGGGATGAAGTGCAGATGCCAACGTGACTGGCGCGGGCGGGCCAGCCACTCGGTGACCGCGGGCGCCTTGTGCGCGGAGAGGTTGTCCAACACGACGTGCACGTCCAACTCGCGGGGCACGGTGGCGTCGATCTGTTTGAAGAAGGCGAGCACATCGACTGCGGCGTGCCCCTTGCGCAGGTGGGTGTGCACCTGCCCGGTGCCGATGTCCATCGCGGCGAACAGGTCGATGGTGCCGTTGCGCTTGTAGTCGTGGGTCATCGTCGCGGCCCTGCCCTTCTTCATGGGCAGCGAGGGCTGGGTGCGGTCCAGCGCCTGGCACGAGGTCTTCTCATCGAAGCTGAACACCACCGCGCGGGCGGGCGGGTCGAGGTAGAGACCGACGACGTCGACGAGTTTGTCCTCGAACCGCGGATCGTTGCTGATCTTGAATGTGTCGACCTTCCAGGGCTGCAGGCCGTGATCGGCCCAGATCCGGGCCACCGCGTCCTTCCCGATCCCGATGTGCGCGGCCATCGACCGGGTCGTCCAGTGCGTCGCCCCGCCCGGCGGCGGGTGCTCCCGGGTCGCGGTCAGAACCCGCTCGGTGGTCCCGGCCGGCAGCCAGGGCTTGCGCCCCCGACCCTTGGCGACCTTCCCGACCCCGTCGACCCCGGCGTGGGCGAACCGGCGCCGCCACCGGCGCACCGCGTCGGAATCGACCCCCGCGCGGCGGGCGATCTCCTCGTTCGCCGTTCCGTCCGCGGCCCACACCAACGCCCGGGCCTGCACCACCGTCCGATGCGGCAACACCGACGAACGCGCCATCCGCTCCAGCGCGACACGCTGATCACAGGTCATCTCCAACGCGGCAGCAGCGGCAGGCATGACTGACACGCTACGACTTGCCACGACAAATCGCAGACGGAGCACTAGGCGGCACCTGTCTCGTCGACGACGAGGCGACGGTGGCCGCGCTGCGCTCACACGCCCCGTCGGCCCGCCACCTGCACCTGGCCACGCACGGGGAGTTCGACCCGACCGCGCCCGACTTCCACAGCGTCCTGCTGCACCCGGGAGCGGACGACGACGGCCTGCTCGCCGCATGGGAGATCGCCGAGTGGAACCTCGCGGGCTGCCGCCTGGTGACCCTGTCGGCGTGCGAGACCGCGCTGCTGGCGGTCGCGCCGGGCGACAACCTGGACGGCCTGCCGATGGCGTTCCTCACCGCGGGCGCCCGCGCGGTGATCGGCACGGCCACCGAGATTGAGACCGGTCTCGCGCGGCTGTTCTTCGAGCGCCTCTACTCCGTCCTGGCCACCGGCGCC
>JBBQEF010000536.1:0-1512 GCA_038320445.1 Mycobacteriales bacterium
CATGACGAAGCTGCCGCGCAACATCACCCCCGCCGAGATGGACACCATCGAGAAGCGCCTCGCCGCGCTCGGTTCCCGCGCCCAGGCGATGCCGAAGGGCCCGATGCCCGCCGGGGCGAAGATGCGCAGCGTGCAGCGCACGGCCCGCCGCCGCTAGGGTCGGGATCCTGCCGCTGACGTCGGAACTCACGGACCCACGGCCACGGCCACCCGCGTGACGAGCTCCGCGGGCACGGCCGTGCCCGGGTCGGCCACGTAGGTCTCGGTCACCGGCCCGGTCGCCGTGTGCCCGCGTTCGCGGACGTGCTCCATCAGGGCGGCGTAGGCGAGCGGCAGCCCCGCATAGGGCCCGACGTGCAGGGTCGCGGCCCAGGCACCGCCCGGCAGCAGCGTGTCGCCATCGGGGCTCGGCAGGCCGACCGAGACGGTCATGGTGTCGGCCAGGTCGAGCGGAAACACGGCCACCAGCGCACCGGTGCCGCGGGTCATCGCCCGCCGGCACAGGGCGCCCGTGTCCGCGTCCAACGCCTCGGCCCGCACCGGACCGGTGACGCCGGCCAGCCGGACGGGCTTCCGATCGGCGACGACGACGTCGTAGCATACGCGGTCGGGTCGGTGCATCAGCCCGTCGAGGGACCGCAGCACCTGCTCGCGACGAGCCAGTTCGGCCGCCCACCGGTCGCGCTGCGCCCCCAGAACGCCCGCGACGGCGACGGCGTCGGGCGCGGCCAGCACCTCGCGCACCACGGGGAGCGGCACGTCGAGGCCGCGGAGCAGCGCAATCGTCGTGGCCGTGGCCACCTGGTCGGCACGGTAGTAGCGGTAGCCGGAGTGGGGGTCGACCTGCGCGGGCACCAGCAGCCCTTCGGCGTCGTAGTGCCGCACCGCCTTGACCGTGAGGCGGCACAGGCGTGCGAACGCGCCGATCGGCATCAGGTGGGGCGGCACACCGGCACCCTCAGCAGGGTCCGTAGCTCCACCGGCTCCACGACGCGCGGATCGGTCAGGTACACCTCCGTGTGCGGACCGGCCGGTGTGAGGCCCCGCCCGGTGACGAACGCGTAGAGCGCCGCGAGCGACGGGCCCTCCTCGGCGTACGGGCCGCAGTGCAGCAGCTCGGCCGCCACCGCCGGCCCGGCGCTGCGCAGCAGCACCGGCGCACCGAACCGGGCCGCGGCCGTGCCCACCGCCTCGGCCTGCGTGTGTGGAGGCGCCGGCAGCAGCAACCGCCAGTGCCAGCCGCCGGGGGCGTCGAGGTCGAACGCCGACGGGTCACCGTCCTGGGCGTAGCTGCCTTCCAGCGGCACGTCGTCGCGGCCGCCGAGCGCCGAGCGCACGGCACAGAGAGCACGGACGGCGGCGGTGAACGCGGCGTCCTCGGGGGAACCGACCCCGTCGACGGTCAGGACGTCACGGGCCGGGATCTCGATCAGCGTCGTCATGGCGGTGACGCTCCGCTCTCCCGTACGGGGAGGGTCAAGCCCGGGTGCGGACGACGATCGTGCGGGTGGC
>JBBQEF010000537.1:0-1511 GCA_038320445.1 Mycobacteriales bacterium
GACATGCTCGGTGCTCAGCGGTGCTCACGTTCGGTGTGGTCTCGGGGTGTTGTGCGACGGCCGCCAGCGTTGCTGGGGGTCGACATGGCGGGGTGGGCGAAAGCGGGGGTGCCCGGTACCCGGGTCGATGCCGATCTCCCAGGTCGAGGCGTGGGTGAGCCGGTGATGGGCACCGCAGAGCATGACGAGATTGCCCAGACCGGTGACCCCGCCGCGGGCCCAGTGGACGATGTGGTGGGCGTCACACCACCCGGCAGGGGCTCCGCAGCCGGAATAGGCGCACCCGCCATCGCGCACGACCAGCGCCCGGCGCAGCGCGGTTGGCACGGTGCGCCGCTCCCGGCCGACGTCGAGGGGCTGACCAGCCCCGCCGAGGACAACAGGCACGACCCGCGCGTCGCAGGCCAGCAGCCGGGCGGTCCTCGCGCTGATCGGACCGCCCCAGTCCAGCGTCGCGACCCCGGCGGTGTCGGCGCGAAGCGTCTCCAGAGCCACCGTGACTGTCACCGCGGGACGGGCCCCGCCCTGATCGGGCAGCAGGTCGCTGGCCAGGGCGATCCGGACCAGCCCGAGGAGCGCATCTGCCATCCGGCGCGCCGCCGTCCGCCGGTCCCTTCCGGCAGCCCGACGGCGCCCCGACCCGGCGGGCGGCTCACCAACCGCCGCGTCCCCCGCGGCCCTGGGCACCGAGCCACCGGGAACCGTTCGGTCCCCACCGGGTCCGCCACCGGCGGAACTGCCGGTCAAGGCCCCGGGTGCGGCCAGCGGGGTCAGCGCCGAGAGCAGGACCGCGGCGGAGGTGTCGTCGAGCCACCCGGTGACCCGGCGGCGCCCAGCTGACCCGGCCTCGCCGATCCGCAGCTCGTTGCCCCGCGCGGGGTCCTCGTCGTCCTCGGGCGTAGGGCCGTCGGGGTCCACGGCTGCGACCATCGTCGCGCAGGCCCGGAGAAAGCCCCGCGAGTCGAGGACGTCGACGAGTCCCAGCAGATGGGCCTCGGCACCCTCGAGGGTGCCCGGTGGGACACGGGGGCGCAGCGGGTCCAGCGCGGCGATGACCCGCTCGGCGTGCCACACGCCCGCGCGCCCCGCCGCCAGCGCCGACCCGGTCGCCGGGAACCACCGGCGCAGCGCGGCAGCGGTGCCCACCGCGCGCACGCCCATCGCCGGCGTCGACCCGGTCACCTCCGCGACCCACCGCCCAGACGACACCGCCCCGTCGGTCAGGGCGACCCCCCGGTCCTCCACCTCGGCGATCAGGCGCAGCCTGGCGGAGTCCAGCATCCGCGTGGCGGTCTCAACCCCGCGCAGCATGCCCGCGAGCTCGCCGCTGGGGACCTCCCACACCGGGTCAGCGGCCAGGCGCGCCGCGGCGTCAAGGATCGCCGCGAGGTCACCAGCCACCGCCGATGACCTCGGATCGAACGCCTGTTCGACTGACATGGCCAGACGCTACAACCGCCCACCGACAGAATCGGGCCGAGGTCAGCACCCTGTGGACGACCGCGCCACAA
>JBBQEF010000538.1:0-1508 GCA_038320445.1 Mycobacteriales bacterium
CGTCGATGACGATCGTGGCGATGCTGTCACGGCCGGGCGGGAGTAGGCGTGCGGTCAGGCGGCCAAGCGCAAGCGCGTCGAGTTCGGCGGCGATGATCGTCGCGACGGCGTCGAGGCGGATCGGCGGCCGGCCACCGGAGTCGTCGAGGAGGGTCACATCGACGCCGCGGAGCCTGGCGGCGCGGGCGGCCGTGATCACGGGTTCGACGAAGAGCGCCCTGGCCCGGATGGCATCGCGCAGGGTGGCCTCGACGATGCGGCACTCGGCGCGGAGCGACGGGTCGAGCGTCTCCCCGCCGGCGAGGCGCTCGAGGGCCGGTCGGGCCAGGGCGTTCACGCGGGCGAGCTCCGATTCCCGCTCGGTGAGGGCGGCAACGTCGCTCGCCGTGGCCGCGATCGACACCGCGCGCTCCCGGTTGAGCACGGCCAGGGCGAGAATCGAGCGAGCGAGCGCGACGGCGAAGAGTGTCCCGGCGAGCAGCGTGGCCGCGTGTCGCACAACGAGCGCGAGGCCGTCTGCGACGGTCAGGCCGTTCAGCAGCGCCCAGGCGAGTCCGACGACGACGAGCAGGCCGTAGCCGACCCAGGCCGCGCGGGGGCGCCCGCGGGTGGCCAGTAGAACGAGCAGCAGGGTGACGGCGCCGAACGCCCAGTGCGCAAACGGTGGGGCGGATGCCGGAGCGACGGCCGCGGAGGCGAGCGCCGCCCCCGAGCTGGCGAGCACGATCACCCCGACCGGGGCCAGGCGGGGAATCGGATCCGGGACCACGACCATGAGCCAGGCCGCCGCGGCGACGATCAGGGTCAGACCAAGCGCCGTCAGGGGCTGGACTCCCGCCGGGCCTGGGTCGCCGAATGCCAGCAGCAGGTGCACCGCGGTGAAGACCGCGAGGAGGACCAGGGCGAGGCTCCGGGGCAGGGTGACCAGGAGCGGGACGGGCAGCGGCGCGGTCGGTGTGGCGGGCGTTCTGGCCGGCGGTGTGGCGGGCGGTGCGGCGGGCGGTGCGGCGGGCGGTGCGGCGGGCGGTGCGGCGGGCGGTGCGGCGGGCTGCTGTGTTGCGGCGCCCGGGGCCTCGGCCCCGGCCTCGGGCGACCAGGACACGACGACCTCGGTGCCCTCGCCCGGCCGCGACCAGACTGCGGCCGCACCGCCGGGCACGCGCTGCATGCGGTCGAGGATGCTCCTGGCGATGCCGAGACGCTCGGCCGAGACGCTGGCGGGATCGAAACCGATCCCGTCGTCACGGACTGCGATGCGGATGCCGGTGCCCAGCATCCGTGCGGTGACGCTGCGGGACACCGGGCGACCCTGCCCACCCCCGGCCGCGGCCCTGGAATTGCGCAGGGCTTCGCCGACGGCGCCGAGGACGGCCGTCGCTGCGGAGGCCGGCGCGGCGGAGGCCGGCGCGGCGGAGGCCGGCGCGGTTGAGGCCGTCAATGCGGAGGCCGGCGCGGTGAAGGCCGGCGCGGTGAAGGCCGGCGCGGTGTAGGCCGGCGCTGCGGAGGCC